>JACZXA010000198.1 GCA_022571865.1 Pseudomonadota bacterium
TGGAGGCTCCAACTCTTGAGAGGATGGAGCGATGAACAAAGCAAAACGATATTCCCCAGAGGTCAGGGAACGAGCGGTTCGAATGGTGTTCGAGCATGAAAAGGACTATGAATCACGGTGGGCAACGCTGGCTTCGATTTCCAACAAAATTGGCTGTACGCCAGAGACGTTGAGAAGCTGGGTCAAACAAACCGAGGTCGATACCGGTCGTCGAGATGGATTGACCAAAGATGATCGAGAGCGCGTTAAAGCGCTCGAAAGAGAAAACAAAGAACTTCGCCGGGCCAACGAAATATTGAAAACGGCTTCGGCTTTTTTCGCCCCGGCGGCGCTCGTCTGGCAACCACGTTGCGCAAACTGAAGTGATGGTGACGTACATCGATGAGTACAAGCATCGATTTGGGGTCGAGCCAATTTGCAAAGTCTTGCCGATTGCCCCATCGACGTATTACACCCACAAAGCCAAGCACCGCGACCCGGATCGACGGTCAGAGCGTGCTAAACGAGACGATGAATTGAAGCCTGAGATTCAGCGCGTGTGGGATGAAAATTTTGGTGTGTGCGGCGTGCGTAAGGTGTGGCGTCAGCTGCAGCGAGAAGGCTTTGATGTCGCCCGCTGTACCGTGGCAAGACTGATGCATAAGCTGGGTTTACAAGGCGTTGTGCGGGGCCGTCGGATCAAAACGACGATTTCGGATGAGGCAGCAGAGCGACCTTTGGATCGCGTGAATCGCGATTTCAATGTGTCGCGACCGAATGCCTTGTGGGTTGCGGATTTAACGTACGTGGCAACCTGGCGTGGTTTTGTCTATGTGGCGTTTATCATTGATGCGTTTGCACGCCGGATTGTTGGTTGGCGCGTGTCGAGTTCTTTGCACGCGGACATCGCTCTGGATGCGCTAGAGCAAGCACTCTATGACCGCGCCGTTAACGAACACACTGACCTGATTCACCATAGTGATCGAGGCGTACAGTATGTGTCGATACGTTATGCAGATCGGCTCAATGAAGTCGGCATTGAACCTTCGGTCGGCAGTGTCGGTGATTCGTACGACAACGCGCTGGCCGAGACCATCAATGGGTTATACAAGACGGAAGTGATCCGTCGTCAAGGTCCTTGGCGCAACATCGAAGAGGTTGAGTTTGCGACACTAACTTGGGTGGATTGGTTCAACCATCGGCGTCTCTTCGAGCCGATTGGCAACGTGCCTCCTGCGGAGAAAGAACAAGCGTATTATCAGCAACTGGAAGGGTCGGCCATGGCGGCTTGACTCAAACAAAAGAGTCTCCGGAAATCCCGGGGCGGTTCAGAACGTCAACTGTCCTAAGTGCGAAGTAACGATGTTGAGAATGGCCGACAAAACCCAGTTCCATATCGAATACGAGTTCTGCCCTTCCTGCTCAGGGACCTTCTTCGATGCTGGGGAATTCAAAGACCTGAGCGAACTTACTTTCATCGAGCGCTTCAAAAAAATGCTCGAAATCGGTCTCGCAGTGAGGTAACCCGAGACTACGTTCTAGTGTATCTACAACGGTGTACACTCTGGACAAGCCGTCTATGGCTCGTCGCTTCTTCTACCAAACAGACCTGAACAAACCATGAAACTCACCATCGACGGTAACTTTGACATGAGGCGCGGCCGACTTTCGAGCCCGACGATCGTGTACGAGACCTGGGGAACGCTCACTGAGCCTCGCGACAACGCCGTACTCATCTTTACCGGTTTATCGCCAACGGCCCATGTGGCTTCTTCCCGTGAAGACCCGAGCGCTGGCTGGTGGGAAGATATGGTCGGGCCTGACAAACCAATCGACACGGATCGCTATTTTGTCGTTTGCGTTAACTCGCTGGGAAGTTGCTTCGGATCAACGGGACCTGCGTCCGTCAATCCGGCAACCGAAAAATATTACCGACTGGATTTCCCGGTCCTGTGTCTGGAAGACATCGCCGATGCTGGCGCGCTCGTCCTCGATCATCTCGGTATCGAAAAGTTACACACGGTCGTGGGTTCGTCCATGGGGGGTATGACCGCCCTCGCATTCAGCCTGTTACATCCTGAGCGCAGTCAGGGTCTGGTTTCTATCTCGTCTGCTGCGCGCAGCCTCCCCTTCGCAATCGCTTTGCGTTCATTGCAGAGAGAGATCATCCGCAAAGACCCTGTCTGGAAAAATGGTCAATACGAATTTGACCATCCGCCTACAACCGGGATGCAGTTGGCACGCAAACTCGGCATGATCACCTACCGCTCGGCGGAAGAGTGGGCGCAACGTTTCGGGCGCGAACGTGCCACCAGCGAACCACCCGACGATCATCCGTTCGGGATCGACTTTGAAGTGGAATCCTACCTCGAAGCCCATGCTGCAAAGTTCATAGGAGCTTTCGACGCCAACTGCTACCTTTATCTGTCGCGCGCCATGGACCTTTTTGATATCGCCGATCATGGTGGCAGCCTCGAACGAGGCGTAAGTCGAGTGAAGCTCGAGCGCGCACTCATCATCGGGGTCAAAACCGACTTTCTATTTCCGATTCACCAACAGCAGGAACTAGCAAAAGCGCTGGGTGAACACGTTGCCGATCTCTCTTTCCTGAGCCTCGATTCCATTCAAGGACACGATTCGTTTCTCGTCGACATGGATCGCTTTCGCCCTGCGCTGGCGAGCTACTTCTGAGACTGCTATTGAGCTGCGTTCAGCTTCGATCTCACCAGCTGTACGAGCGTGCCTGCATCCACCCACCCACCGGTGAGTAGGACTCGTTTTCCGTCCTCTTCCCACAACACGCTAGGCAACGCATTCGTTCCGTAACTTCGAGAAGTATCGATTTCGAATTGAACCACTTCGCGCACGTTGAGATCGTTAAGGGCTGTTGCCATGTCATCGCGCATCCAACCGCAATCCTGCGCTACCTGTGCAAGGCGCATCGGATCATTGATATCCACTCCTTCCAGAAAGAAAAGCTGTTGCAAACGATGAAGATAATCAAAGGCCGGTTTCCCCTGCCAGCGACTCATGGCGACCACCGCCGTGCAGGACAAGGTGCTGTTGTAGATAAATGACTCAGGCAATTTGAAACCAAAATTCTGAGTAGTGGTCGCCTGCACCTCCTTCCATAGTTTATACAGGTGACGTTTTCCGTAGTCACCGATCGGTTGTGTGCCGTGGATATTGATCCCGCCCATCAGCAGGTCGAACTCGACCTGAGCCGACAACTGTTGCGCGGCAATTTCAATTTGCGGCGTCATACCCCAACACCAGGAGCACATAGGGTCGGTAACTATGAATACTCTAGGCCTGGATGATTTTCGAACCATCTTCCTCTACACGCCCGATTATTGCTGCAGCGTCGTAGCCGGCCGATCTCAGTTCGAGCAGGCAAGCTTCGGCTTCGGCACTGGGAATTGCCGCCAATAAACCCCCGGAGGTTTGCGGATCCACAAGCAAGCGCACGGTCGTGTCGCCTGGCGAACAACCGACAAATTCGAATTCCCCCAAGGCGCGTTCGTTGTTGTCTTGCAACGAACTTGCGTTGCCAGCCTCCATGAGTTCCATCGCCCCGGCAAGCAGCGGCACATCGTGCAACCGGATGCTGACGCCGACACCGCCCGCCCGCAACATTTCCGCGAGATGGCCGAGAAGGCCGAACCCGGAGATGTCGGTGGCGCCTCTCACCTGGTGTTTGCGCAGCACCTTCAAGGCAGACGCATTGGACCGATCCATGCTGGCGACAACGTCCTCCAAGAGATCGGAAGTCAATCTACCCCGCATGTTGGCGGCGAACATCACACCCGTGCCGAGTGGTTTGCACAGGAGCAATAGATCACCCGGCAGCAACCCGGCTTTGGTGAGCATGGGTTGCTCCACTTCCCCGGTTATCGTTAATCCCAGGGAAAGCTCAGCTCCTTCTGCCGAGTGTCCTCCGACCAGAGGTACGTCGTGGGCGTTCAAAACATCCACCACACCTTTGAGCAACTGGTAGAGCTCCTCCTCCATCATCGATTCGGCCATGAGCGGCACGGTGGCCAATGCGAGCGCACCGGTACCGCGCGCGCCCATGGCAAAGATATCGTTCAGGCTGTGATGAGCCGAGATCCGTCCGAACAGATAGGGATCTGAAACCAGGCTACGAAAGCCGTCGACCGTCAAGACGAGATTGCCATTGCGATGTTCGAGGACGGCGGCGTCATCGCCAATTCCCAGTCGTACGTGTTGGAATTTCTGATCGGGCAGACGCGCCAGCACACGACGCAAGGGATCCGCACCCAGTTTGGCTCCGCATCCTCCACAGCGCATGGTGTCGGGCGCATCCGCCTGCAACACGGGCGCGAGTAGTGGCGCATCCACCTTCATTTCCGGGAGCGTGGAAAAGCGCTCCACGAACTTACGGTCAATGCGATCCTTCCATCGCCACGCCCAACGGCCCCATGCACTCAACGGCCCTTTTGAAGCCACCGCTCTGCCGTCTCCCGTTCCAATCAGGCTGAGAAACCGCTTCTGCGCCCTAAATTCACGCAAGGGTCTTCCCGTCAGCCGGCGCCGCAGATTATCCGCGAGTACCGGCCCTTCCCGCACCGCAAATACACCGGATTTCGGCCGTGGTTGATCCACCAACGCGGCAATGTCACCGGTCGCAAATACCTCCGGGTGGGATAGAGAAGTCAACGTTCTGTCCACTTCGATGAATCCCTCGATCTGGGTCGCCAACCCCCCTTCTCGAGGCCAGGCGGGAGCCTGTACACCCGTTACCCAGAATACGTAGTCGGCCGGTAGTGAACGACCATCGCTCGTGTGCACAACGGCCCCTTCGACACTTTCGACGCTGGCTCCGACGTGCAGGTGCACCCCGCGGCTAATGAGTACCCGACTCAAATATCCGACGACGCGCCTGTTGTACCCAACGAGCAAACGATCCGTAATCAAGCTGATCTTCACGCCAGTTGGAAGTGCTTGCCGCATGGCCAGCGCCAACTCGACGCCACCCGCACCGCCACCGACAATGACGATCTGATCTCCGGATCTGGCATCACGTTTTACCTGTTCCCACTGAGGCAGAAACCTGCCGATGGGTTTTACTGGAATGACATTGTCTCCAACACCGACGGGTACGGCACCCGAGTTGATCGACAGAACGTCATAGCGGAGATCGGGACGATCAAGAAGTTTTATGCGATGTTCATCCAGATTGAGACCAACAACTTCACTGCTGATCAATCGGGCGCCAGCAAAGTTAGCCAAAGGACCTAGATCGATGTGAATATCTCGCCACGGATAAAAACCGGCAACGAATCCTGGCAACATGCCGGAATATGGCGTGTTCAGCTCCCGACTGACAACGGTGACACGCACACCCGGCAACGGCTTCATGCCAAAGCTTTTGAGAACCTGGACATGGCTGTGCCCGCCGCCAACGAGCACCAGATCTCGAACTGGCGGAGCCTGTTGATGCATCGAGTAGATTTCAGGTATCCGAATCCAGATCGAGGTAATCCAGGTCCTCGTCCAGTTTCTTTTGTTCCATGCGCTGTTCGATCGCCCGACGTGTTGCCAGCCAGCGGGCATCTTGTTCTTTGGGGCTGAGCACTTCGTCGGTTACCAACTGTGCGTCCGAGTCTTCCTCGTCGGCGATGAAATCATCGTCCTCCAAGGGCGTTTCGTAATTCTCATCGACAATTTCCTCCTGGTCTTCGCCCTCTTCGCCTTCCTCTTCATCTTTCCCATCGTCCCGGACTCTCTCTTCGTCGCGTACGGTCTCATCCCCATCGAGATCGCGTCGACTTTTGTTACCAAGTTTACGATTCGAAGCGGCCAATTTCCAAACCAGGTGGTACCCATCTACCAGGGTTTTTTAGGCTCACGACTCAACCCTGTCAAGAAGTTTTACCGCTGACTAGGCGCATGATCAACGCCGCCGTTCGGGACGCAAAGGCAGATGCCAAAAAAAAGCCGGACAGGGTCCGGCTGGAAGTTACTAGCGCCTGATTGAATGTCACCTGAGCGTCGGATCAGTACCCCAACGGTAAGAGCAGGTAGGCGATAAAGACCCCGAGGGCAATCAGGCTCCAGATGTCGATGTGCAATCTGCGAATAGTCATGCTGGAGCATGTTATGGCGAGGCACGAGCGAGTAGAAGAATCGTTTCTGTCTATGGATATAACGCCCTCGAGATCCGGTTCTCTGGGTTATGAGATCAGCATGATCGCGGCCAATGTCAGCGGGACAACGACAACCCACAGGATCAGTGCCTGGCCGAGCGCCCTTCCTTTGATGCTGCGTATCGTTTCCCGGGTCAGCTGGGTACCGACGAGAAACAGCGCGCCCACCAGGAAGGCTTTACTCAACATGCTCGCCGTCTCGGTAATCAACGCCGGCAGGGTCACCAGAGAGGCAAGGCCGGCCGTGGCAATGAACAACACGATAAAACCAGGCACCCGGACGCGCGCTCCTTCGGACCGCTCCATGAGACTCACGACAAAAACCAATGGAATCAGCCATAACGTTCGCCCGAGTTTGATGGTCGTGGCGACATCGGCAGCTTCGTCCCCGTAAATCGCCGCGGTTGCGACAACCGACGAGGTGTCGTGGATCGCCAAGGCAGACCACAAACCGAATTCCCGCTGAGTCATGTCGAGCGCCTCACCGATGAGGGGAAATGTGAACAATGCAACCACGTTCAACAAGAACACCGTTGCCAGCGCAATCCCGATCTGCTGTGGCTGTGCGTGGACTACCGGGCCAAGGGTTGCAATCGCCGTGCCTCCGCAAATGGCTGTGCCGGCGGTGATGAGCTTACTCGAAGGCGCTTCTACGTTGAGGCACCTGCCGATGGCAAGCCCCAGGGCAAGGGTCAATAGTACATATATCGCAACACCCCAGGAATACTCGGCACTGAGTTGCCAGAGAGTGTCGATGTTCAATCGCAAACCCAACAATACGATGGCGGTCTGCAGCAGGTACGCGCCCGCACTCACGCCAAACCTGAGCGGCGAGCGATTCAAACCGAGCGTGATCGCGCCACCCACCAACAACGCGACAGCCGGGTTGCCAACATAGATCAGTACCGGCAGGGCCAGTGCGACCAGGGAGTACCCGAACATCAACTGTTTGTTGGATGAGGTTCCGGTTGGGAGACTAGCTATGACGGTTCCTCATGAAGGTGGTGGCTGGGTCGAGTTGCGGCGGAGCCGACCGGCCGCGGCAAGAACATCCCCCACTATTATTGCAAGCTTCGCCCAACGAAGTCCCATTATATGCTGCCTCCATGGCATAATCCGCAATATTCTCCCAACCTTCTATAGTTTTATGAAAGATTTTGACAGAATGGACCTGCGGATTCTCAACCAGCTGCAACACGACGCGTCCCTGTCCAACGCTGAACTCGCAGAACGTATTGGTCTGTCTGCCAACGCCTGCTGGCGACGCACAAAGCGTCTGGAAGACAGCCATGTTATTCGTAAGCGCGTGGCGCTGCTGAGCCAGGGCCAGCTTAATCTCGACGTAACGGTTTTTGTCGGTATCAAAACAAACGAACACAACGATAAGTGGCTCGCCACCTTCGCCGAAGGGATCAAAGCGATACCCGAGGTCGTGGAGTTTTACCGTATGAGCGGCGAAACCGACTATCTGTTGAAAATTGTTGCCAAAGACATCGGCGACTACGACCGCGTCTACAAAAAACTCATCGCCGTGACATCTCTACACGATGTATCGTCGTCGTTTGCCATGGAACGAATTAAATCTTCAACCGCACTACCGCTGCATCATTTGAACTGAAACCACCCGTTCGTTCAAGCGGCCCGTAGACCGTCGCTCAAGATGTTGAACATTTCCGCGATGTCCGCTTTGTCCATCACGAACGGTGGACCGAACTGCAGCGTGTCACCCCCGTAGCGCACATACAATCCCCGTTGCCAGCACCACATCGCCACTTCAAACGGCCTGCGCGCGGGTTCGTCGGGGTATGCCTCGAGGGTCAGCGCTCCAGCAAAACCGATGTTGCGTATGTCGAGAACGTGAGGATGATTATCCAGGCCGTGAATACATTCCTCGAAATAATCAGCCTTCTCCGCGACCTGCCCATCCAACCCCTCGTTCTCCAGGATATCCAGCGCAGCGATCCCCGCCGCGCACGCTATGGGGTGGCCCGAATAGGTATAACCATGGGGAAACTCGACCATGTATTCCGGGCCTCCCTGGCGCATGAAGGTATCGTAGATCTCTTTGCGCACGACAACCGCACCCATCGGTATGACGCCATTGGTCAACTGCTTGGCGAAGGCCGCGATATCGGGGGTTACCCCGAAATAATCCGCACCGGTGAGCGCCCCCAGCCGACCAAAGCCAGTGATCACCTCATCGAAGATCAACAGGATGTCATGTCTGTCACAGATTTTTCGCAACCGCTGCAGATAACCCTTTGGTGGTGGGATGACCCCACCGGAACCTGCGACAGGTTCTACGATCACCGCTGCAATGTTCGACGCATCGTGTAGCGCCACCAGTTCCTCGAGTTCATCGGCA
>JACZXA010000024.1 GCA_022571865.1 Pseudomonadota bacterium
GGTCGACGAGATCGAGGTCCACCTTCGAGCGTTCTGCAAACAAGTTGGGAGGGGTGATTTTGCGGAACGGGTCCGGTTCCAATGCCCGCGCGGTGGCAACGGCTTCGCTTATGAATTGAGCCAACCGGCTCGGATTCAGATCGGTGGTCTGGCTGGAAGAGTAACGATCACCTGCGTAAATCTGGATTGCCAATACCCGTGAGGTGTTGTCCTTGACCGTTTCTAACGAGCCGTCCCGGAAGGCAAATTGGACATTACGCGATTGCTGCGCTGCTGCCCAGACGTCGTCGGCACCTGCGGCCTTGGCAAGTTCCACGGCGTCTCCCGCCCGTTTTTTGAGGTCAGCTAACATTCTGACCCCCCACCGTCATCTTCGAAACAAGGACACTCGGCATGCCGAGCGACACGGGAACGCTCTGGCCGTTCTTGCCGCAGGTCCACCCGCCGGTGTCCATATAGGCGTCGTTTGCGACCATGGTGATGCGCCTGAGAGACTCGGGCCCGTTGCCGATGATGTTTACATCCCGGATCGGTGCGGTGACCTTGCCTTTTTCGATCAACCAGCCGTTTTTCACATAGAACGTGTAGTCGCCTTCGCCGATTCGAACCTGACCGTTCGTGTAGGTCTCAGCAATGATGCCGTGATCGACAGCGGCGATGATTTCGTCTTTTGTATGTGGACCGTCTTCCATGAAGGTGCAGGTCATGCGAGGCATCGGTTCGAACTTGTAGGACTGTCGCCTGCCTGATCCGGTTACCGGAACGTCGTACTGGCGTGCGCTGATGGTGTCGTGGAGATACGAGCGCAGGATGCCGTCCTCGACCATCACCGTTCGCCCGCAGGCGTTGCCTTCATCATCGTAATTCAGCGCGCCCCGATTTCCGGCGAGCGTTCCCTGATCGACAACCGTGACGAAGGGTTCCGCCACCTTTTTGCCCATCATGTCGGAGTAGATGCTGCGACCCTTGCGGTTGAAGTCCGCTTCCATGCCGTGACCGATGGCTTCGTGCAGGAGGATGCCGCTCGGACCCGCCGCCAGTATCACCGGCATCTCGCCTGCCGGTGGGCGCACGGCGTCGAACTGGATCATGGTGCGGGCAACTGCCAGCTTCACCATCTCGGCTATGCGTTCGCTGGTGTACCAGTCGAAATCGTTGCGCGCGGCGATATTGGCGGAGCCGGATTGCGAAGCACCGTTTCTGGATGCGGTGATTAAAGCACTGAGACGGGTCATCGGTCGGTGATCCACAATCAACTGACCGTCCAGCGTTGCAATCAACACTCGATCATCCGAGTCCATCCAGCCCACCGACACTTTTTTGACGGTCGGATCGGACGACCGGGCGAGCTTGTCGACCTGCCGCAGCAGCGGGAGCTTTTGATCTATTCCCACCTCCGTCCACGGCACGCGTATTGTGTAGAGGTCGCCCGCCCCCAGCGGGTTAAACGCCTGAGGCACGGTCACTTTGCCACTTTTTGCGATCGTCGCTGCGGTTCTGGCAGCCGCCAGCATCGAACGCAGGGTCAGATCTTCGCTGAAGGCATAACCGGTCTGATCGCCCACGACCACCCGCAATCCAACACCCTGCTGGATATTGGTATGGGCCCGGTTGACGAGGCTATCTTCCATACGCAGGCTGGTGGTACGAGTGTGCTGAAAATACAGTTCCGCCGTATCCGCGCCGTTTGCGGTCAGCTCGCTCATCACCCGGGCAAGCAGTGCCTCATCCACGCCAAACCATTCGAGGAATGGATTCGCGGGCGTGGCCGTGCTGACCGACGTCGCCGGGTCGACACCGCAGCCCGACAGGAAAGCGGGCATCGTCAATAGTGCCGTGCCCGCTGCCGTATTGCTCAGGAAAACTCGTCGATTGGTCGCCATGGCCACTCTCCCAAGTTACAGTAGCTGGACTTCATTGCACTTAGTAACACGGTGGATGTGGGATTGCCAGAAACCGGCGAAACCATTTTCCGCGCGCAGCGCGCGGACTAATTGACACCTGTTCTGCCAATAAACCGGCGCGCCAGCACCGATTACATCCTGCTTAAATTGCCCGCTTGCTTCCGAAAATCTTTATTACCATTAAATAGCGGTGCGCTAATTTCGAGGGCTCAGATGACCGACGGACCAGGCGAAAATGGATTCACCGTGATTGAGCTGATGGTCACAATGGCCAAGCCGAATGTCATCGGAATCGTGGTCCGGGTCGTTCAGTGCGGAGCCGATGGCGCAAACGAAGTTCTTGGATTAGCAAAGGTAAACCCATCGAATGCATTCAAAGCGCCTCGGCGTGGTAGGAACGGAGACGGTGTATCGTATTTGTGGACTTCCCGAATCGCGTCAATCAGCTGGGGAACCGTGAGATCGCGTACCTGGTCGACTTGCCCTTGGGCAATAAACTGGTTCAACGCGTAACAGGCCCCGTCATGACGTTGTCCACGAGACCCTGAATCATACCGATGATGTTGACTATGATGTGATGGTTCGCGGGGAATTGATCCCGCTCCAACATGAAACGGCCGATTACCGTATTGGGGAGTGGGCTTTCTGCCATCAGCTTACCAATCTATGGCAACATCAGTTCATAGGAAAACCAGATAGGGGTTATGAAGGACGATGAAAACCTTGCTGAAAATCGGTGTTGGGGCAGCGTTGTTGCTGTCGTTGATCGGGTGCCAGGTGATGGGCGACGAGCGGCTCATCTCACAGACGCTGAACGATTTCGAGGAAAGCCTGTTGGCCAAGGACGTCGATAAAATCATGACCTACTACTCCGACAGCTATTCGGATGTTCAGGGTATGAATAAGGTGGCGCTCAGACAGATCCTGACCGGTTTCAAGGATTCTGGCGGTCTCGATGGTCTGGAAATATCGACCGATGATGCGGTGGTCGTTATTAACGACGATGGCACCGCAACCGTCGGTCCGATGACGATCAAGTCGGGGCAATTCAACGTTACCCAGACCTATACCCTCGTCAAAGAGGACGGTGCCTGGCTATTCTCCACTGTCGATACGATACAAAACTAAGGCTCCTCAGATAGACTGGCGGCGGCCCCCCGACCGCCGCAGAGCCTGAATGTCTGAGTTGTGTCCGTCGGCGTCGATGCTCGAGCGCTGAAGAACGAATGGTGGCTCCCTACACTTACCCGTTCTTGCCCGGTTTTTACCAATCCATGCAAAAAATGTTTACGGTAGTGATCGTTAGCTTCAAACGATGACGGGAGGACCCCATGGATATTCCAACGACGGACGGACTCAACGGTAGAGTCGCGATCGTGACGGGTGCGGGTGCCGCCGATGACGGGATCGGCAACGGGCGTGCGGCCGCTATTTTGCTGGCCGCAAGTGGCGCCCGGGTGTTTTGTGTGGATCGCAAGATCGAGTTGGCCGAACGGACAGCGACCATGATCGAGTCTGCTGGATATACGGCGCTGGCATATGAAGCCGATGTAACCGAACCCGCGAACTGTGAAGCGATGGTCGAGGCGGTGCTGTCGGCGTGGGGTCGGCTGGACGTGCTGGACAACAACGTGGGCATCGGCAGTCGCGGTAACGTTGTGGAAGAAGATTACCAGCGCTGGCGCCGAGTCATGGCGGTGAACGTCGACAGTATGTTCCTCGCAAGTAAAGCCGCCATTCCTGCCATGCGCGCGACGGGTGGTGGTGCGATCATCAATGTTTCTTCCATATCGGCGCTCCGGCCCCGGGGTTTGACGACCTACAGCACCTCAAAGAGCGCGGTGATCGGCCTCACCAGGGCAATGGCGGTCGACCATGGTGGTGAAGGTATCCGGGTCAATTGCGTGGCGCCCGGCCCGGTCTACACGCCGATGGTTTATGGCCGAGGGATGAGCGATGAAGCGCGAGCACGCCGGGTATCGGCGTCGCTGCTTAATATCGAAGGCACCGGCTGGGACATCGGCCATGCCGTACGTTTTCTCGCTTCGGACCATGCCCGCTACATCACAGGTCAGGTACTCGTGGTGGATGGCGGCACGACCTTGCGCGGACCGGATCGAGACAGTCGCTAACAGCTCAAGTATTGTCGGCCGTGGTAGGCTTGGCTCGATGTAGGCAGGGTGTTTGGGGAACGAATGAAATTTGGGGTATTACAGTTTTTCAGCTGGCCTGGTCGGCGCGGTGACCTGAAGCAGGTTTACGACCGTGGACTGGAGCGTGCCAGAATCATGGATCAGAACGGCTACGATGCCGTCTGGATTGCGGAACATCACTTCAGCACCTACAGCGTGTGTCCGTCGATCCATATGATGGGTACTTATTTTGCAGCCAACACCCGAAACCTCAGGATAGGGACGGGGATATCGCTTGCCGCGTTCTACAATCCCCTGCGCCTTGCCGAAGAGGTTGCTTTGCTGGATGTACTTTCGGGCGGGCGGGTGAACTGGGGCGCGGGCAGTGGCTTTGATCCGACCGAATTCAGAGCCTTCGGAGTAAACCGCGAAGAACGTCATCCACGATTTCGCGAGAACGTGGATATCGTCCTGGCGGCCTGGAACTCGGAAAAGCTCACCTACCATGGCAAGTTTCATACATTTGACGATATCGAGGTGTTACCGAAGCCACTTCAGAATCCGATCCCTGTGTGGATGGCAGCTTCCTCCCCTGATGCTATCCGCTGGTCGGGGGAGAAGGGTTTTTCGATCATGATGGATCCGCACTCGTCCATGGAAGATATCGCGACCAAAAGGCAGCTGTACGACAGTACCTTGGTCGAACATGGACATGACCCCGCGGGACGGGATATTCCGGTTGCCCGGCTTCTCGCCATTGCGCCAACGGATGAACTGGCCAGGCGTGTGGCTGAATCTGGTGCCGAGTGGACTACCGGCGGCTACGTCAAGAACTCGCTGTCCCAAAGGCGTCGTCAAGGTGAAAAAAATCCCGTTGAACGGTATGTGAACGAAGTCATCCTGTGGGGAACCCCGGAAAGGGTGGCTGATCTGATACTGGAGTACGAAGAAGAAAAACAGCTTAACTACTTGTTGTGCGCACCTCTGAGCAATTTATCGTTTCAGTTGTTCAACGATGAGGTACTTCCTCGTATTTGCTGATCGATGCGATGAATCACAACGCCGAGGTCGGCTGACGGACGCATTTTCAAACAAAAAAATCTGTGCACCTGAACGACCGCCCTGACCCGGGGTTCCATCGAGGTCGTGACGCCCCCAATGGGCCGCCGATTGAGAAGTAAACGGGCCAATCGGCCAACTCAAGGTTTCGATATGAAATCTTGAGGTATCAAACCCTCAGGAACAGAATCTGTTCCGAAGTCGGGGGCAGGTCGATTTTAGCGAGACAAAGTCAACTCGCCAGGCTCGTTCTCTTCGCAGTTGAGGCCTTCCGTTACGCTTGTTCAGCGTTCAAGAACCGGCCCACCACCTCGTTCCACTCACGCGCCGTCTCGTAGTAGACGTTGTGGGGAGAGTCGGGAATCTCAACATAATTCGAGTGCTCGACCAGTCCGTGCAGACGCTGTGCATTGGGCACCAGGGGGTCCAGCGCTCCGACAATCACCAGCATGGGCGAGGTCACCGCACCGATTGTCTCGGCAATCTTGTTGGTCTCATCGATCGTACGGCTGTTTCTCGATCGTGGATGGCGCATGTATTCAAGACGTGTTGCGGTTGAACGGATGCGTAGATAACGCTCGAACATTCGCGGTCGTTCGTCGCGCAGCCGTTGTGTCAGGGACTCCCCGATGGGCAGGAACAGTATGTCACTATCCAGCGGTTTGATGGTGCGAAAAGCAGGGGTCCCGGGTTCGGCCACACCCATACCCGAAACGATGAGAGCAGTGGCATCTGTTGGATGTCGCGCAGCCCACCGTAAGATGGTGGCCCCACCCATCGAATTCCCCGCGAGGATGGGTCGCTCGATTTCCAGCGTATCGAGAAATGCCTCCAGTTCGTCGGTGCGATCCGTTTCCTCGGTGTCACGCGGTGAATTGGAAGAGTGGCCGTGATTGACGCTGTCGTAGGCCAAGACGTGAAAGTTCTGCGCGAAATGTTCGAACTGCTGCCACCAGACTTCGGCACACGAGCTCATCCCGTGGAGGAAAACCAACGGCGGACCGGTACCGGCTTCGACGTAGTAGATGTCGTTATCGAGTATCTCGATCCAGGACATTACCCAACCTCCTAAGCAGGCTCGCTTGATAACTCGGCGCCAATCTGCGCAGCGAGTTCGAATGACCTGAGGCGCTTTTCATGTTGGTAAATGTGTGAAGACACGATCACCTCGTCCGCGCGGGTACGTTCGATGAAGGCACAAAGTTCCTTGCTCACCGTATCGGGTGCTCCGACTGCCGTGCTTGCGGTGATCTGGCCGAGTAGCTGGCGCTCTTGCGGCGAGAGTCTGGATTCGAGGTCCTCAACCGGTGGCGGTAAGGGACCGGGATTACCGGTGCGCAGCTTCAGGAAAGACTGAAGGGATGAGGTCCGCAGATATTTCGCTTCTTCATCGGTATCGGCCGCAAAGATATTGAAGCCCACCATCACGTAGGGTTCGGATAGTTGGGTTGAAGGCTGAAAGTGCTCGCGATAGGTGGCGAGGGCTTCATCAAGGGCAGCGGGCGCAAAGTGCGAGGCAAAAGCGTACGGCAGCCCGAGCATGGCAGCGAGTTGAGCGCCATAGAGGCTCGACCCCAGAATCCACAAGGGCACCTTGAGGCCCGTACCCGGTACCGCATGTATGCGTCGATTGGGTTCCGGGTCCGCGAAATAGTTACGCAGTTCCACCACGTCGCGTGGGTAATCGTCTACTTCACTTGTGAGTGTGCGCCTGAGTGCGTGAGCGGTGATCTGGTCCGTGCCTGGAGCACGACCAAGCCCCAGATCGATACGACCGGGGTAGAGCGATTCCAGCGTTCCGAACTGTTCCGCGATCACGAGCGGTGAGTGATTCGGCAACATCACGCCACCTGCGCCCACCCGAATCGAGGTGGTGCCACCGGCGATGTGACCGATGACCACGGACGTCGCCGCACTCGCGATGCCTTGCATGTTGTGGTGCTCGGCTACCCAGTAGCGGGTGTAACCCCAGGTTTCTGCATGTTGCGCGAGGTCCAGCGAGTTCGCGAGCGCCTCGCGCGCGGTGCTCCCTTCGACGATGGGGGCTAGATCGAGAACGGAAAATCGGGTCATCGGCTTAACGACCTTCAGATCTTACGCTGAATCAATTCGATGCTGACGCCATCGGGACCGGCTACGTAACAAAGCAGCGTACCAGGAGAAAATTCCCAGGGTTCGATCGCGAACTTGACGCCTTTGTTTCGAATTTCGTCGCAGAACGCCCCGAGATCTCCCTCGTAGGCAAATCCGAAATGGTCCGTACCCCAGGTGTTGTGGCTTGAGAAGTTCTCGAAGTGTTGGATACCTCGCGCCGGGGCCGGCTCTTCTCCAGGACGTTTCCCGCGGATGATCAACGTCGCGGCTCCGAGTTCAACGTGAATCTGCGGCGCCCCCCGCAGTTCATACTCTTTGGTGATGTCCGCGCCAAACATCTCCTGATACCACAAGGCGGCGGCTTTGGGGTCTTTGCTGGTGATGTGGATGTGATCGAAGCTGAACTGGGGGTTGCTCATCAATTTTCCTTACCGTCGACGACATGGTAGCTGACAATCACCGGCTAGCCGATCTTCCATCCAATCCATCCAACCAAGCGCAATGCCGTTGATCGAAATCTCGCGAGGTGCGAAACGCTTAGCGTTGGTAATGTCTGATAGACGGCATCGCCGCTGGTCATCTCGGTCATTTTTGTTTTTTTCCCGTTTTGTAAATCTGCAACAGCTGACTCATCAGATCGTCGGAACGTACGCCGAAGCCGGTTCCGTTCACCAGAACGATGACTTTGACTTCGGCGTTCACGTCATATGCTGACGTCGCTATCCCGTCCCAACCGCCCGAGCCACCGAAGACTACGCCCGAGTCCACGTTTGCGCTGTTGTTCTTGAACAACAACCTGCCACTCTTGTGACTCAGCAATGAATCGGCGCGCAACCCGTCGAACAGGCGGTTCAAGTCCGCCGTAGTCGAAGACAGTCCGCCGGCCGCCCAGCCCCAACTGTTGTATTGTTGATAACTACCGCTCAGGTCATAAATGCCTTTTCCGGGCGCTTTGACCCATCCCCTGCGTTTTGCCAGTAGGCGCTCGCCGAAGCTCGCCTTATGAAAACTGTGTTGAACCGCCTCCATGCCTGGTTCGTAACCCTCGAGGAGGGTGTGGGTGAGCCTCAGTGGCACAAGGATGCGGGAACGATAATTATCGGCCAGCGACTGGTCGGTAGTTCGTTCTATGATCATGCCCAGAAGAACATAGTTGGTATTGGAATAGTGCCGTTGCCCAGTAGCGCCCGGTTGAAAATAGGGAGAATCCATCAACGCATAGTCGATTAACTCTGCGGGTCGCCAGGTTCGGTCAAGTCCGCGACTTCCATAAGCCTCATCCCAGAACTCGTCGACATCGGTAAAACTTCGGATGCCGCTGGTGTGGTCGAGCAACGTCGCTATGGTGACGGCATCCCCATAGGGAATGTCCGCCACAGGCGGGTCCGGTAGTTTTTCAGCCAGGGTGTCAGCGAGTGATAACTGATTTTCATCGATGAGTTGGAGGATCACGATTGCGGTGAACAGCTTCGTGATGCTTGCCAGTCGAAATCGCGAGTCCGGGTTCAGAGATTCACCGGATCCATCGGTTGCGACACCGGAAGTGCCTGCCCAGGTGTGGTCGTTCCACGCAACCATTGCCGAGACCGCGGGGACGCCTTCGCGAACGGCATCATCAATCAGGGCTTGAAACTGCTCATCAATCGAGTCTGCAACCGCTAGTCCTGCGGTCAGATACAGCAACAGCAACCATCGTCCATTGTAGGATCTGGCTGGGGGGTAGATACGAGAAAGGCTATTGGGGTGCAGTCTCATAACGCTGCCACAGGGCGGTGCGATGTTTAAGCGGATCGGTCAAGACATTGCGCCTGGATCTGCCAACCTCTTCTCCTGTCAGGGGCGTGAAATCAGCGGGCAGGGTATCTGCATTGAACTGATGAAGCACCCAGTTGAGGATCCCGGCCAGGTCCTCATCGGAGACCGGGGCCTGTGAGGCGCCGGGCACACGCGCCAGGTAATCCCGCCCGCCAGGTACGGCAACGATTTTCCCCAGTTCGTCGCGCAAATCCGGCACCTCGGGAGGATTGCTTCTTCCGTCGGCCAGGTGACATCCGCCACAATGGAGCAGGTAGGCAACGCGGGGGGTATAGCCTGCAAGAGCAGCGCTAGTGCAAAGGGCGACCCAAAGGAGCAGTAGCAGGCGACTCAATGATCAGGCCTCCGTGGCTTCGCTGAGCACAATCGCAACGGTGCAATGGTAGGCGTGGCTCTCGGTCCCGAAACACCAGAGGATGTCGTTGCTCTTGCTGGGGAAATAGACGGGCCTGTCGCGTTCGGTGCGGTGACAGAAGCAGCGCGAGCAGATCGCTTTGCCGCAACAGTCGTTGTAGGAGATCAGATAGTTTTTACCGTCTGCTGGATTGTTGCAGGTTCCCACCCAGGTGATCGGAGAGGGTTCCGCCCCCGGCGGGCAGGATGTCATGCTGCCGCCGCAGCAGGAGCAAAGGGTGCCGCCAAGGGCACAGTAGCGCCAGTAGTCACAACTCTGTGGATCGCCGATCTCGGCTAGACCTTCGGCACCGAATGCGCGGGCTACCGGGAGCAGTGGCAGCACGCTCGCGCCCACGAGCAGGGTGCCCACACGGCTGACAAATCCGCGCCGGGAGATGCGTCTCGCAAGCTGGCGGCTTGCCCTGTCTGTGCGTGCGTCCAACCAGCCGAATACTTTTTTCATGGCATCGTTGATCGTCATTGGATTTGTTCCTTAAGTCCTGAATCGAGACTCTCTATATAGTCCTGCAGGGTGGCGACCTCACTGTTCATGGCAACCAGCAGACTCTCGAGGTGTTCACGGGTGTTGACGAGACCTTTACTCACGAGCGTTCCGGTTGCATCCAGCAGAACGGCAAAAGGCAACTTGCTGACACCGAAACCCAATCCCAGCGCCTGGGAAATAATGTAGGGATAGTCTTCCAGGTGCATGTCTTTGAGGTAAGCCGCATGACGTTCGGTGCTGTCACCATCGCTCGCAAATATGAGCCTGAGTTTCTCGTGCCGGGCAAGTGAACGGGCGATCGGGACGAGGGTTTTGCAGACCGGACAGGTGGGCGATACGAACAACACCAGGGTTGTCTCCCGGCTTTCGGAGGCTCCGCCGATGATGTGTTCACGCCCCTGTAAATCAGCGTAGGTCGCAGCTTCCACCAACTCGCCCACCTTCGGTCCGCTGGTCGGTGATAGCGCGCCCGCCGGCGCAACACGTTCATGTAACAGCCCCACCTGTCGCGCCAGCGCAACAACCATCACAGCCAGCACAATGACGAGCACCCACAAGATAATGAACGCTGGAACTAAAAACTCAGCCACCGGGTTCAACCTCTTTTGCGCCATGGCGCCACGCGGCCATGGCAGCGCTATTGCTCAATAACTGGGAAGTTGCCAGGTAAAGAATTGATGCGGTCACCAACGCGGCGACTACCGACAGAAAGTCGAACCAGGCCAGGTCGCGTTCAATGATCGGAAAAACGCCGGCCAACGCAACAAGTGCCAATACGGAGTTGCGAACCAATATCCCGCTCGACAGCGGCTGGTCGGTATTGTTGGTTCCCGGAACACCGCACCCGCAGCTGATATGGACGCGCCCCCGGATCAGGTTGATCGCGATCGCGATCCCGTAGAGGGTCAGTAGAACTGCACTCAATATGGCACTGACCACGACGAACAAAGGTGTGTACAACGCTGAAAACCATGACAGGGTGAGGGTGAGTTCAACCGCAACAATCGAGCAGGCAGCGGGCGCTACCAGCACGCCGGGCAACAACTGGTAGTCGGCCAACACTACCCTGAATTGAGCGAACTCGCGGACTTTATGCGAGCCAGTACTGAGAAACAGACTCCCGAATCCAAGGGAGATGACCATCAAGACCAGTGGGTCCAGCACCATGTCAGAATCTCTGTAGAAGAGATGGGAATGGGCCGGCATTCTCGATCGTACGTACTTTTTTCGCGGTCTTTACGTCGTATATGTGAAGCGGTCCCGCTTCGGAACTCACGATGAGTATCGGATCGTCATCCTGGCTGACCAGAAGGTTGGTGATGGGTTCGCCAGTTTCGATACGTGCGATACGCCGCTGAGTCCCTCGGTCGAAAATCCAGATTTCGGTACCGGGTTCTTCGTGGGTGTCTATTTCACCCTGATGCATCATCATGAACAGCAGATCCAGACCGACGTGTACATCCATCAACTGTCCGCCGCCGACACGCCACGTTTGCTCGGCGTCTTCTTCGCTCAAAACCGACCAGGGATCGCTGATCTGGATTGAATCGCCGTCGACCGTAACTTCGAAAACCTTGCCTTCGAAGGAAACCAGCTGCCAACCATCTTCAGTGGGGACGGGTTTGTCGAAAACCGGATCATCGTCGATCTCAAAAAACGCATCGCTCCTGATCCGTCTCGACTCGCTGCCGTTGCGATTGAGTCCCACCAGTTGCAGCGTTCCATCGCCACACATCATGAGAAAGGCTCTGTGGGCGACGGGCAGCATCAGGGCACAGCCTGGCGTGGAAATTTCCCCGACGAATTCGCGACTTCTCACGTCCACGATGGTTACGGACTGCGCCGGTGTCATGTTGAATATCGCAAGGTGCCGATCATCATCGAGGAGTGCGATGTACTGTCGGAAAGACAGTGTCGCCACCTTCTTGGGTATTTCGATCTCAAAACCGGGTGAGAGAGTCTCGAGATCGTAGATGGTGAGTACGTCGGAGCGTTCCCCATGGTAGCCGCGGCTGTAGTAGGTTTCTGCCGCGTAGACTTCGTTGCGTTTGAGGTTGGGTTGCACGGCAGGGGTAAACGTAGACAGGGACATCAACCCCTGCATTTCGCCGCTTTCCCCGTCAAAGACATAACCTGCGCCGAACGCTGATTTAACGATGAACCACTTGGCCGTGGGTTCTTCCATGGTGGTCTTGCCAACAGTTTCGGGTTCGATGGACCAAGCGACCGAAGAGACAATCGCCATGAAGGCTAAACGGGCCAGCAGATTCAGTACTCGTGCACGCATGGTGGGGGTCTCCCGGATCGGTGTGCTTAAGATGCGTTTCTTCGCTCACGTGTTGCGTCTTTTCCCGATGGGAGTCTATCAAGTTCGCCTTGGCGGGCAAAATCCAAGATAGGGCATGAGTATTCTGGAAGCCGACGCCCGTCGTAGTCTATCAGCACCCCTTTCAGGACCCGGAATGCTGCTACGGGCGCTGTGCCGTGGTTCACATCTAAATGGCGCTGGTTCTTTTATCTTGGACCAGGGTTTGTGTTGGTGATTAATGCTCAAGGACGCCGAAAACGTAATTCAGTCGTGGCTCGATCTACAGTGTCAGTTGCTTGTCGGAACGCGGCAGGCAGTTGTGCTGCTTGGTGATCCGGGTGATGGACCGGTGCTGCCGGCGGCCACCTGGCCTGAGGGAGTGATATCGACGCCCGCACTGTCCAACGCGGCCGCCTCAGCCCTCCACCAGCGGCGTATCGTGGTGCGCGCAAAAGAGTCGGCACCCGTCGCCGCCGGGCAGAAAGGTGACATTGTCGCGGTCCCGATATTGCGCGATGCAAACCTGGTGGGTGTGGTTACGGTCGAATTCACCCAACGGTCGCAATCCGAGCAACAGGTAGCCGCAAAAACGCTTGCCCGCAATACGGTCTGGCTGGACCTGCTGATGCACAAGAAGTCGACTGCTGACGATTCGCCTGCACTCGCCGTTGTCGACCTGGTTGCCGCAAGCGTCGAACATTCCCATTTCGAAGCAGCGTCGAACTCGGTTGCAACAAGATTGGCAACGCAACTCGGATGTGAACGAGTGAGCCTGGGGTTCGTACGCGGTAACCATGTTGAAGTTCGAACGATGTCGGGTATTGCCACGATGAATTCGAAAATGCGTTTGACCCGTACGATCGCCAAGACGATGGATGAGGCGATTGGTCAGGACACGACGATCGTTTTCCCGGCCAATGACAAGAAAAGTTTTTTTGCGACCCGCTGTCACGAAGAACTGGTAAAAATGGCTGGTGGCGGTTCCATCTGCACGATTCCGATTTCGCGCGACGGCGTGCTCGTCGGTGCGGCGACCTTTGAACACGAGGACGAACGGGGGTTGGATCGAGAAACCATCGCACTATGCGAAACCGTGATTTCCCTGATTGGCCCCATCCTGTACGACAAATACCTTCACGACCGGTGGATAGGAGCGAAACTATCCACGGCACTGACACAACAGATCAACAAGTACGTCACTCGTGGTCACATGACACTCAAGGCGGGAACCGCCGCGGTGCTTTGTGCCAGCGTGATCCTCGCGACCGCAAACGGTGAGTATCGGGTGGTGGCCGACGCCATACTCGAAGGAACGGTACAGCGAGCGGTCGTGGCACCTGTTGATGGCTATATTAAGGAGGCAAACGTACGCGCGGGGGACATCGTCAAAGAAGGTCAGGTTCTGGCAACTCTCGATGACAAGGATCTAGAGCTCGAACTTCGTGAACGAGTGAGCGAACAGGCGAAACTGAGGCGCGAATACCGCCAGGCCATGTCGGAGCTCGACGGCACCCGCGTCAGTATCCTGAAAGCACAACTGGATCAGGCGGCTGCGCGACTCGCGTTGACCACTGGGAACCTCGAGCGCACCCGGGCTGTCTCGCCAATCGATGGGGTCATCATTTCCGGTGACCTGAGCCAATCTCTGGGTGCCCCCGTCGAACGAGGCGATACGTTGTTCGAAGTTGCACCCCTGGACTCCTACCGGGTCATGCTCAAGGTGGATGAGCGCGACGTGCGGCGTTTGAGTCCCGGCCAGACCGGGCAACTCGCACTGGTCGGTTTTCCCGACGAGTATCTGCCCTTCGCAATCCAGCGGATTACGCCTATCGCGACGGCAAAGGATGGGCGCAATTTCTTTGCGGTCGAAGCACTTCTCGAACGCCATCCCCAGCGCCTCCGGCCGGGCATGGTGGGAATCGGCAAGATCAACATCGGCGAGCGAAAACTGATCTGGATCTGGACCCATGGACTGATCGACTGGATTCGGCTCAAAGCCTGGTCCTGGACCCCATAGCGGCTCGACCCATGACATCTGAGTTATTCAGCCCACTGTGGTATCGCGTCTCGAGCCTGAAGCCAACACTCCGACGCCACACCGAGATTCACCGTCATAATTATCGCGGTGTGCCCACCTATGTTCTCCAGGATCACGCATCGGGCCGTTCACATCGTTTCACACCGGCAGCTCATCATTTCCTGGCGCTCATGGATGGCAAGCGCACAGTGCAGGAACTCTGGGATCTGACCGAGGATGCTTTGGGAGATGACGCGCCGACTCAGCCAGAGGCGATCGATCTCCTGTCCCAGTTATATGCCGCCGACCTGCTCAAAGCCGACACGCCACCGGATACCCGCGAACTGTTTCGCCGATACCGGTCGGGTCGCATGAAAAAGCTTCGACAACGGTTTGCGAGTCCGCTGTCGATAACCATCCCGCTGATCGATCCGGATCGTTTTCTGGAACGCTGGATGCCTTATGCGAGACCCTTGTTCGGTGTGTCCGGTCTCATCATCTGGCTTGCGACGGTTGCCACAGCGGTGGTCCTGGCCGGTTCTCACTGGCCGGAATTGACTGAGAACCTCGTAGACCGAGTGTTGACCGCGCAGAACCTGCTGCTCATCTGGCTGCTCTATCCTGTGGTGAAAATCCTCCACGAACTCGGCCACGGGTTCGCGGCGAAACACCGGGGCTGTGAAGTGCATGCGTTGGGAGTCATATTACTCGCACTGATCCCAATGCCTTACGTCGACGCATCGACGTCCGCCGCACTGCCTAACAAGTACCATCGTATGCTCATTGCTGCGGCCGGGATTATGGTGGAAGCCTTCCTCGCGGCACTTGCCTTGTTTGTCTGGTTGGCCGTGGAACCCGGAGTCGTTCGAGCCATGGCGTTCAACGTCATGTTGATCGGCGGCGTCTCCACCGTCTTATTCAACGGCAATCCGCTGTTGCGCTTCGACGGGTACTACATCCTGGCCGACGCGATCGACATACCGAACCTCGCGACACGTTCGAAGCAATATCTCGGTTACCTGTTCCGCCGTTACGTCGGTGGCCTGACCGAGGCGGTATCACCGGCAGCCATCGGTGAACGACTCTGGCTGTTCGGCTATGCCATCGTTTCGAATGTATTTCGAATCTGCATCACGATTGGCATCATTGTGTTTATTGCTGGTAAGTTTTTCTTCATCGGGGTGATTCTCGCGGGCTGGGCCGGAGCGACTCAGATCGTTTTGCCAATAATCAAGGGAGCCGGATTCCTGACGGAGAACCAGCAGTTACAGGGCCACCGCGTGCGGGCAATCGGTGTGACCGTGGCCGTACTCGGCTGCATCGGTCTGCTACTCTTCGTGGCGCCGTTTCCGTTGCATACCTCGACCGAAGGTGTGGTGTGGGCGCCCGAAAAATCGGAAATCAGGGTCGAAACCGATGCCATCATCGAGCGGCTTGTCACCCAACCATACGAGTTTGTCGAGCCGGGGGATGTGCTACTCGAGTTGAGTGATCCTGTGCTGAGCGTAAAGGTGGACATTCTTGCTGCTGAGCTGGAAGGTGCTCGGGCAACCTACCAGTCGTTCAGAACCGAAAAACAGTTCGAGGCCGATATCCTTCTCGAAGAGATCGCGACCATCGAAGCCGATCTCGCACTTGCGCGGGTGCGACTCGATGCGCTCATCGTTCGCAGTCCGACACGAGGCGTGTTCCTCCTGGACCGGTCTCAAGACCTGGTTGGGCGGTTCGTGCGCCATGGAGATCTGATTGGTTTCGTTACAGACCTTGCAAACGGTACGGTCCGAGTCGCGGTGACCCAGGAAGATATGGGCTTGATCAGAAACCAGACGGCTTCGGTGAGCATCCGTCTGGCCGAGCAACTCGACCAGCCATTGCACGCGACGATCAGCCGTGAAATTCCCCTGGCCAGTCACCGTATTCCAAGCGCCGCGCTCGGCACCATGGGCGGTGGGTTACTTGCCATCGATCCCACGGATGAGTCGGGTACCCGCACGTTGGAACAGGTGTTTCATATCGAACTGACATTCGATGCGTCGGTCTATCGGCTCGGTGGGCGTACCTACGTCAGATTCGATCATGGCACCGAGCCGCTCGGCTTTCAGTGGTACCGGCGGGCTCGGCAATTGTTGCTCAGGCAATTCAATGTCTAGGGAGATTCTCAGACCTTGCACGACGCTCGGGTCTTATCCCGAACGCGAATCCAGCATACCGAATTGGTTCGATGCAACTGTGCAGCGGATGACTTCTCCTTTTGCGCGCCGCTTTCGCGCCCGCCAACTGGGTAGTGAAAATTTCTTGAAGCGGGTTCGCCACGAAGCAGCGCGACTCGAAAAACTCACTGCCGTCGAACTCAGGGATCGCGCCGTTGTCCTCAGGCAGGCGTTGCAAAGGCAGGGTCTCATCGAGGTACTCTGCGCACGTGCGTTCGCGATCATCCGGGAGTTTTCCGGGCGCACGCTCGGCATGCGTCATTTCGACAACCAGATCATGGGTGGCTGGGCGATGCTGCGGGGAATGGCCGCCGAGATGGGAACGGGTGAAGGCAAGACGTTGATGGCTACGTTGCCGGCCTGTACCGCGGCGATGGCCGGTATTCCCGTGCACCTCATCACAGTGAACGACTACCTCGCGGGACGGGACTGCGAATTGATGTCGCCGCTCTACAACGTATTAGGGGTGAGCGTCGCGGCTATTACCGAAGAGCTGGATGATCTGCAAGCGCGCCAAGCCGTATACGCCTGCGACATCGCCTACTGCACGAACCAGGCGGTCGCCTTCGACTATCTGCGCGATCGTGTCACGATGGGATATCGCCAAGGTCGCCTCTATCGCAGCATCGACGGTTTACGATCCGGGAAAACCGATAGCCGGTTGCTGCTCAGGGGCCTGTGTTTCGGAATTGTCGACGAAGCGGACAGCGTGCTGATCGATGAAGCCCGCACCCCCTTGAAGTTGTCGGGACCGGCGGCCAACCAGGTCGACCGGCGTGTGTTGGGGCAGGCTCTTTTGTTCGCAGATCAGATCGAGAACCATGGCGACGCTTATCTGATCGACAACGCGCGCAGCGTTGTGCTGACAGACGCAGGTAAGGCACGCCTTGCAGAGCTTTGCGAAGGGCGGGACCGGCCCTGGTCGAGCCCGCGGCGCCGTGAACTCATGATCAGACAAGCTTTGAGCGCCAAGCATCTATTCACCAAGGACCAGCAGTATCTCGTTCGCGACGGGGAAATTCAGATCATCGACGAGAACACCGGACGGGTTATGCCCGACCGGTCATGGGAACTGGGCCTGCATCAGATGATCGAAGCCAAAGAACGCCTCGAGATCACCGACCCCGCCGAAAGCCTGGCCCGCATCACCTATCAAAGATTCTTCCGCCGCTACCTGCGTCTTGGCGCCATGACAGGCACCGCCCAGGAAGTCGCGGGTGAACTCTGGTCGGTCTACCGCCTGCCCGTCGTCACGATACCGAGCAATAAACCGTCCAGGCGTCGGTCGTTTCCGACCCGCATACACCGAACGGCCGATGAGAAGTGGCGCGACGTCGTCGCACGAGCGAAATCCATGCAGGACACGAAACGCGCGGTGCTGATTGGTACCCGGTCCGTCGAAACGTCCGAAAAGCTGAGCGAACTGCTGCACCAGGCCGGGCTTGAACACGAGGTCCTGAACGCGCGACAAGACCGGCGCGAGGCGGAAATTGTCGCACAGGCTGGAAAACCAGGTCGGATTACGGTTGCGACGAATATGGCCGGGCGAGGGACCGATATCCACCTGGATCCGGATGTTGCCGAGGCGGGTGGTTTACACGTCATTGCGACAGAGCGCAATGAAGCGCGGCGTATCGATCGGCAGCTGTTTGGACGGTGCGCCAGGCAAGGCGATCCGGGCAGTGTGGAGGCAATTTTGTCCTGGGAAGACGAAATCATGGATTCTTGTGCGTTTCGTCCCATTCTGGGACTAGTTTGGAAGATAGACTGCCAAATGCAAATTGCCTATTGGACCGGGCTCGCATTGGCGCGAGCCGCACAACGCGAGGTTGAACGTCGCCATGCACGCATGCGTAGAAACCTGCTCAAGCAGGATCAACGTTTGGATGACGTTTTTGCGATCAGTGGGTTGATGGAATAACACCTGTGGTTACGTCGATATGGATGTCGGAGGGAAGACGGACGTTGCTGAGCCTGGCGGCGTTGGTTGTCGCGTGTCTGAATTCAACCGTCGTACTTGCCCAGAATCTCAGCGAACTCGATTGTGTTATCGAACCCCACCTGGTCATCGACCTCAGTAGCCGTGTCGACGGTATTGTCGAAACAATGGAAGTCGAGCGCGGGGAACTCATTGAAAAGGGTCAAATACTCGTCCGCCTGGAATCGAGCGTAGAACGGGCGGTAGTGGCGGAAGCAAAGGTGCGCGCGGAAGCGACCGCGGAAATTGAGGCAAGTAACGTCAGCGCCGATTTCGCACAACGCAGAAACGAGCGCATTCGAGAGCTACACCGCAGCCAGGCCGTATCGACGGACCAGCTCGATGAGATAGAGACCCAGTACGAGCTGTCGCGCCTGCAACAGGAAAGGGCGCAAGAGAATCGACTCATTGCAAAACTCGAGTTGCGACAGGCGCGCGAGGTTCTGAATCTACATACCCTGCGCAGTCCGATACGCGGAATCGTCGTTAAACACTACCTCGCGCCCGGAGAAGCCGTCGAGGAGCAGCCAATCATGCGGCTTGCACAAATCGACCCGCTGCGCGTGGAAGTCATTGTTCCGGTGACGGCGTTTGGGACGATCAAGGTCGGCCAGCGCGCGATTATGCGGCCAGAGTCTCCGATGGAGGGCGAATACACGGCCACGGTGACGATCGTCGATGGTGTGGCGGACGCATCCAGCGGCACGTTTCGCGTTCGCCTCGGACTATCCAACGAGGACTACAGCCTGCCCAGCGGACTGCGTTGTCGGGTCAGGTTCTTACCTGACGAACCAACGCCCGCAACAACATTGCCTGCGGTAATAGTGGCCGATGCCGATCAGGGGTCTTCGCAAGACCTTGTTCTCATCAGGTCTGATCCATCACCCGATGAGCGGGTCAAAACGAGCACGGCTTTAGCCGAAAATACCACCGAAGAGCGCGCGCGGAGCTGTCAGACCATCGGGCCGATAGCGGATCCGGAACAGGTCGATGAGATCATGATGATGCTCAGTGGGCAGGCGACTCAGCTCAGACTGCGCGAAGAAGGCCAGGGCAGCGTCAAATCCTATCGGATTCTGGCGCCGCCCCAACCATCATCGGAGGATGCGCGCGTGCTGACGGATAAAATGGCCGCAGCGGGTTTCAACGACTTTTACGTCATCTGGCGCGGACCGCACAAAGACCGAATCGCACTGGGATTCTACAGGAACAAAGCCTATGCGGAGCAACGTCAGGCCCGGCTCGCAAAACTCGGATTCGAATCCGTATTGATACCTCAAACCCAGGCGCGCTCACGCTACTGGCTCGATGTCGAACTGCTGCCGCAAATTGACTCCCTGGATCTTGCCGCGGCTGGGCAAACCCTTGGAATTTCAGATTTGACCGCTTCGCGTTGTGAAATCCTGACCAATCCCCCACAGTCGATTCATGCGCTTGCCGAGGCTTCAACGCCGCGCTGAATGCGCTACCGGGCAATTACATTGCCCATACATCTCGTTTTCGCTGCTGGGGACGGCGGTACAAGTAACACCGAGATCGAGACAATCAACGTCGGCAATCCAAACGACGCGCCTGACCTCGTCATCGCAAATCCTGACTTAGCCCGGATATTGCACGAGTACGGCGCACATGATGGTTAACGTTTTGAAATTATTATAAATTTTCTATATTTCGAATATGTTCGAAGTGTCACCGAGGCGCCTCCGCAATTTTTGGCTGGATCTCGCGGCCGCCAAGACGCCATGTTCTCTCAACCGTAGCTACAGCTACGCTTTCGATCACGAGCCGTCATGACGACCACGATCTCTCACCCAAAACTCTGCGTCCTCGTGCAATATCCGGGTTAGCTATCTCGAGGGCGATCCGCCGCTCGCGATTGATGCCGGGCTGACACTCACGATCCAGACAGCGCAGACCTTGTGGGCGCAACTATAAGCATCACGGCAGGACTTGCCTCCGGCGAGGATAGGCTTCTCTTTACGGATCAGCTGGGAGTCACAGGCAGCTACGACGTAGGTACAGGAGTCCTGACCTTATCCGGAACCTCATCTGTAGAGAACTACCAGACGGCACTGCGGAGCGTAACTTACGGGAACGTCAGCTCGAATCCCGATACGACGCAGCGAACCGTCAACGCTCAGCTCGTGCAGAAAACGATGTCAGCCAGATCGTAGCGGCGATAGTCTGACTTTTGGCGAGCCGATTTGCTAATCAACTAGATTGAGAACGACGTACTCAATTCACCCGCGACGTTTCTACGTGCAATGTCTTCGAAAGAAGAAGTCGCTTCGATAACTTCCATTCCGTAACGAGTAAAAGTGTTTTCGTTAAAAATGTACTTGGATAACAGCGGATTTGTCAGAGCTTGAGAGAACGCGTCACAAGCGACCATCGTGGTCATCAAATCGCCAAACAGCCCTTTGCCGCTGGATTGTTCTGCGAACAGACCAGTGAGAAAGTCCATTTTATCGATGTCTCCGTACAGTGACTCGAGTTCGTCTTGTAAGTTTTCATCTTTGGTCAGCTTTTTGAAGGATCTGACTTTTCTCAGACCAAATCGTCGCCGATATTCGTTGAATGAACGAAGCTTGAAGTCGCGAGACATTTTGATCGCCTCGTATTCAGCGGGCAGCAGAAAATCTGGCGTGTTATGTAATCCAATCTTACCGGCAGCTTGGCTGGAAGCAGCAGAAAGCACGGCGGCAACGCCATGTTGCTCCAGCAATAGGTTGTTAAATCGATAATCCATGTGGCCGTGGGCCGTGCCGTCGAGGGTAAATTCATCAGGCACTAGTGGATGCCAGCGATACAGAAGATCGAACTCTGCCGCCATCCAGTTCGTACGATACCACTTTTGTTTTTCAGCAAATCCTGGTTCCACTCGAAAAATGGACAAACCCGCGATGTGGCTTATGTAGTCTTCCACGACAACCTTCAGCAGTAAAACGATTAGAATGTTGCGAGCCGTCTGAAATAGTCTTTCATCGTCCGTCCACCCGTTGCGCTCCTTGAGTTCGCCGCACAAACGGTTGTGTTCTCGTAGAAACACGGTGCTAATTGCGGTGTAACCTATGGTTGTATTGCCACGATCAAGGCCCGTTGCATAGTAGTGGTCACGCCGATCGACGGGGAATTTTGCCAGGAAGAAGTCGATCTTGTTTATGTACGGGAGATTGTTGAAGTCGCCGATAGGTTGGTGTTGTGCGTCAAAGAGTAACGGTAAATAGTCCTCGCCGTTGACCTCTCGAGTTAGTAATTTTCCATCAGCCATTGTGCGCAGTATGCGGCTGGTCTCATCGGTTAGACCGTATAGCTGACAAAGATCAATTTCGTGATTCGATGTATTTTTTCGCCTGTCAGCACTATCAAACCGCAAGAAGCTGTCGGTGAACCATTGTGCGAAGAACGAAAATAGTACAGTCGAGCGATCGGTAACAATTGCGTCGCTTCGCTTGTGAAGTGTTGTGACTTGATCAACGACGTCTGCGGGAAACGTCCCGTCCTGATTTCGGCGTGTATCTGCAACGAGTTCTGCAAAAGGTAACTGACCCAGGAATTCGTCACTCGCAGGCGGCAGGTGACGGCCCGACCATTCTCGATCTGTTAGCGAGTTCCATGACGTATAATCCGAAATGGGGGAATTGTTTGGTGTCGGGGGCTTCTCGGACCAGAAACTAAAAGGTCGTGGTCGAGGATCGGTGGAGTTTACGAGTCTGTTAATGGCGAAGCGGCTGATAAATCCCATGAGTTGTCCCGCGCAAGAAGGTTACCGTACCAGCACGCTCTAGAAGTCCAAAAACTGGGTGGGCTCGTAGGTTACATGCAGATCCGCGTATTGTACCTGACGTTTTGTTGCTAGCGAAATAGGAAAGGAATCAAATTTTTGATGATTGTGTCAACCGCCGGACATTACTCAATAAGAATGTCAGGAATCCTACAGAAGAGGCTTTATGGGCATTAACCGCCAAAAGAACACTTCGCTGCGTTTAGCAAAGGAGCTGTATTGATTGGGATCATCCGTTCTGGCGTTCCAGCTGTTAGCTGCACTCATGTCTTCTTCGATGATATCTTCGACCTCGCTGGCGATTTCCGGGTGATCGATGATCACTCCGACTTCGGTGTTCAAATTAATCGACCGCGGATCGAGATTGAACGTACCGATAAAAACGGTTTTGCCATCAATAACCATTGTCTTGGCGTGTATGGCGAACACCGGTGAATTTGCCGCAATTTCCGGGTAACGCTGTATCAGTTGGGTGACGACGGCGGGTTGGGGTTTGTATTCGTAGATTTCCATGCCCATCTTGAGCAATCTTTTTTTCTGATTGAGATAACCGCTGAAAGCCTGGTTGTTGTCGGTCGAGGCCATGGAATTAGTGCTGACACGAATTCGTACGCCTCGTGCAGTCAGCTCTCGAAACAACACCTCCGCTTCTTTGGTTAGTACCAGATACGGCGTTTGTATAACGACGTCATGTTGTGCCTGCTTTAGCATCTCCGCCAACCTGGTTGTCGACCGCCCTCCGCCTCGAAGGCTTATGATCGAATCATTTTTTCCTGGCAGGTCCGAAATAAACTCAACATCGGTCCATTTGATTGCGTTTACCAGCTCGGGAAATCGTTCCGACAGTTGTTTGATGGCGTCACGTACTTCGGGTCGGAAGTTTTCTTCCAGCCGTGCATAGTCATGTAGCTCTTCGTATATCGCTTGAACTTCAATATCGTCGACGCTGATGCTTTTCTGCATGATTCCCAAGCCATCGAACAGATCCTCCACCGGGACCGATAATGGGCTTAGCCAAAAACGCTCGAAGCTGGCGCTGGCCTCAGCCACTGCATTACCTAGAAAAAACACTTCACGGTCGCGAAAATTGTAGTTCTGGTTGTAGTCGAAGTATTCATCCGCCATGTTTCGCCCGCCGGTGATCACTACTGCAGCATCAACGATGAATGTCTTGTCATGCATACGCTGGTTGAAGCCTTTGAAGTCGGCGAGCATGTTGATGATGCGTTTGTGCATCGGCGTGCCCACCTTGTGTTTTGGGTTATACACGCGGATTTCTATGAGCGGATGTTTGGCTAAGGCAAGCAGTGTTTTGTCGGGTGCATCAATCAGCAGATCATCGACTATCACACGAACACGGACGCCACGTTTCGCGGCCTGCAAGAGGGCGTCGGTAGCAAGTATGCCAATATTATCGTTGCTCCAGATAAAATACTGTACCTCGATCGATTTTTCTGCGCGCTCGGCTAACCAGGCTCGGGAAAGCAAAGCCTGCTCACCTTGATCGAGTATGTATACGCCCGTTTTGCCCGGGTGTTTTTTGGCTTCTTCGACAAATGAAGCGAGTGTGATGAGATCTTCCGAATGAACCGGTGAGGGAAAAGTCAGTAGCGAACAGATGAGTGTTGTTACGATCAATCGAAAGGTAGATCTTCCAGGCCCCACTTTTTCGAAGTTCATAACAACGTACTGTCTGTTTTGTTGAGGAGGTTTCGCGCCACAACTGTTACCTATGTCTCCGGTATGAACTGTTACCTAGCCGTCCGGTATGGGGTGTAAGCCTTGTGACCGGAATACACCCCGTTTTATTGGCGCGCCCGGCGCGATTCGAACGCGCGACCCCTGGCTTCGGAGGACGACCTGGGACGATAGCTTACGCTATCAACTACTGACTTTCGCAGGCATTTTGATGCTTGAAGTGTTGTCGCGATTGAGCCTTTGGGGAATCCTTGGCGATCATTTTTTGGCGTTCGCTGGCATTGGGAAACATCCTTAAGCACGGGTCTTGCTCCCAATGCTGTTCTGCATATACGTTTCGTCGAGAGAATTGTGGGGAGAGTAACAGACAGGCAGCTGCAGGCGCTTCGCCCGAACGGCAAGACTAGAGCTGAACTCCTGGTAGATGGGGGACTTGGTCTGCGTGCGTTGCCGTGGGGAATTATTTGGTGTTGGTGGTTTCTCGGACCAGAAACTGAAGGGTCGTGGTCGAGGATCGGTGGAGTTGTAAACTGAATCCAGGATTCCCTTCGGCGGGTTCTGCTAAACGAATTGCCCAGTAGCACATTACCTGCTTCAACAGATGCGGCGAACGCCGCACTGTCGTAAAATACCGCTGCTCTAACCAGGTACGTCTATAGTCATGCTCAAATTCCTGCAATCTTCAATATTGCTGCTGGCCGTCCTCCTCAATATGCAGGCTATGGCTGATATCAAGCGCACACAATCGGGCAAGCCGGATCTGTCGGGCGTATACGACACCGGCACACTGACGCCAACGGAACGCCTCGAATGGTTAGGCGAGACCGAAAATATTTACCCCTGGGTAGCCAAGGTCCTCAACTGGACATTCGAAGTGGTCTCGGAATGGGCTGTCTACGGAGACAGCGATCCCGATCGCGAGGCACCACCGACCGGCGGTGACGGTAACAACTTGGGAGGCGCCGGTGGCGTTGGAGGCTACAACCTGTACTGGGTAGATCCGGGGAGCTCTCTTGGCATTGTGAATGGTAAAGTACCGACTTCGATCGTTTACGATCCGCCCAACGGCCGTTATCCACAGCGGCGTCCGGGCGTCGCGGAGCGTATGGCTGTGCGTTATCAGAGTTTCCTCCATGAAAACACCGGCACCGCTTCGTGGCTTACCGGCGAGGGACCCGGTCCGTTCGACGGTCCGGAAAGCCTGGCCCCCTCCGAGCGCTGCTTGATTTCCTTCGCCGCCACCGTGCCGACTATTCCGAGCCTCTATAACAACTACAAAAGCATCACCCAGACAGAGACCCACGTAGTGATTCTCCAAGAAATGGTCCATGACGCTCGCATCATTCGCCTCGATGATGAACATTCGCCCGAGGACAACCGTAAGTGGCTTGGCGATTCAATCGGACACTGGGAGGGTGACGTGCTCGTGGTGGAGACCACGAACTTCAGACGAATCAACGGGTTGCCTGGAGCGGATGAGAACCTGCAGGTGGTAGAGCGCTTCAGCCGCCAGGAGGATGGCGATCTGTATTACGACTTCACTGTGACCGACGACACCGTTTGGACGGCGCCCTGGAGTGGCCGCTACATCTGGCAGTCGAAGCCCGATAGCAAAGTTTATGAGTACGCTTGCCACGAGGGCAACTACGCGATGGGTAACATCTTGCGGGGAGCCCGATTGCTAGAGGCAGAGTGGCGCGAACAGCAAGAGGTGGCTGCTGCGCCGAGTTCGAGCTCGCCGGAAAGCCCTTAGCGCACGTCCGCCTGATAACGCTGATTGGCACGGACTTAACGAGGCTAGCTCAGTCCGGATTCCAGCATCGCTGGAGTTCAGTTCGGAGGCTACCGTTCTCCGTGCGGCAAGCAGTACCATTCAATGGGTAGATGGGCATTGATGTATCCTGCACCGCAACAAAAAGCGGACTAACAGAATTCGGGGCGGATAGTTATTTGGATTCATTTATGACGAGGCCGAAGGCTGGCCAGACGACAACGTGCCGCCAGGGACACGGTGGGAGGACGTTCCTGACGAGTGGATATGCCCCGAGTGTGGCACACCAAAGTCGGACTTCGAAATGGTGGAGATTAGGGTAACGGAGCGCGGTGGGCGTCGGGCTTGGTGAGATTCGACTGCATAACTTGGGAGACAGTTCATGATAGCGTCGAGACCATGGTTGAGGTCGGTGACGTTGTGACGATCAATTGCCCGCTTCATCCTGAGACGGAACATCTGTTTGACGAGAAGAGGATCAATGGGATGAAGCGTGGGGCTTATCTTGTTGATACCGCGCGTGGGAAAACTTGCGATTGTAATTCGATCGCAAAAGCACTTGAGCGTGGTCAATTGGCTGTGGACCGATGAATCGTTCCAGCTCAAACCTGAATATCGAAGCCGCGCATCATTATCACGAGGCGACCAAGCACAGCGAGACCAGGCTGCACAGCAACACGCATTTTCTCGACTGGAGCAACCAACCCCGGCCGTTCAAGATCTATTGCGACGTCGAGTCTGTGCCATTGCCGTCTGATCCGACCATCCTGGTAGGTGGATCGCCGCCCTTGCTAGATATTATAGGAACCTTCCCGGTCGATGTCGGGGATCAAGGCGGCGCTGAACTCATCCCGGATCTCGATGTGCTTGCACGGACCCTGTACCTCGCAGCCGGGGTCATCAAGCGCAAGCGTCATCCCGGTGGGGGCGAAAGGGTCTTTCGTGCCTATCCAAACACTGGCGCCCTCTATCACATCGACCTCTATCTCGTGACCGGTGATCTGCCCGGCCTTGCTGCCGGTGTGTATCACTTCGGGCCCCACGACTTCGCGCTGCACAGGCTTCGCGTGGGGGACTACCGATCCGTACTGACAGAAGCGTCCGGCATGGAGGCACGGATTGTTGAGGCGCCCGCCATCTTGGTGAGTGTTTCCACCTATTGGCGAAACGCCTGGAAATACCAGGCAAGGGCTTACCGGCATTGCTTCTGGGATGCAGGCACCTTGCACGCCAATCTACTCGCCGTAGCGGATGCCGAGTCTTTACAGCCACGGGTAGTGCTCGGTTTCGCAGATGCAAGCGTCGCGGCGCTGCTGGGATTGGACGCGGCGCGTGAAGCACCGTTGACGCTTTTACCGCTCGGCTACACCAAAACACCCCTACCCATGTCACCGCCAATGCCGAAACTGGAACTCGAGACCGAGGTGCTGTCGCGCACTGAAGTCGCCTATCCGGCGATTCAGGACATGCAGCAAGCGTCGTCGCTCGACGATCGACTGGCCGTAGCAGCATGGCGAAGACCGTTTGCCATCCTGCCATCCAATTTGCCAAGTGAAACATTGCGCCCGCTTGAGCTTATGGTCGCAACCAAGTCGAGTAGGCTCTCGCTCAGCGAGGTAATTCGCAAGCGCGGATCTACACGCGCGTTCGATCGCACTCGCACAATCGCGTACCCGGCACTATGCACTGTGCTCGACCGTGCTACACGAGGCGTGGCCGCGGACGTCCTGGCGCCTGGGTCCACTTTGCTCGATCACTACCTGATCGTACATGCGGTCGAGGGACTCGCGTCGGGTTCATACTACTACCAGCGCGAGGAGCATTCTCTGGAACTGCTGCGTGAAGGAGATTTCCGTGCGATCGCCGGTCGGCTGGACCTCGGCCAGGCGCTCGCCGCCGATGCGGCTGTGAACGTTTACGCATTGTGCTCACTGCCAGCTGTGCTCGAGCACTTCGGCAACCGTGGTTATCGCGCAGCACAGCTAGAGGGTGGCATCGTGGGGGGTCGCATGTATCTAGCCGCCTATGCTCAGGGGTTCGGAGCGACCGGACTCACCTTTTTCGATGACGAAGTCACGGAGTTCTTCTCGCCGCACGCGGCCGGGAAGAGCGTCATGTTTCTTGTCGCACTCGGCTACCCGGATCGTGTGGCGCTCGGGCTCGAGCGCTGATGTGTTGGGGAGCCTGAGAGGACAAATTGCGTATCTCAACGGAGGATGGGGTCATGAAACGCCTGCACCGAGACGACATCTACGGTTGGTCTGTGTTCGACGAACGTCTCAATATCGACTTCCATAGTATTTTGTGGGTGCGTCCGGAGGGCAACGTGGTCATCGATCCGTTGCCGTTGAGCGAACACGACCGGTCGCACCTCGAGCAACTCGGTTCAGTCAGCACGATTGTCATCACCAATTCGGATCATACCCGCGCGTCTAAATGCCTCGCCGAGAATACCGGCGCCCGCATTCTCGGCCCCGTGGATGAACGTGCACAGCTTGAATGTGATGGCTGGCTCAACGATGGCGACATGGTGGTGCCGGGGCTTGCGGTCATGACGCTCAACGGATCGAAAACGCCGGGCGAACTTGCGCTGCTACTCGAAGAGACCACTCTCATCACCGGTGATCTGATCCGGGCTCATGAAGCGGGCAGACTCTGTCTGCTGCCGGATCCGAAACTCTCGGATAAGGAAATGGCCGTCGCGTCGCTCAGGCGTCTCAGGGACTTGCCACGGATTGAAGCCGTGCTGCCAGGCGACGGATGGCCGGTGTTTCGCGGTGGTGCGCAGGCGTTGGCAGAACTCGCCGCCGTGTTCGATTGAGATCGATGTAAACACCGGTGATCGAGGCTTGGTAAGACGGCTATCCGTCTGGTGATGTTGCCATTGCGACAGGTGGGTGGGCTCGACAATCCCAACTATGTTGCGGGTGGGTTGGCACACATCCCTGAATGGTGGAGCACCATCCGCACCGCACTATCTTCTTCGATGAACCCGTTTGTTGCCAGGCAGACTCCGCCAGGCAGTTGCTCGTAGCAAGTTACCAGCACCATTGATGGATGCGCGTGGGCTTGAGGATCGTAGAAGTCCATGCCAGGTTGATTCGGATTCGAGAGGATCCTCCGCCAGCTTTCCATGATTTCTTCTCTGGCCGTCAGACGCCGCCAACCGGGATGAACGCAGATCAGTGGCACATGCCGCGCCCACAACGAATCCATGGCATCGGCATCCTTTTGCGTGAATGCGAGGCAAAACACCTCGTTTGCGAAGAGCGCCTGTTGCGCATCGACGGCGGTCACAGTGTGTATCCTTCGCCGTGAATGAAAAGGAAAGATACCAGCTTAGCTGGAAGCGGTCTCAAAATGAGGTGGGGTGTGATGCCTCATCTTGTTTCGACAGCGTTGCATACATTGCCATTCGTGATGTTCGTGTGGGTCGACAGACCGCCTGCGCGCTCAATTCGTCGGCGGGTTCCGTAGCGCGTCCTCGACCGCGTCCAGTACGCTATCGTACCCGCCTGGTAGCTCGGCTGTGAACTCCGCGCGCGCGAGCAAGGCGGAGAGCCCGCCACGCAACTCGGAGAGCGTCCAGTCGATCGGGCTCCCTACCGTCTCGATTTTCTGGATCACTTCATTCCCGCTCGGGTCGACGTGCCAGTGTGGGTTCTTGGCAAAGCAGTCGAAGCGAAGCAGCTCGCGTCCCCCGGACTGGTCACATACCCGCAAGGTGGGTCCGCCATCAGCGCCCACTGCCCGGTGCTCCACCACAAAACGAATTGGTCCGAGATCGAAGATCGCCATGGGACGAAGTGTATCACTGCGGGTGATCTGAACGTCGCGCTTACTCACCACAAACCACTGACAGGTATACACTCGGCGGGATCTTCGGGAGGCATGGGATGATCTACGAGATACGCAATTACCACTACGAGCCTAGCTGTTTGGAGGAATACAAGGCCTGGGCAAATGAAATGGCGTTACCTTACATCCGTGAGCATCTGGATCTCGTAGGCTTCTGGGTCAATATAGATGAGCCTGCGCAGGTCAACGGCAAACCGCAGGACGCCCTCGGTCCGGCTACCGTGACCTGGATTATCCGCTGGGACCATATCGCGACGCGGCACGAGGTGATGGGTAACGTGTTCGCGACCGACGAGTGGCGTGCGATCATGCAACACAATCCCGGGCTGGAGAATTACCACCGCACTGAAGCCAAGTTTACCGAAGCGCTGTAGGGAACCGGCAATGCTCAACCCGATTGTAATGCGTATCGAGCAGGTGCTCGTAACGATGATGACGGCTTCCATCCCAAACACACCAGAGCTCGACACGCTCTTCAACCTGCTTCGGGGGGCCGACGATCCCCATGATCGCGCGGGCGCGGAGCAACGCATCTGGGAAATCTGGAGTGGCCACGAAGACGCGGATGCTGCTCGTGCAATGCGTAGCGCCATCACAGCGTTCGAAACCGGCGATTCAACTGCAGCGGATCTAGAACTGAACATGATGGTCAATCGGTGGCCGAACTGGGCAGAAGCGTGGAACAAACGCGCAACCTTACGATTCGTTGAGCAGCGAGACTCTGATAGTCTTGACGACATCGGGCACACGCTCGAGCTCGAACCGCGCCATTTTGGCGCGCTCAGCGGCTTCGGTCAGATCTGCTTGCGCGCGCGCGACATCAGCTCTGCACTGCTGGCATTCGAGCAGGCTGTCGTGGTCAACCCGAATCTGGACTCGGTTCGTCAAGCAGCGGTGGTGTTGCGCAGACAGGACCCGCGCACGATCCACTGACACGCCTCGGCTTGCAAATTGCTATGCGCCGGCTCTTGAAAGGAACTTCTGCCCTGATCGTCATGGAACTAAACCTAGTTTCACTCAGGAGGGGAGTGGTGGTGATTCGAGTCGATGCGTTAAGCATCGAAGACGTCGGTAGGTTCACACGCGTTCGTTGAGGTTCTAATGCCGAGCCGGTAAGCCACGTCATATTCAATCATAGAAATTGAGGCAATATTTGAAGAGA
>JACZXA010000199.1 GCA_022571865.1 Pseudomonadota bacterium
TTCGCAAGCGAATTGCCAAGCAGTTTGCGAAGCAAACTGCCAGAGTAGTACAACGCCGAGCCTCGCAGGCAGGGTGCGCGGACTGGAAAGCGCGGGTCCCGTCCCATTGGGACGGGCGCGTGCATCGACAGCACGCGCAGTTTGCCTTGCAAACTGCCGAGCACCCGGAAGGAGCACGCCTGCCTGCGAGGCCCGACGTTTTGCTGCTATCGGCGACCGCAGTAGTTTGTTCATGAATAATCCAGGCTAGAATGCAGCTTGCCGTCGCAGGTCATAAATCTTCATGAACGTGTACGTCACGAGCTTGTTCGATATGCCGCACTATGTGCGGACCCTCGGGCCCAGCCACCTGATTTCTGTCATTCAGCCTGAACTTCAACCGAGCACCCCCGCTGAGATCACAGTTGAGAACCACCTGCGAATTCAGATCCACGACATCTCCGAGCCTACGGATGGCTCGATACACCCCGGCGAAGCGCATATCCGAACGTTGATCGAATACTTGCACGACTGGCAGATGGATGCGCCATTGCTCGTCCACTGTTATGCAGGCATCAGCCGCTCCACCGCCGCCGCGTTGATCGCACACGTGATCAAAAAGGGTGACCCTGAAGGCGCCGCGAACGCCTTGCGCAAAGCAGCCCCTCATGCCAGGCCCAACACCCTGATGGTTGCCCTGGCAGATGACCTTCTCGGTCTCGACGGCCGTTTGATAAAAGCGAAACAGTCCATGGTTGAGGGTGTCAGCAGCGAAGACCAGGGACTCGTTGAGTTGTCCGTCGCCTAGCTGGATTATTCATGAACAATCCAGGCTAGCAGTCGGTCGCACGGGTTGGTGTGAGCTTTCTGAGGAAATCACCCGAGCGGCTCACCTACTCCAGACGCCGTCTGATGTGGACTATCGGCCTCGCATGCCCCGTGCCTACGTGAGCTACGTCTGGCTGCTTGGCCTGGATACACCCCATGCCCTGATGAAAATGGTTTGTGAACTGACCGTGTTGGTCATAGGTCTGCTTGGCCCGTCTCAGCCGGCAAGGTAGCGCAAGTTCAAGCCGATACCGGCTGTTGCTGATGACTCTGACCTTGTTTCTCATCAGCATCTCCGGCGACTCGGTACTGATCGTGTTGAGCCTCGTATCGGTGGGAACGTCCATTGATCCGATTCGACAATTACTGGCTTTCACCATCATGATTTTGATGGCAATCGGCGCTGCAAACACATTGCAATATGGTATGAGCGTTGGTAGGAGAATGGCTGCCGTTTATGTGCTGGGGTACATCATGCCGGCTTTGATGCGGTACGAAGTTACCAGGCTCGCATTGATGGTCCGAACTCGAACTCGGCTTACCGACGGGGCATTTGGGAGGTGGCAGGCTAAATGGTAATGTTGTTGCCTCACCCACACAGTGACTACGCCAAACTTCATGACCGACGTTACCAACTTCGAGATACGCGATCGCGTTGCCTATATTACGCTGAACCGACCGAAGGCGATGAACGCACTCAATCCGGAGCTTCGATGGGAGCTTTCCAAACACTTCGACGAAGTGGAAAGCAATGACGAGATCTGGCTCGCTGTGGTAACCGGCGCCGGAGACCGTGCGTTCTGCGCCGGTGCCGATCTCAAGCACCGGGCGATCGAGCGAGACGCCGATGACGAGCAGCGGGCGAGGTGGGCAAGGATGGAGGCCGAAACCACACCGCTGAATCTACGCTGGCATTTCTCGAAACCGGTCATCGCGAAGGTGAACGGTTTCGCTCTGGGCGGGGGTCTGGAACTTGCGTTGTCCTGCGACATCATCATTGCGGCCGAACATGCCGAGCTTGGTTTGCCGGAACCACGCCGTGGGTTGATAGCGGGCGGTGTAGGCGTACATCGGTTGCCGCGTCAGATCGGGTTGAAGCCAGCGATGGGATACCTGCTCACTGGCCGGCATATGCCCGCGTCCCGCGCGTACGAACTCGGGCTGATCAATCAGGTTGTCCCGATGGACGATCTCGACGCGACCGTGGATGAGTGGGTCAACGACATTCTGCGGTGCGCGCCATTGGCGGTACGCGCAACCAAAGAGACGGCGATGCGCGGTCTCGACAGGTCTTTGTCTGAAGCGTTTGCGGCCGACTATCCGGCTGAAACCGCGCGTCGAGAAAGCGCCGATGCCCGGGAAGGCCCGAGAGCATTCGCCGAGAAACGTGAACCTTCCTGGCAGGGCAAGTAGCCCAGGACAAAAAAATTCAAGGTAACAAGATCAAGGCAAACAATGACCAGCGACGTTCTTGATATAGCAAGTGTGGACGTGGTATTGGCGACCACCCGTTCGGTGCGGCGAAACTTGGATTTCGATCGCGAGGTGCCGCTTGAAGTCATCCATGACTGCGTGAATCTCGCGACCCAAGCACCCACCGGGCTCGGGGTTGAAAACTGGCGCTTTGTAGTAGTAGTTGACCCAGGGAAAAAAAGTTCGCTTGCAGCGCTCTATAAAACCGTGTTGTTGGAGCTGGCAAACCAACGCGGCATTGAAGTGAAGGCAACACAGCAGGCTCTCGTTGACCGACTGCACGAAATACCCGCAATGATCTTCGTGTGTACGACAGCCGACCCGCCAGGTGCGGAGGTGGCTAGGCAAGTGGCTTATTACGGATCCGTCCTACCCGCCGCCTGGTCATTGATGCTTGCGTTGCGCGCGCGCAACCTTGGGGCAACTTGGACGACATTGTTGTCTGCACGCCAGGAAGCCGTGGCTGCCATTCTCGATATGCCGCCAGGTGTTGTGCAAACTGTTATGTTGCCGGTAGCTTACACCAAAAATGCGAAACTCAAGAAAGCCGATCGTCTGGATGCCGCACAGGTGACTTATTGGGATAGCTGGGGGCGCAATACCCCTTAGTTCTTGGCGTGGAGCATTTCAGTTAGCACCGCACGTCGTCGTGACGCGATGGCCATCCCTCGCGTCGGGTCTAACTCAGACATCGCCCGTGCCGACATCCGCCATAATTCTACGAGTAATGTCTAATTGAGGGTAGTCGCCCTACACAACAGCAACTCATGAAGTACCCAATTGTGTAACAAAATGTGAACTCAACCGTTAGTAGTGAGATGAGCAAAAAATTCCGACAGTGGGTAAAGCGCTATCAGGATGATGCCTGGTCCCTGGCACGTTACCTGCTCAAGGATGCAAGCGAAGCGGAAGACGCCACTCAGGAAGCTTTCATCAAACTCTGGAACCAAAGGGAAGAGTTGGATCCCGAGCGCATCAAGCCCTGGCTGCTGAAGGTAACCAGAAACGTCTGTCTCGATAGATTGCGTCATCGAAGACTCACGCCGGAACTGGAGACGCCGGAGGTGCACGGCCCGGTGGCCGATGCGCAACGCGACGAACTGGGGCGATGGTTGAAATCGGCCATTGCGAACCTGGAAGAGCCGTATCGCTCACTGGTGGTACTCAGAGATATGCAACAACACAGTTATGAAGAAGTAGCGCGCATAACCGAATTGAACCTGTCGCAGGTCAAGGTGTATCTGCACCGGGCGAGAAAACGGCTGCGCGAGCAACTGAGTGAGATAAGACCATGAATGAGTCGCCGGACACGAATGGCTGGGAAGACCAGATCGGTGCTTTGCTGGATGGTGAGTTGACCGATGAACAAGCGATATCACTGCGAGCGGCCGCCGAGCACGACCCGACACTTGCCCGTGCGATCGACGGAGCCATCGAACTACGGCAGATTATGTCGAAAATTCCCGCTGAGCCTGCACCGAGGCGATTACGCAAACAACTGCGACAAATTCCGCGCCAAAACCGCGTCGTCGATCGATCCGGTTTTCTGCAACTCCGCTGGGTCATGGCGAGCGCGACCGCGGCCATCGCGGTAACGATCGCCATCAGCCAGATGTGGCCCCAGGGACCCACAGACGCACAGATTACCCAGGCGAGGCAGGAGTTTAATCTGGTCCTCGCTTACCTGGCGAGAGCCAACCGCAAAACCAGTAATAGCATCAGATTGAACATCGGTCACGGATTCGCCGGACCGGTTACAAAAAACACGGTTCGGATCATTTCGAATCAATTTGGATTGGACAAGGAGTAACCCCATGAATAGATGGATGATCGCGATATTGGCCGCAACATTGAGCCTGACCGCGATGGCTCAGCAGGAAGAACTGAAGGCGTTGCCAGGCTACGTCGAGTTTGGCGAACTAAGCAGTGTTTACGGCGAGCCGAAGGTGATGATCAACATCGGCGGAACGATTTTGAAATTCATGAGCGCCGCAACAAAAGACGATCCGGTAGCCGCGAAGCTGTTCAAAGGCCTGCAGGGTGTGCGCATCAATGTTTATTCGACCGCGGGTCAAACAGGCCCTGCAATGGAGCAGTTGACGAAAGTCAAAGACATACTCATGAACGACGACTGGGAACCCATTGTGCAGGTCAAGGAATCTGACGAGGAAGTGCAGATCTTCATGAAACTCGATGGTGAAGCCATTCAGGGGCTGGTGGTCATGGCCGTCGACGGTGAGGAAGCGGTATTCATCAACATCTTAGGCATGATCGAGCCATCGCAACTCAGTGAGGTGATGGAAAAATTCGACGTTGACGTCGATCTGTAGGAAACGCCGGTGAGTCCACTTGTTATAATATCCTTTCTAGTGTTGCCTCATCGTTCTCCTCGGGATGCGCACTGACCTCAACATGAAGCGACGGTTATGCAGATCTGGCAACCGATCAGATGGTATAACCCTCTTCCGATAGAGGCATCTTTCGCACCCTGTGTCCTGTTGCGGCAAAAATCGCGTTCCCAACAGCCGGAGCAAGGGGCGGCAAAGCCGGTTCGCCCAAACCCGTCGGTGAAAAATCACTTTGAATAAAGTGGATGTCCACCCTGGGCGAATCAGGAATCCGCAGTACCTGGTAATCATGGAAGTTGGACTGCTCGATACGACCATTTTCCATCGTAATCTTCTGCGCCATCATGGTGGAAAGGCCATCGATCACGGCTCCTTCCACCTGTGACAATGCACCACTCATATTGATGATGGGGCCAACGTCGACGGCAACGGTTACCTTGTGCACCGTCAGTTTCTTGTCGGCGTCAACGCTTACCTCCGCAACTTCTGCAATATGGGCTGCGTGACAGAAGTAAAACGCGAGCCCCAGACCAGAACCATTTGGCATCTCACGACCCCAACCCGCCTTTTCCGCGGCCAGCCTGATGACGTCAGCCGCTCTCCCGGTATTCAATGACCGGATGTTGCCCTCTTGAAACCAACGGGGTTCTCCCACGATTTCCAACAGAAATTCCAGGTAGTCGCGTCCCGCGGCATGCGCCATCTCAGCTAGAAAGCTTTGCGAGACAAAGGCGGAAGTGTTCGAACCCGGTGCTCGCCAGGGTCCGCAGGGGGTGGAAATATCAAACATCGTTTTTGAAGCATACGCGTTGTCGATGTTCTCGATCGGAAACTCGGTGGCGCGAAAGCGTGAACCCGACACCGCTCTGCCTCCGGTCTGCATGCCGATAAAATGATCCTCAAAGGCAATTAATCTGCCTTCGGAATTCACCGCACCTTTCACCGATTGAAAGCCGCCGACACGAAAGAAGTCATGGTGGATGTCATCTTCGCGCGTCCAGGTGAGCTTCACTGGTGCGTTCACGCGTTTTGATATCTCGATGGCTTCACAGATGTATTCGGAGGACGTTCGTCGACCAAAACTACCGCCGAGACGCATCTGGTGCAAAGTGATCTGATCCGGTTTCAACCCGAACATGGATCTCGCCGCCGCGTGAATGCGCGTGGGTGACTGGGACGGAACCCATAATTCCAGGGTGTCTTTTTCACCTGCTCTACCTTGTCTGTAGTGCGCTGTGCAGTTCATCGGTTCCATGCAAAGGTGGGCGACAAACGGATATTCGTAGAAGGCTTCAAGCGTCGTATTGTCCGGGTCGGCAAAAACCTTCTCCACGTCACCTTTGTCGACCACTTCATCGGGTCCACGAGAACCGGCCAGGCTCCTGGCACGGGAGACGATCTCGGTCCAGCTATCTTTGGAGGCCTGGCTTTCATCCCAATCGACCTCTAGATTCTTCTTTGCATTAAAAACCGCATAGGTCGTCGTGCCGACAATGGCGACGCCGTCCAGCAGTTCTCGCACGTTGCCGTTGCCTTTTACCAGGAACGCATCCACGACGCCCGGCATCGTTCTGATTTCATCCAGATTGGCGCCGTTTACCCTGCCACCGATGGCCGGACACTTGTGGTACGCGGCATAGAGCATATCCGGCACTCGAGTATCGATACCAAAAAGCGCAAGACCCGTGGTAATCGCCAGGTTGTCCACTCCGGATATCGAGGTACCGATGATGGTGTAATCTTCGCGATCCTTGAATGTCAACGTATCGGGATCGGGAACCTCCTGTTTCGCTGCCAGCGTCGCCAGTTGACCAAAAGTCATGTAACGGCCCGATCCGTGGGTCACTTTGCTGTCAGCCGTTTTCAGCTCCTCTCTGGACACTTCCATGACCAGCGCACCCGCACTGATGAACATCTCTCTGGCGGACGCTCCCATGCGGCGCATCTGATTCCACGTGCGCGGGATCGTGGTGGAACCGCCAGCACCCTGGCGACCGAATCGACTCTCGTCCACCGGCGACTGAAGTACTTCGACATCTTCCCAGCGGGCGCCCAACTCTTCGGCAATAATCATCGGCAAGGCGGTTTTGATGCCCTGCCCCATTTCCGCGTTGGCAGAGTAAATCGTAATCTTTCCATCCGAAGAGACTTTGATAAACGCATTCAATTCACTGGTAACGACCAGTGCCTCGTCGGCGTCTTCAGACGCGGCTGAAACAGCCGCCAGTGCCGTCGGGCATACCGAAGCGATGACAAACCCACCACCCGCCACCCCGGTAATTTTCAGAAACGATCGACGATCCAGACGAAGTTGTCCAAGCGCGGATTCTACTGAGCTAATGAGGTCACGCTGTTTCATGCGTTGACCTCCGCCGCGTTCACATACTGAGCCGTCATCAACCCGGCCGCCCCATGAATTGCCTTCCGGATGCGGTTATAGGTTCCACAACGGCAATAGTTCCCCACCATGGCAGCGTCAATATCCGCATCCGTCGGATTCGGGTTTCTCGCTAACAGCGCCGCCGCAGACATGATCTGACCCGACTGACAATAACCGCATTGGGCGACGTCGTGTTCTATCCAGGCCTGCTGCAACGGGTGGAGGTGAGTGTTTTCGGCCAAACCTTCTATGGTGCGTATCGATTGGCCAACAACATCGGCAACCCTCACGGAACAGGACCGCATTGGCACGTCGTCCACATGTACCGTGCAGGCGCCACACAGGGCAATACCACAACCGAACTTGGTGCCGATGAGGCCAAGAACATCGCGCAAGACCCACAACAAAGGCATGTCCGCTTCGACATCGATCTCGTGATCCTCACCGTTCACGTTGATTCTGAATTCGGACATGGCCCCTCCTTAGTCCCTGGTGAACGCACGACTCTATCCCATTTCAGAGCGAGCCGACACACCCGCAAAAGAGATCGACACTTTAGTGGTAAGGTTGACCAGGACGCGACCGGAAAAAGACATGGCAGCACGCTTGTTATCCGCTACGACACTGTCCCTGCTCATTCTCACCCAGGGGTAGCCTTTGATTACCACTCTGAGGCCAGCCCTGCCTGACGAGGCCGAACTTTTAAGCGAGCTTACGATGTGCTCAAAGGCTTATTGGGGTTATTCGCCAGAGTTCATGGAATCGTGCCGCGAGGAACTCAAGGTCAGCTCTAACAAAATTTCCAGCCCGAGATACTTCTATACCGTCGCCGAAAAACACAGGAGGGTCATAGGATTTTGTGCCCTGGAACGTTTGTCTGCCAGCGAATTCGAGTTAGAAGCCTTGTTCGTCGAGCCCGATCACATCGGTTCCGGGGTAGGTCGCAAACTAATGACCCATGCAAAAAACCAGGCATTGTCACTGGGCGGAAATTCGCTATCCATTGGCGCCGATCCCAATGCAGAAAAATTCTATTCCGCCGCTGGTGGGACAGTTACCGGTAAAGGCGAATCACAATCCATTCCGGGTAGATTTTTGCCTACGCTGACGATCGATCTGACAACAGAAACTACGAGCCGACCTTGAAGGATAGTACTGAGCAAATCGTGGATCTCGAACGTGGCTTCCGGTTGGGGGACTGGAAGGTGGCGCCGCGCCAGGGGACGCTGACTCGTGGCGAAGAAGTGTCTCACCTGGAACCCAAGGTGATGGCGGTGTTGGTGTGCCTGTCACACCACTTTCC
>JACZXA010000200.1 GCA_022571865.1 Pseudomonadota bacterium
GAAATTCCAATCGGCTTGCATGCGGCGCAGCAGTACACCGAGTGCACGCGGATCTACAACCCGATACACACCGAACCCAGCGTCGCCAAAGCAGCCGGCCTACCCGATGTCATTCTTCATGGCAGCGCGACCAAAGCCATGTCGCTCACGGCGGTCGTCAATCAGTGTTTCGATGGTGATGCGATGCGAATAACCGGCCTGTGCGGTCAGCTTCGCGGCATGGTATTGATGGAATCGGTCATCACGGTCGAAGGGCTGGTGGAACAAGTCGTCAACGGCGAGAAGCGAGTCTTGTTCAGAACGCTCAACGGCCAAGGTCAGCCGGCGCTCAGCAACGGGATTGTCTGCGGACGTGCCTCATGAGGTTGCGAATCCCAGTTGAGTTGTACGCGCCGGCAGCCACCAGCTGCCGTCGCTTTTCACTGCGTTTACGCATAAGCTAGGGCAAAAAGACCGGCTGCCGATTTGGCTCGCTACATACTCAAACGCCTACTCCTCATCATACCGACGTTGCTCGGCGTCGTGACGATCAACTTCTTCATCGTACAGCTTGCGCCTGGTGGTCCCGTTGACCAGATGATTGCTCAGATGGAAGGAGCAGCGTTCGGCGCCGGTGCCCGGATTGCAGGTGCTGTCGACACGATTGCCGTAACCGAAGCAAACACGCGTTTTCCCGGCGCCGAAGGCATTGATCCCGAATTGATTGCCGCGCTCGAAAAACAATTCGGTTTTGACCGCCCCGTGCACGAACGCTACTTTGCGATGCTATGGAACTATCTGCGCTTCGATCTAGGGGAAAGCTACTATCAGAACCGTAGCGTCGTGGAGTTGGTTCTCGAGCGATTCCCCGTATCAATATCGTTGGGGTTGTGGTCGATGTTGTTGACCTACCTCATCTCGATCCCTCTTGGGGTCGCAAAAGCGGTACGCGACGGCAGCCGTTTCGATGCTTGGACCAGCGCGGCTATTTTCATCGGCTACGCCACTCCCGGTTTTCTGTTCGCGGTTTTCTTGATCGTCATGTTTGCCGGCGGTACGTTCTTTGATTGGTTTCCGTTGAAAGGCTTGGTGTCGGAGGACTTCGCTGAGTTGTCGCCGCTGGCGAAGGTCGGCGACTATTTTTGGCATCTTGCGCTACCTGTCAGCGCGCTCACGATCGGCACGTTTGCCACGCTCACCATGTTGACCAAGAATGCATTTCTCGAAGAAATCAGCAAGCAGTTTGTGCTGACGGCAAGATCCAAAGGCCTCGACGAACGCCGCGTGCTCTATGGCCATGTCTTTCGCAACGCAATGCTGATCGTGGTGGCGGGATTCCCGGCGGCTCTGATTGGCGTCCTCTTTACCGGCGCGCTACTCATTGAGGTGATCTTTTCCCTGGAAGGCATTGGGCTGCTCGGATTCGAAGCAACGCTCACGCGCGACTATCCGATCATGTTCGGCACGCTTTATACCTTCACACTCGTTGCCCTGTTACTGCACCTCGTCGGGGACATTGCCTACACATTGGTCGATCCGCGCATCGACTTTGAAACGAGGGACGGCTAGTGAGCCCCTTGACACGTCGGCGTATTGCAAACTTCCGCGCCAACAAAAGAGGCTATTGGTCGCTCAAGATTTTTACGGGGATTTTCGTCCTGAGTCTGGGTGCTGAATTCATTGCCAACGACAAACCGCTGCTGCTCAGCCACCAGGGCCAACTCTATTTCCCGGTACTCTTTGCGTACCCGGAAACCACTTTTGGCGGCGTCCTGCGGAGCGAAACCGACTACCGCGACCCTTACGTGCAAGACTTGATCAGTGATGCGGGCTGGCAATTGTGGCCGTTGATCCGGTTCGATTACACGACCATCGACTGGGGTATCGATGTCCCGGCGCCTTCCCCGCCCTCGACTCGACATTGGTTGGGCACCGATGATGTGGCTCGCGACGTGCTTGCGCGGGTGATATACGGCTTTCGCCTTTCCGTTCTCTTCGGGTTGGCGCTCACATTCATGAGTGCGGTCATTGGTGTCACCGTTGGCGCGATACAAGGCTACTTTGGGGGTTGGGTCGATCTCGCGGGACAGCGGGTGGTTGAAATCTGGGCGGGGCTGCCAGTATTGTTTCTCCTGATTCTGCTGTCGAGCCTGGTGCAACCCACGGCCATTACTTTGCTGCTTCTGCTCATGCTGTTCAGTTGGACGGCCCTGGTCGCGGTCGTACGCGCCGAATTCCTGCGTACGCGCAACTTCGAATACGTACGCGCGTCCCGCGCTCTGGGGGTGTCCCATTTCGACATCATTCGCCAGGATGTCTTACCAAACGCTATGGTAGCAACGTTGACTTTTTTGCCGTTCTTACTCAACGGCTCGATAACCACGCTGACCTCGCTGGATTTTCTGGGTTTTGGCCTACCTGCCGGGTCCCCTTCATTGGGTGAACTTCTGGCCCAAGGCAAGGCCAACCTGCACGCTCCGTGGCTTGGACTAGCCGGGTTTTTTACCTTGCTCATCATGCTGACATTGCTCATATTCGTGGGCGAGGCCGTACGTGATGCCTTCGATCCACGCCGGTCGGTAACCGGTCTGGAGGCGGCGTGAGCGAACGAATTCTCGAGGTCAGCGATCTTGCCGTCGCCTTCCACGGCAAGCGCGTGGTCGAAGACGTGAGCTTCCACATCGAACGCGGCGAAACCCTTGCGCTCGTTGGCGAGTCGGGTTCCGGCAAAACCGTGACAGCACTATCCATACCTCAGTTGTTGCCGTATCCACAAGCCAGCCATCCGCAAGGCTCCATTCGACTCGACGGCGTAGAAATGGTGGGTGCCAGTAAGAGTCAACTGCTCCAGATGCGCGGCGACCGGGTGGGTATGATCTTCCAGGAACCGATGACCTCGTTGAATCCCCTGCATACGGTCGGTCGCCAGGTCGGCGAGGTTCTGTTCGTGCATCGACGCCTCAAACGTGAGGCTGCGCGTGCGCGCACTCTGCAACTGTTGCACCTGGTCGGGTTACAACGCGCAGAGGAGCGGTTGGGCGCTTTTCCACACGAGCTGTCCGGTGGTCAACGGCAGCGCGTCATGATCGCGATGGCGTTGGCCAACGAGCCGGATCTCTTGATTGCAGACGAGCCGACGACGGCGCTGGATGTCACGATTCAAGCGCAGATCCTGAGGTTACTCAAAGACCTGCAACGACGTTTGAATATGGCGCTGCTATTGATCACCCACGATCTTGGTATCGTCCGCAAGGTGGCGGATCGCGTGTGCGTCATGCAAGGCGGGCGAATCGTTGAAGCAGGTGCTAATCGTCAAATATTTACCGCCCCGTCGCACAAATACACACGAATGCTGATCGATTCAGAACCCAGTGGCTTCCCCGTACAGGCCCCTAAGGACGCAAAGCTTGTACTCACTGCGGCGAACCTCCGCGTCCACTTCAAGATCGGTACCGGTTTTCTCGCTAAAAAACGCGAGCTCAAGGCAGTAGACGATGTATCGATCTCGATACGCGAGGGTCACACCGTCGGTGTCGTTGGCGAATCCGGCTCCGGCAAAACCACGCTCGGACTGGCGCTCCTTCGCTTGATCGCAAGCTCTGGCGAGGTTTCACTCGGCGGCATCCCCATCCACGATTTGCGGTCCAATGCCTTGAAGCCGCTGCGCCGGGCGATGCAAATTGTTTTCCAAGATCCGTACGGTTCCTTGTCGCCGCGCCGTTCGGTACAGCAGATCATCGAGCAGGGCCTGCGCGTGCACGAGCCGCAACTTGATGCCGAAGCCCGGGCCCGGAGTGTCGATCAAGCGTTGAGAGATGTTGGGCTCGATCCATCGGACAAGGATCGATACCCGCACGAGTTTTCTGGGGGACAGCGGCAGCGCATCGCCATTGCGCGAGCGATCATCCTGCGACCGCAGCTCATCGTGCTGGATGAACCCACCTCCTCTTTGGATATGTCTGTCCAATCGCAGGTGGTGGATTTACTGCGCGAGCTACAAGTGCGCTACCGATTGTCCTATCTGTTTATCAGTCACGATCTCAAAGTGGTCAAAGCGCTGGCACACGAGTTGATCGTGATGAAAGACGGCGCCATCGTCGAGCAAGGGCCCGCAGCGGACATCTTTGCCAAGCCTAAACACGAATACACCAAGGCACTGCTCGCGGCCGCCTTTGAAGTGGAGGTCGTGAATGCGGCTGGTTAGTTCCATCCTGCTAGTCGCGAGTTGCAGTTTCGCGCATGGTGGCGAACAGCATAACTGGCAGCATGCGCTGTCCTATTTCGGAGAATTCAAATACCCGGAAGGGTTTGCTCATTTCGATTACGTCAATCCGGACGCGCCCAAAGGTGGCCGGCTGGTGCGAGCCATCGCAGCCTACAATAGCTTTACGCCCTTTATCGCCAAAGGCATCTCTGCGCCCGGGGTCAGCGTCATCGGTTCGACGGTCATGTACGACTCGCTCATGTGGCCGTCGGGTGACGAGGTGGGCGTGTACTATGGCAACCTCGCCGAAAAGATGGCCGTCTCCGACGACGCTACCCAGATACGCATTCGCTTGCGCCCGCAAGCACGGTGGCACGACGGCGTACCGGTGACTGCCCGCGACATCAAGTTTACCTTCGAACACATCAAAGCAAATGCCTTTCCAGGAGTACAAGCAGCCTACGCGTCGATAACGCAGATCGACGTCGTTAGCAAACGGGAAGTGCTTTTCACCTATGCCTATCCAGTGAACCTGAACGCGATGATGGCGCTGGGTAAAGTGGCGATGATGCCGGAGCACTATTGGCGCACCCGCGATACATCAAAAACCACGATCGAGCCACCACTCTCGAGCGGGCCGTACCGAATCGGCAAGTTTGAGATTGGTAAATACGTCGAGTTCGAGCGTGTGCCCGATTACTGGGGATACAGCATTGGCCTGCACCGCGGGCGGCACAATCTCGACACGATCCGATATGAGGTATACCGCGACGCCACGGTAAGTCGCGAGGCGCTGCGCAAGGGGCTGCTGGACTACTACGATGAGCCCAGTGCGGCTCAGTGGGTAACAGGCTATGACTTCGAAAACCTGGAAAATGGCCTGTTGATCAAGGATCTACATGAGTTCAAGCAATATGTCGGAATCGTCAGCGCCTTGGGGTTCAATCTGACAAGGCCACGTTTTCAAGACGTCCGTGTGCGTGAAGCGTTAAGCCTCGCGTTCGAGTTCGACTGGGTGAATCGCATATTGGAATACGGCGTCTATCAGAAACCCAGAAGTTTTTTCCACGATTCTTTCCTGGCTGCTGTTGGCTTGCCATCGGACGACGAGTTGGCGCTGCTTGAGCCTTTTCGTCCAGCGTTACCCGCGCGCCTGTTCAATGAAGCACCCTTTGCAGCGAGTACCCACTCGCAATTGAGCAGTCGTGACGCTCTCGTGCGTGCCCAGGCCTTGCTGCAGGAAGCCGGCTGGTCAATGCAAGACAATCAGCTCGTCAACTCCGCTGGCGAAGACTTTGCAATCGAGTTTCTGGTCAACACGCATGTTTGGCAACGCATTCTCCTGCCTTATACGGACCGTCTGCAACGACTCGGTATCGCAACCAGTATTCGTCTTGTGGAGGCAGCCCAATACGCTAATCTTCGGCGCAACAACAAAAGCGATGCCGTGATCGGCTCGTTGGCAATCAGCTTCCCGCCAAACCAGGAATTGCCTGCCTATTTCGCATCGCGCAGTTACGGCAGCGCAAACTTTGTGCGCTTGAGTTCACCGATTGTCGATGCCCTGCTCGAAGAAGTGATGAGTGCGCCGACACGTCGTGCGCTGATCGCTGCAAGCCACGCCCTCGACCGCGTGCTCTATTGGCAGTTCTACTACATTCCGATACGGGCGCTCGAAGCCAACCGGGTGGTCGTATGGGACAAGTATGGCCGACCCGCCGTGCAAGGCAGGTACCGCACCGCGTTTCCCGATGCGTGGTGGTGGGACGAGGCAAAGGCTGCGCGCGTAGCCGCCGCACTCGGCAGGCGCTAGGGTCAGAGTATCGCGTCAAGGAAAAAATGCGCTGCAATTATATTGCTGTGCATATTTCACAAACACATAACGTTTGTTGCAAGTCAACATGCGCGCCAAACCTCAACCGAGGATAGGCGAAACAAAAGTGCTGTTCGAGAAAGTGGCCGTATATCGGAATTGAAGTGTCTTGAGCTATTCGAGGGAATTGTTCCTGGATTTGCGGTGATGCAGCAGAATCTCAAGCAGCACCTGGTCAAAGTCTTGCGGGGTTGGTAGGCGATCTCGCAAGCTGGTTGTTGATCACTCAGAGCATCTTGTCAACGTCGGTCATGACGCGTCGAATTGAATCTTAGTGGTAATAGTGCCGTGCACACTGGCCGGAGGAACTAACCGGTACGGATCTCCTATGTTTCTAACGTCAATGAAAATGCACGGCACCGTGGGTTCATGGTGAACCTCTCGCGGTTGCGATTGTTAGGGTTAAAAGCGCCTCCAATCAGGTTCAAAGAGGTGAAATCCCTTGCGTTCGATAATAACCGATTCAGCGTCCGTATCGAGGTCATACAGCACGATCTTGCGCTTTCCAGCTCCTGCGCTACCGTTTCTGCTCATGTAAGCCAGTTTATTGCCAGAGGGTGACCAAGTCGGCGACAAGGCCCAAGTCGTATCGGCGAATGGACGGCGCATATTTGTCGCCAGATCGAGCACTTCAATCGCAGAGTTAAGCCGGTAAGCAAGGAAGTTGCCATCCGGGCTCCACTGTATCCCTCCACTGAGCCGACCATCCGTTTCATCCAATCCTTGTAGAACAACGTCGGAGGGTTTGTTAAGAATCTCGCCTTCAAGATTCACCACTTCTTGAATACGGATGGACCAATTCCACTTCTCTTCGTCATCCTGGTAGTAAGACGCATACGCCAGGTGAGTGCCCTCAGGATTCCACGCCGGCCAGTCGACGTGGGCAAAAGAACCGCTGGGGTTTGGAATGACTCGAACTTTCGCAGTACCGATGAAAATACCATCGGGCGTATCGTGATTACCAACGTAGGCAATCATATCCTGGGAAGACCATGCGGCGTGGAAGGCATCGTTTGTGAACATCCGTAGGTCGCTGCCACTCACACCGGAAACAGCGACATCGACATCTATGATGTGCAAATCGACAAACTGCGCTTCGGGTGTCCTAATCCGGGTCTCGAACACGATGCTACCCTGAAAGCCCTCTATGTTGAGATTCAGATCCGGTGACCATGCAGGCCAGAAATACCATTCAGTTTCGCTGCTTAGCAGAGCGCTCTGGTTGCTGCCATCGGCATTAGCAACCAATAGTTCGTTAAGCACAGCTTTTGAGTGCACGGCGACCATGACAAAAGCAGGGTCTGGGTTTGATGGCTCACCACCTCCACTACCGCCATCATCCTTACAACTGGGATGGCTAGGATCTTTGGCACAGTCAGGTTTTGCTGCCTGGGCTACCGACACGACAAATACTGTAATGATGAAGGCGATCACCACTCCGAATACCAGTCTTAGGTTGCTTCGATACATCGTCTCTCTCCGATGGTTTGACGGTCGCCAATACAAACTACGAAATCCCCAGGTAAAAGTACCTCCCAAAGTTCTCCCATTTTCTCCCCTACCTGAATATGGGGCGGGAATCGGCTTGTTTTCGCACAATTACTGGAGTATCTATTGAGACGGGGGGCTGTGATGGGTTTCGAACACGGAGTCGATGACACAGACGATGGATTCTGGCTCAACGTGTGCCACGTTAGGCCGGATCGGGATCAAATCGTACGCGGGACCGACCAGATAGCGATCAATCCTCGCTCCATGTCTGTCTTGATGTACCTGGTCGAGCGACACGGTGAGATCGTAACTAGCGAGGAGCTGTTCGAGCAGATCTGGCCCGCCAATCAGGTTAGCGAAAATTCAGTTTACAAGGCCATCAACGAGCTACGGAACGCCTTCGGTGACAACTCCAAACATTCCAACTATATCGAAACCAAATCGAGAAAGGGGTATCGGCTGGTAGCCGAAATAAACCCCGATAATCGGGTGTCCGAGCGATCTAAACCGAGGGTGTTGCGACTAGCCGCGGTGTCAATTGCGGCGGTACTCGTTGTGGCGATCAGCGGATGGGTTGCTATTGCCTGGGATTCCACAGAACCGTGCATGGGTGGTCATCACCGTTGCGGCTCGTCCCCACCGACCTCTTTGGCAATCTTACGTTTCGAAAACGACGGTGTCGAAAA
>JACZXA010000201.1 GCA_022571865.1 Pseudomonadota bacterium
TGCGAACTCCCGAGCGCGAAGCCTTCCCCGGATCAACCTCCCAAAAAAACTCTGAGTTTCAGTGCACTACATTCGGAACAGCAAGAGAGAAAATTGGTATGGGGACTTCAAAGAGCGAACCATCGGCGCGCTGAAACTCATAGTGACCGGTCATGCTGCCTACAGGCGATTCGATAATCGCCGCACTGGTATAACGAAACGCTTCTCCCGGAGCGATGTGCGGCTGCTTACCCACCACACCGGGCCCCGCGACCTCCTGGACTTTGCCGCTACCGTCCGAAACCGTCCAGCGTCGATTGAGCAATTGTGCCGAAGTATCACCATGGTTTTCGATGGTGATGGTATAGGCAAAAACATACCGCTCGTTGTCCGGATCTGATTCTTTTTCGACGTAGCGCGGTTCCGTTTTGATCACGAACCCATTCACTGTTCTGTCTCCTCTTGTGCCTTTGCTCGGCTTGTCAACGCGAAAATGTTGGCAAGCTTCACAAAATCTTCCACCGAAAGCTGATCAGGGCGCGTATCCGCCTCGATACCGACCGCCTGCCAATCGAAGTCAAAGGATTTTAAAGCATTACTCACTCGTTTGCGTCGCTGGGAAAATGCCGTACGGACCACGGTTTCCAGACAATCCAGATCGCTGAGCGGCAGTTTCTCCGAACGCGGCGTCAAACGGATTACTCGAGACCAGACTTTCGGCGCGGGTTTGAAGCTCTCCGGCGAAACATCGAACAACCCCTCGATACGACAGTTAAATTGCGCGAGCACGGTCAACCTACCCCAGGCTTTGCTTCCAGGCGACGCGCACAGCCTCAGGGCGACCTCACGCTGAACCATGAAATGCATATCCCGCACGAGATCCGTCACCGCAAACAATTTCACCAATAACGGAGTCGAAATGTTGTAAGGAAGGTTGCCTGCGACACGCCAGTCGCCACTGGCAAAAACTTCTCGGAAGTCGAGCCGTAGTATGTCCGCGTTAACCACCTCGAGTTGGGTGAATCTGGCCTTCAGCGCGGTAATGAGATCCCGGTCTATCTCAACGCCGACAAAACGGCCGCAACGACCGTACAACACCTCGGTCAGCGCGCCATTGCCTGGGCCGATCTCCAGAAGTTTGTCTTGCGCCTGCAACGCGAGCACCGTGCCAATTCGCTCCAATACCGCAGGATCGGTTAGAAAGTGTTGACCGAAACGTTTACGCGCCCTCACGAGAGCCGTTCGGCAAGCGCCATCGCTGCAAGAAAGCTGCCCGCATCGGCACGTCCGCTGCCGGCGAGATCAAGGGCTGTTCCGTGATCGACCGAGGTACGCAGAAACGGTAAGCCGAGCGTGACGTTGACGGCTTGGCCGAACCCGGCATGTTTGAGTACCGGCAGACCTTGATCGTGAAACATGACAAATACCGCATCCCCCGTTTTCAGCACGGCGGGTGTGAACAGCGTGTCTGCAGGTAGTGGACCGATCAGGTGCTCTCCGCGGGCACGCAAGTCATCACACACCGGGGTGATGATCTCGATTTCTTCGCGACCGAGATGACCACCTTCGCCCGCGTGGGGATTCAGACCCGCGACAAGCACACGTGGCGAGTCGAATCGAAACCACTGACGCAGCCCGTCGAGGAACAGAGTAAGCCGGCGTTCCAACAATTCCCGGGTAATCGTCGTCGCGACCTCGCGCAGTGGGACATGGGTGGTTGCAAGCCCGACACGCAACTCATCAGCAACCAACAACATCACGACATCGGCGACTCCAGTGTGGTCGCGCAGGAACTCCGTGTGGCCGGTGAAGGCGATTCCAGCATCATTGATAATCGATTTCTGGACGGGTCCCGTTACCAGGCTCAGGTAGTTTCCCTTGAGGCATTCCGTGGCGGCAATCTCGAGCGTCTCGAGTACATACGGGGCGTTTCGTACATCGAGTTCACCCGGATGAACGGGCGACGCCACTGGTACGTGGCACACCGTCAACCTGCCCGGAGTAATCGTGGGATTATCGAGGTCGTCTTCAATGACAATTGACAAACCGAGCTGGCTCGCTCGAGTTCTCAGCAGATCCGCATCCGCAATGGCAACGAGGGCCGAGGTTCGCGGTGCCTGAATGAGCGACACGAGCAAATCCGGCCCGATACCCGCCGGCTCCCCCGGGGTAACAGCGAGTGTCGGCTTATTGTCGTCGGTCGATTCGTCAACACCCATCAACCAAACCAGACCCCTTTTTCGCCAACATTTCTACAACCGAATCTCGACAAAGGCATCATCGCGAATCTCTTTGAGCCACGCCTGCAGCTCTTCTTCGAACCGGCGATTATGCAGGATCTGCAGAGCCTTGTTACGCAGCGCTTCCTCGCTCATATCCTGCTCTCGACGATCCCGAATCTGCAGTATGTGCCAACCGTGGGTGGTACGAAACGGTGCGCTGACATCGCCAATGGCCGTCATCGCCATGGTACTGGCAAATTCGGTCACAAACTGTTCGATCATCGACCAACCCAGATCACCACCATTCAACGCGGAACCCGGGTCTTCCGAAAATTCTACTGCCAGTGCGGCAAAATCCTCACCCGCCTCGAATTTTGCACGTATGCTCTCGATCATTGCCTCTGTTTCGGATTCGGTTTGAATCTCCGATGGTTGCACGAGGATGTGACTGACGAGTGTCTGTTGCGCACGTTCCATTCCGGCACCGCGCTGCTCGAGCAGCTTCACGATGTGTAACCCACTGCCGCTGCGAATGGGGTCGGACGTTTCTCCCGGACGCAGTTTGAGCACCTCTTCGGCAAAAATACTCGGCAACTCCCCGGCACGCCGCCAACCAAGGTCGCCGCCTTCGAGCGCGCGGGCACCGGCGGACTTGCTGATGGCCATCTGCGCGAACTCGGCGCCGTCGCGCAACTCCCGAACGATCTGATCGGCTTCATCCATCGCTCGCTCTACCGTTTCGTCAGAAGCACCTTCTTCGAATATGAGCAATATATGTCCCACCCGGAATTCATCGCTCAGCAGCTGTTGGTAGTAGGGCGAGTTAAGCAGATCATCAATGTCCTGGTCGCTTATCGCGATACGGCGACTGACCAGACTGCGCTGCAAGCGGCCCATGAGCATCTCCCGGCGGATTTGCTCACGGAACTCCAGGTAGCCGATGCCGTCTTTGGCAAGCTGTTCCTGAAACTCAGCGAGCCCCATGTTGTTCTGCTCGGCGAAACCCATCACGGCACGAGTAAGCGTTTCGTCGTCCACCTGCATCCCACGCCGGTCGGCAAACTGGAGCTGGATGCTTTCGATGATGAGCCGTTCCATAATCTGGCTGAGCAGAACGTCGTCAGGAGGCAATTGTTGACCCGCAAACTGCTGGCGCACGCCGTCAACTCGGCTAATCAATTCGGAAGCCAACACCACATCATCGTCAACAATCGCAACGATTCCGTCGAGCTCTTTGTAATCGGCTTGCGCAGGCATGCCCGCCATCAGGTACAACAACCCGCCGCTAATCATCATGTGCCTAAAAGTCATCTAACGTCTCCGCCCTATAGCCTCTGATACCTCGCTCGAGGAAGGATTCTATCTTGGAACCGACGCCTGCGAGCCCTTTGAAGACAATTTGTATAAATACGCCTTCATCCGCTTCCAAGGTAGCAATGTTTTTACCGCTGCGACTATCGATAAATCGGCGCGCCAATAAGCGCACCTGCCAACAACAGTTGTTGTACTCGATACCAGCGAATCCCTCCACGGTTCGACCACTCACCAGATCGTAGTTCCAACGGCCAATAAAAGAGAAATTTCGCGATACCGGCCAGTAAACGGAAAAATCCGTCTGCTCGATATCCGTTTCAACGCGATTGCGGTACCCCAGGTTGACAATTCGGCGATTATCGAGTCGATACTGGAGATTGACGGCACCCTCATCCACCTCGTTGTCGTGCGGGTCCCACACCAGCGAGCCGGTGACCCGCCAGCGACCGTTCAACGTTGTCATCAACTCACCCGCCAGCGCGGAAGTTGGCTGGAGTTCATCTGCTCCCGGCGCGCCGCTCAAAGTGACCCTGCGATCCTCGAAATATACGATTTCGCCGATACTCGCACGCAGATACTCGAGTCCCGTTTCTGCATTGAGGAAACGGGTGGTAATTCCGGCAGTAAGTTGGTTGGCATCGCCAATGCGGTCAAGGCCCGAGAATCGGTTCTCGCGAAACAGCTGGTGGTAGCCGAACGTCAAGCGGCTGGCATCAAACCGCGGCAACATCTGCTGGTCAACGTATTCCTGGTACAGGTAATAGGCTCGCGGTTCCAACGTCTGCACCAGGGGAGTCTGGAACCAATTCAGCTCGCGCTCGAAGAAAAGCCCGGCGTTCACACTTGCGATCGTGATGTTTCGTACGGGATCTTCCTTCACGCCGAATGGCGCGTCTCTGAGTTCATAGGCGGTATGGCGAAGACCGCCCGAAAGCGTCAGAAACCCCCAGGGTGCGCTGAACGGCAGCCGCACGCGGGGCTCCAGATGCAAGCGCTCGCCCACCAGCCTGTCGAGGCCTGATAAATTGTCGTTGGCGCGGTCGTAGGAAACCCATTGCGCCCCGAGCGACCACTCGAGCGGCCCCAGAAGCTTCCCCGTGTAGGTCAACTCCAACTCAGGTAAGCGTTGATAAGCATCCACGGTAATTTCGTCCATGCGTTCGAAACGCTGGGCCCACAGGCGCATGAACAGGCCGCCATTGGCATATTGTATCTCCCCGCGGCGCTCGAGCTCTATGCGGCTGGAAACGCCGAGATCCGTCCCGAGATCATGGAAGTAGTCTCGATCGCTGACTGCGGTGTAGTCAATTACCGTGCGCAAACTGCCAATCCGACCTTGATGGTCTATGGCATAAAGCCAGCGATTTTCGCTTTCGAACTCGCCCGTGAGCGTGCCCGCCGCTTTGAGATCCAGAAAATCATCCTTCTGGTATTGGCCGTTGTACAGACTGTCGTCGTAGAGGATGGCGCCACTCAATGTGGTTTCCTCCCACCAGGACTTGCGCCCGGAAAGGTGCCGAAACTCCACCTCGAGCCCGGGCCCTCTTTTGCTCATGAGACGGGGGATGACGGTCGCATCATAGTTGCGGGCAAGATTGAGGTAATAAGGCAAGCCAACATCCACCCCGTCCTCGTCGGAATATCCAAGGCTCGGAACGAGTAATCCGGATTGACGATCCGACGTGACTGGAAACCGCAGGTATGGGAAATAGAACACGGGGACGTCCTTGATTCGCACAACTGCGTTACGCGCGGTGGCGAAGACGTCGTCCTTTTCCACCAGCAACGATGATGAAGTGATCTGCCAACTGTTGCTGCCAGGCTCACAACGGGTAAACGCACCCTTAAGCATCGTAAGGTTACCCGCTTCATCCTGGTTCACGGTATCTGCATCGCCACGCAATGCCGTATCCAGCATCAGAAATTGCACATCCTCGAGCGTGGAGGCGCGTGTTGAGAGGTTCACCTTTGCCCGCTTACCTGTCATCACCAATCCCGGTTCGGTGATGTGCACCCCCCCGGTCAACGTGCCCTCCCGGGTGGTCAGATCGATTGTCGCCCGTTCTGCCCCAAGCGACCGATTTCCCTGATCGATTCGCACCTCCCCAATCAGGCTCGCCTCACCCGCCAGCAGGTATTCGACCCGCCTTGCACTCATCTCGATCGGATAGGTGTTGTCGTCAATGCTCAACGGATGCGGGAAAACCGGTCGCAGGTAGGCACCGGAACAATAGGCAGGCAGGTCAGCTGCAATCTCGGCGGGCAACGCATCGCGGTGGCGCCAGTAATTCGCGGCAAGCGAACCGTTACCAGCGTACGCGTCTGTCGGTATCGTTGTAGCACTCGCCACCCGATGGTCGGTGGGCGACTCGACCGATTCGTTGCAGAGCCGTCCCTCCTCCACCTCTTCCCCACAGGCTGATTGCGCAGCCAGTAACATCTGGCCACAAAACAATGTAGCCACCCCGGAAAAGATAATGAGCGAAGCACGCCTCGGCAGTTTCAACATCGCGCGGATAATAAGGGATTTGCCGCTGTGGTAATAATGGGATCGCGCCTGCGTCATAATGATGCCGGTGGAGACTGCATTCACACGATGGATCTCAGCAGCACTCGGAGAACTCGGGTGCAGCCGCGATTTCGAACAACAGCCTCTCAAGGTAGAAGCAAGCTTCCGCCGTTTTTACCGGATAACACCACACGACCACGCCATATCGTCCGAGCAAAGTGTTGTTACCCGACGCAGTTACATCGCGCGACAGACTTATGTCGCCATGCACTCACCGCCCGAACATGAAAACAACACCCAATTCGCCAAACTGGCCGAGGTTTTTACCGACCACGGGGTACCTGTGCCAACGATCTGTGCCAGCAACCAACCACCGGGCTATTTTCTTCTGACGGATTTGGGCACCCGGGACCTCCATGAAGCCTATGCTGACCACGATGCAGAAGCGGCACTGACAGCCGCCATCGATACACTCGTGGACATCCAGGCCGTTCGCCACCCGGCGATACCGCTTTACGAGCCAGATCGTTTTCGAGCCGAACTCGAGATATTTCGCGAATGGTTTGTCGAGGGGCTCCTGGCGATTCCATTTCCCGACTCGCAACTTCGTTCCGCGTTCGATGTGCTGATCAAGGCAACGCAAGCTCAACCCCAGTGCTGCGTGCACCGTGATTTTCACTGCAAGAACCTCCTCTACGCACGAGACGGTCAATTCGGCGTCGTCGACTTTCAGGACGCTCTGGTAGGTCCGGTCAGCTACGATCTTGCATCGCTCCTGCGCGACTGTTATCACCGCTTCTCGGCATCAGAAATCGACCACTGGCGCAAATATTATCTGGCGAGCACGCCGTTCGATCTGGACGAGCAACGTTTTACCGAATCACTGGATCTTTCGGCTGTTCAGCGGCAGTTGAAAGCAATTGGAATTTTCTCCCGGCTGCATCTCCGCGACGCGCGATCCAGCCATCTGCCGGTAATCCTTCCGGTGCTGGATGAGTTGATAGAAATGACCGGACAGTATCCGGTGCTGCTCAGCCTGCAGGGGTGGCTTCGCAATATTCGACCCCAGGCAAGCGCCGTGCTCGCAGAACCCAAATGAAAGCGATGATCCTGGCCGCCGGGCGCGGCGAACGGTTGCGGCCATTGACAGACTCCACTCCCAAACCGCTTCTGGAGATTGCGGGTGAGCCATTGATCATCCACCAGATTCGCTGGTTGACGTCTGCAGGCATCAACGAACTCGTCATCAACCTGCATCATCTCGGCGAACAGATCGAACAGACACTTGGTAGTGGTGAAAGGTTCGGAGTCAATATCCGCTACAGTCGCGAAGCTGAATTGTTGGAAACCGGCGGTGGCGTGGTTAACGCGTTAGGTTTGCTCGGCACCGATCCCTTTGTGATTCTGAACGGTGACATCTACACCGACTTCCCGCTGTCCGATTTACAGGTAAACCTTACCCCCGACACCGAACTACACCTGGTACTGACCCCAAAACCCGATTTTCGAGCAGTGGGGGATTTCAGTTATGCCAATGGCCGGGTCACCGCGAGGGGCAGCGATTACGTGTACTGCGGTATCGCAGTATTGCGGCCTGAGATCTTCGCCGACCGGAAGGTGACGGCTTTTTCTCTACGCGATACTTTCTTCTCAGCCGTGAGGCGCGGCGTGGCCTCCGCTCAGATCTGGCAAGGCTACTGGACGGACATCGGTAGTCTCGAGCAACTCAAAGACGCAAACACCAGAGCATCGGCCGACCCGCTCGATAAATCGACCTGAGCACTCGTTGAAAACGGGATCCAATGAATCCCTATCGGCCAATGGATACTTTTTCTGCCAGTTCGCCGGTTGTTCCTGCAGCACGAAAGTGGGCGTGGTCATATCTTTCAACAACGTTGTGCTTGCAGGCGTGATGTTCAAGTTCAGCAGTATCAAACCATCCAAATCCAGGTCGGATACCTCACCAAGCCCCCGACTCCCACTGGCTTGCGCAATCAGTATGACTAGACCTTCAACGCTACGTCCCCGCACAAGCGCAACCGCAGCCCGAACCCGGTTTTCACCGGCTCGGTCGCATTCCGCAGCGGCCTCCCCGGCATCAGAGGGGCTGCCCGGGGAAGCACCAAATTCCGGTAACCGAACGAAATAGGTATTCCAGCCGTACAGAGTAAGACTCCTGCGAAGGT
>JACZXA010000202.1 GCA_022571865.1 Pseudomonadota bacterium
ACCGAGTTTGCGGGCGACTGGTTCTGACTGGGACTTGCGTAAGAAGCGCCCTTACGGTGGGTACGATCAGTTCGATTTTGAGATTCCCGTGGCGGCAAATGGCGATTGTTACGATCGCTGCTGGGTGCGTGTACAGGAGATTCGCCAAAGCCTCAGGATTATCCGACAGTGTCTGGACAACATGCCGAGTGGTCCCTACAAAGCAATTCATCCGCAGACGACACCGCCACTGAGAGAGCGGACGATGGAGGATATCGAGACGTTGATTCAGCACTTCTTGAATGTCAGTTGGGGGCCGGTGATTCCGCCTTCGGAGTGTTGTGTAAATATCGAGGCGACCAAGGGGTGGAACTCTTATTACCTGATATCCGACGGGGGGACGGGGTCGTACCGGACCCGAATCCGTACGCCGTCGTTCCCGCACCTTCAAATGATTCCGCTGATCAGTCGCGGGTTCATGATTGCCGACCTGATTGCGATCATTGCCAGCATCGACTTTGTCATGGCGGACGTGGATCGATGACGTGAGCGAAGTAAGCCAACTCATCGAAGCGCTCTCGGTTGAAGAAGTCGATGCGATCGAAGCCGAAATCACCCACCTGCCCGATCGGGAGTCGGCGGCAATCGAGGCGATGCGTATCGTGCAGGAAAAGCGCGGCTGGATATCGGATGAGAGCCTCCGTGCTATCGCTCGTTTGTTAGGTATGCCCACCGAGGCGCTGGATAGCATCGCAACGTTTTACAACCTGATTTTTCGAAAACCCGTGGGCCGGCACGTTCTCATGTTGTGTGACAGCGTTAGCTGTTATGTCATGGGCTGTGACAAAGTTCGAACGGCGGTGTGCGATCAGTTGGGTGTGGAGATGGGTGAAACGACGCCGGACGGACGGTTTACCCTGTTGCCGATAGTTTGCCTCGGTGCCTGCGATCGCGCGCCGGTAATGATCATCGATGAAGAACTCATCACCCATCTGAGCGCCGATTCGATACCCGACATTCTGAGCGGATTCGATTAGTGATTACTTTGTCCACCAAGCCATTAACCGAGCGAGTGGAAGCTGTTGGCGGTCTTGTCGATATGGCCGCGTACGAAAACGCCGGGGGTTATGAAGCCGCGAGGCAGGCGATTACGAAATCAGAACCCGAAGCTGTGCAAGGGCTGGTGAAGGATGCCGATTTGCGAGGGCGTGGGGGTGCCGGGTTTCCAACGGGCGTCAAATGGGGGTTTGTTCCCAAGGGCGACGCAGCCGGACCGGGTCACAAGTATCTGGTATGTAACGCCGATGAGATGGAACCGGGTACCTTCAAAGACCGTTACCTGATGGAGATGGATCCCCATCTCCTCATTGAAGGGATGCTCATTGCCGCTTTTGCCATCGGTGCGGACAAAGCCTACATATTCTTGCGCGGTGAGTATCACGAATCGTTCAAGCGGCTTTCCTCAGCCCTCGCCGATGCGACTGAAAAAGGGTACGTTGGGCGAAATGTTTTTGGTTCGGATTTTAGCGTAGACTTGGTCATTCATCGCTCGGGTGGACGATATATCTGCGGGGAAGAGACCGCCTTGCTCAACGCGCTCGAAGGCAAGCGGGGACAACCCCGAACAAAACCGCCGTTCCCTCCGGCAAGTGGAGCCTGGGGTCGACCTACCATCGTCAACAACGTGGAGACGTTGTGTAACGTGCCGGGAATTCTTAGCAACGGCGTAGATTGGTTCCGCGACCTCGGGATCGGTAACGACTCAGGCACCAAACTCTACGGCGTCTCCGGCAGAGTCAATCGGCCCGGTTTATGGGAACTGCCAATCGGGACGACGATTCGGGAGATCATCGAGGAGCATGCCGGTGGCATGCAGGAAGGCTACAAGTTGCGGGGCATTCTTCCCGGTGGCGCATCGACGGATTTTCTGACCGTGGAGCACCTCGACCTGCCAATGGACTACGGTTCCATCCAGGCCGCAGGCAGCAGGATGGGGACGGGAACGATGATCCTGATGGACGATTCCGTGTGTCCGGTGGCCATCTCGATCAACCTGCAACACTTTTTTGCTCAGGAGTCGTGCGGTTTCTGTACTCCCTGTCGAGAGGGATTGCCGTGGCTCGAGCAGTTGCTGATTGACATCGAAGAAGGTCGCGGCCAGCCCGGAGACCTGGAACTTCTGGACGGAAACGCCGCGTTTATTGGTGCCCCTGGCAATACCTTCTGCCTTCATGCCACCGGGGCCATGGAGCCGTTGCTGAGCGCTTTGCGCTATTTTCGCGAAGACTTCGAAGCGCACATTGAAAGTGGCGGCTGCCCGTATCGCGAGAGAGGACACTAACGTGGCAACAATTGTCGTAGACGGTGTGGAGTTTGAGGTCGACGAAGGTCAGAACCTCTTGCATGCCTGTCTTTCACAAGGTCTCGAGTTGCCGTATTTCTGTTGGCATCCTTCGCTCGGGTCCGTCGGGGCATGTCGGCAGTGTGCGGTCATTCAATACGCCGATGCTGACGATACGCGCGGTCGCCTCACCATGGCCTGCATGACACCGGCCAAGGACGGTACCCGCATTTCCATTCAGACGGAAACTGCAAAACAATTTCGCGCATCGGTCATTGAGTGGTTGATGGAAAACCACCCTCATGATTGTCCGGTATGTGAGGAAGGTGGCGAGTGCCACTTGCAGGATATGACCGTCATGACCGGTCATATCCAACGTCGCTATCGCGGCAGGAAGCGAACGTTTGAGAACCAGTATCTCGGGCCGTTTCTGAACCACGAGATGAATCGTTGCATCACTTGTTACCGATGTGTACGTTTCTATAACGACTATGCAGGCGGTACCGACCTGCAAGCTTTTGGTTCGCGAGACCGTATGTACTTTGGGCGTACGACTGACGGTGTGCTCGAAAACGAATTCAGCGGCAATCTGATTGAAGTGTGTCCAACGGGCGTATTCACTGACAAACCTTTCAGCGAAAGCTATACCCGCAAATGGGATCTCTCGAGCGCGCCGTCAATCTGTGCCGGTTGTGCGGTTGGCTGCAACACGTTTGTGAGTGAACGTTATGGGCGCTTGAAGCGCGTTCACAATCGTTACCACGGAGAGTTGAACGGCTATTTCCTCTGTGACCGCGGTCGTTTCGGCGCGGGGTTCGTCAACTCAACAGACCGGATCGAACACGTGGGGGAACGAGTCGAAGACGATTTATTCGATGTGCTCGACGGTGAAGTCGGGATCGCGAAACTCGCAGAGATGATTCGTCAGGGTGATGTTGTCGGTATCGGATCCCCGCGGGCATCACTCGAAACCAATGTTGCTCTGAAGACACTCGTCGGTGAAGCCCAGTTCTGTACCGGCATGAGCAGTGCAGAAGAAAGCCTCGTCGATCTGATCATACAAACCCAACGCGCTACGTCAGCCGACATTCCGTCCTTGAGCGATGTCGAAAGTGCAGACGCCGTACTGATACTCGGCGAAGATGTTTTGAATACGGCGCCGCGCGTGGCGTTGGCATTACGCCAGACAGTGCGTAACCGGGCATTGAACCTCGCCGGTGAGGCGGGCATTCCCCAGTGGCAGGATGCCGGTGTGAGCAGTCATGCCCAGGGGCGCTTGAATCCATTATTTATTGCAAGCGTTCTGCCAAGCGGTATTGACGATATCGCTGCAGATTTGGCGCATGACGTTCCATTGAATCTTGCCGACTGTGGTTTTGCGATTGCTGCGTGCATTGGCGAGGCGTCCGGATCTGAACCTGGCTTCGTTCGCAAAGCCGCCGCGGCTCTCAGGTCTGCACAGAACCCGTTGATCGTCTCGGGCACCAGTACCCGTACCCGGGCAATAGTCGAGGCTGCCGGGGCCGTTGTCGCGGCGTTGGAAAGCGCAGGTAAGGTGCCTCGATTGTTGCTGGTTGCACCGGAAGCCAACAGTTTTGGGAGTGGCTTGATCGGTGGCGGTCTCGACATGAATGCGGCGCTTCAAAGGGTTGCCAGTGGCAGTACGAAGACGCTGATTGTTGCAGAGAACGATATTTTCAGAAGGGCCGAGCGCGAGCGGGTGGAGCAGGCTCTGTGCACGGTAGAAAATCTCGTTGTGCTCGATTCGCTGGATACGCCTACCGCATCGCTTGCGAGTCTGGTGTTCCCAGCTGCCACGTTCGCCGAGTCCACGGGCACCTTCGTGAACTATGAAACCCGCGCGCAACGATTCTATTGCGTGTTCGAGCCGAGGAACGCAATTGCGCCCAGTTGGCGTTGGCTTGCACAGGCTGCAACCGACGCGGGTCGAGACGACCTCGGGTGGAGGCACGTTGACGACGTGCTCGAAGCGGTGGCTGCGAGCCCGAATATGGCGGGCGTCAGAGCTGTGGCGCCAGATGCAGGCTACCTTGGCAGCAGCTTGTGCAAAACGCCGCGCGAAACGCCTCGTTTCAGCGGACGCACCGCGATGAACGCGAACGTGAACATTCACGAACCGAAAACTTCCGTAGACGAGGAAACACCGCTGTCTTTTTCCATGGAAGGACTGAACCGCGATCAACCAAGCGCACTGTTACCGTTCGTCTGGGCACCCGGGTGGAACTCCAATCAGTCGGTTTTCAAGTTCCAGCAGGAGATTGGCGGTGCAGCTGCGGGGGGCGATCCAGGCGTACGGTTACTTGCAAGTGGTTCAATTGGCACGATGCCCGCGCGCTCCGCCTCGGTACGATCAGACGGCGGCGGTGTTGATACTGGATTTCGTCTGATCCCCGTTCAAGCGATTTTCGGAAGTGACGAGTTGTCCAGTCGTTCGCCACCGGTCGTGGAAAGGTCGTCGGCAGCTTTCATGATTTTCAGTCCCATGGATGCAGAACGTCTCGGGGCGGCACAAGGTATGGGCGTGAGTTGCTCCGTTTTAGGTGCGACCTTTGCCGTCACTGTGGACGCGGCCATGAAATCGGGATATGTCGGAGTGTCCGTTGGCTTCACGGGGGCTGAAGGTGAGCTTCCGGACGGCCTCATTGCGTTGGCGGTCGATCCCAATTACCGCCCAACACCGAATCCACACGACCGTGTGATCGCCAGGGGGTAACGGTGGAAGTCGGCTTCATCATGATCTTGCCGTTGGTTGTTGGAGCCATGTTGGGCGCTCTGGTACTGGTCTGGTGGGAGCGCCGTTTGTTGGCATTTTTGCAGGATCGTCTGGGACCTAATCGGCTTGGCCCCTTCGGTGTCGGGCAGATGGTTGCAGATCTCATCAAGCTCATTACCAAACACGACTGGGTACCGCCGTTCGCGGATCGCGTAGTGTTTACTCTGGCGCCAGTCGCGATCGTAGCTGCCATGTTGATGGGTTTTGCGATTGTGCCGTTTGCCCCGGGTTGGCACATTATCGATCTCAACATTGGCCTGCTGTTTTTCCTCGCGATGACCTCCCTGGCAGTTTACGGCGTGTTGCTTGCCGGGCTTGCGAGTAACAACAAGTACTCCTTGCTGGGTGGATTACGAAGTGCGGCCCAGATGGTCACCTATGAAGTGTTCATGGGACTTTCCATCATGGGCGTCGTAATCCTGACCGGCTCGTTCAACATGAGCGAAATCGTTCGTGCTCAGGAAGACCTGTGGTTTTTCATTCCGCAGGTACTCGGCTTTGTCGTGTTTCTGATTGCCGGTATTGCCGAAGCTCATCGCGCACCATTCGATCTGCCGGAAGCGGAACACGAACTCGTTGCCGGTTTTCATACGGAATACTCTGGCATGAAGTTCGCCTTGGTCATGGTTGGGGAATATCTCTCGGTGATACTCACCTCGGCCATCATCGTTACGCTGTTTTTCGGTGGTTGGTTGGGTCCGGATTTTTTACCACCGATCATCTGGTTTTCGTTGAAGACGGGATTGTTCATCTGTTTTTTCGTGTTGTTGCGCGCAGCAATACCGAGGCCCCGTTACGACCAGTTGATGTCGCTAGGATGGAAAATTCTCCTGCCGATCACATTGCTGAACCTGTTGGTCACGGGCGCCGTTGTGTTGCTCGCCAAAGGGTGATCTTGAGGACAAGAGTATGATCAGCCAACTAGTATCATTGTGGAAAGTGTTTCTACATCTGTTCGCGTCCAATGAGACCGTGCAGTATCCATCGAAGAAGAAGTGGTGGTGGAGTCAGCCGACTAAGGTCATGCCTTACCTCGCGCCCCGCTACCGTGGGCGCATCGTGTTGACCCGTGATCCGGATGGTGAGGAGCGCTGTGTCGCATGTAACCTTTGTGCTGTGGTGTGTCCTGTCGATTGTATTGCGCTGCAGAAAACCGAAGATGAGAATGGGCGATGGTATCCTGAGTTTTTCCGGATCAATTTTTCGCGCTGCATCATGTGTGGCATGTGTGAGGAGGCCTGTCCTACCTATGCGATTCAGCTCACGCCCGATTTCGAGATGTGCGAGTACGACCGTAACAATCTGGTTTACGAAAAAGAGCACCTGCTGATAAACGGTGTTGGTAAGTATCCCGATTACAGTTTCTGGCAGGTTGCCGGGAAAACGATATCCGGAAAAAACAAAGGGGAGGCTCAGAACGAGTCGCCACCGGTAGACGTGCACAGCCTGTTGCCATAACAAGGTTTGAATAGACGCAGCCGCGGGGAAGGGTTTGATGTTCGGGTTTAGAATCGAGACAGGACTTACAGTGTCCTGTCTCACAAATAAGTTCAACGATCTGCTGGTCTTTTTTGCCCCTGGCTGCGTTACTCCTCCTCGCGTGGGACCTACCACAACTCGTCGTCGGCAACCCCTGGGGGGTTGGTTGGCAGTTTGCAATGCAAACTGCTATCGCGCCCTTACGGGCGCGCCCTTGCCAGGAACAAAAAATCCTGCGCATTTCATTAAATTTATTTGCGAGACAGGACACTAACATGGAAGTTGTGCTGTTTTACATTGCCGCAAGTATTGCGCTCATTACTTCGATACTCGTCATCACCAGAACCACCGCATCGCACGCGCTCATCTATCTGATCGTTTCTTTGTTGGCTATCGCGGTGATTTTTTATCTGCTGGGTGCTCCGTTTGCCGCGGCGCTCGAGGTCGTCATCTATGCCGGGGCCATCATGGTGCTTTTCCTGTTTGTCGTGATGATGCTGAATCTCGGCCCGAGTCAGGTTGCCCAGGAGCGGCGTTGGCTCGAGCCACGCATGTGGGTCGGACCGTCGATACTCACGCTGATCCTGTTTTTCGAAATGGTTTACATACTCGCTGGCACTCCCGCTCTCACTTCGGGCGTCGCGGTTTCCGCCAAGGAGGTGGGTGAAAGGCTTTTCACCACCTACCTACTGGGAGTGGAGCTTGCAGGGTTTCTACTGCTCGCAGCACTCGTTGGCTCTTACCACCTCGGTCGCCGTTACATGCGCGCGCGTCGTGAGGAAATCGGTTGATGCAGACTGCTATTGCCGTTCCAATCGACATTGTATTGGTCCTGGCGGCTGCGTTGTTTCTGATCGGGTTCACCGGTGTGCTGGTGCGCCGCAATGTTATTTTCCTTCTGATGTCGCTGGAAATCATGATGAACGCGTGCGGACTTGCGTTTGTGGTTGCCGGTGCACGGTGGATCGAACCCGACGGGCAGATCATGTACATGTTCATTCTGTCTCTGGCGGCGGCTGAAGTGGCGGTTGGTTTGGGTCTGGTACTGCAGCTCGAGCGCCGGCATCGGCATCTCGACATAGACGCTGCAAGCGAGCTGGAGGGTTAGCGTGACGGACCTGCTCTGGCTGATTCCCGCATTGCCGCTCACCGGATTTCTGATCCTGCTCGTAACGGAAGGTCGGCTGCCGAATTTGGCCGTCGCCTTCATCGGCGCGGGATCGGTGGGTCTGGCCGCGGTTACGACATTTGTTGTGGGAAGCGGATTTCTGGACGCGGGCAGTGAACCCTACGCGCAGACACTCTGGGTGTGGATGGATGTCGCCGGTTTCTCAGCCAACGTCACGTTGTATCTCGACGGGTTGTCGCTGGTGATGTTGGGTGTCATCACCGGGGTCGGGTTCCTGATTCACCTGTACGCCACCGGCTACATGGCCCACGAGGACGGTTACAGCCGCTTCTTCGCTTACATGAACCTGTTCGTATTCGCGATGCTGGTGCTGGTGTTGGGAGACAACCTGCTCGTGCTTTATCTCGGTTGGGAAGGCGTGGGCTTATGCAGTTACCTGCTGATCGGGTTTTTTCACACGGATG
>JACZXA010000203.1 GCA_022571865.1 Pseudomonadota bacterium
CTGACTCTTTATGGGATCGCATCATCAGAGCGACCATCCGCCTTCGACAAGAATCGAAGGGAACTGGATTCTCTTTCCGCCCAGAAGATTGAGGAGGTCGTAGTTACTGGTTCGAGGGTTCGCCGGGCACAACACCCCGAGGGCATTCAGGTGCAAACTGGTCCCGGGTTGCCCGCATGGCGGTGGAAAGCGGAACCTTTACGCTGGTTTGGGCCCGTCGGAGAAGCTCAAACCATGTCCCTCGTTCTTTTACCGCCAGCGGTCGTACGGGTATTGAACGCGCTGATGGCAATCTTGGTGCTGGCGGTGACAGTTGGGCTGGGATACGCGCAGTATTCGAATTCGCTAACCTGGCGTCCTCCACGCTGGTTGGCGGCCGTATTGCCGTTGCTGATGATAGGCCTGCTGTTACCGTTTGAACAAACTCATGCAGAAGTAGTAGATAGCGCAATTCTCAGGGACCTCGAACAACGTCTCATTGAACCGCCACGATGTATGCCAACCTGTGCCAGCATCGAGCGGGTAACCCTGGTAGTGGAAGCTGACGAGTTGGAGGTCACCCTGCGAATCCACACCGGTGCTTTTCTTGCCGTGCCTTTGCCGGGAAGAATGGAAGGTTGGATGCCCAGGTCAGTCACTCGAAATGGGGCCGCCGTACCCATCACCCGGGATCGCGAAGGTTGGCTTCAAGTGGCTCTCGAATCAGGAATTCACGACGTCGTTTTGCGCGGTCTGGTTGGTCATCTCAACAGAGTTGAACTCGCGTTCGCGCTGCCGCCTGGGTTCGTCGAAGTGGCAGATCAATCGAACTGGCTGGTATCAGGTCTTATCGATGGTCGCATACCAAGCGGTAGCCTGACACTCGAGCGTATTATGCGGGCAGACCAGGCTGACCCACAGACACTTCAACAGGAACCGGCACCCCCATATGTGTTCTTGGAGCGAAGCATTGCGTTTGGCCTGGAGTGGCGGGTCCAATCGCAAGTGAAACGGGTTGCACCGGAATATGGTGCTATGACCGTACGTATCCCGCTGCTCGAGGGTGAATCTGTGTTGGATCGTGCTTTGCTGGTGGAGGATGGAACCGCGGTCGTCGTATTTGGTGCTGACGATTCGGTCGTGTCCTGGATGAGCACCATACCTCAAATCGAAACGACTCTGCTTGTTGCTGGTGATCTTGCGGACCGCTCGGAGAGATGGGAACTCCTGCCTAGTAACCTCTGGCATATTACTCATGCCGGAATCGTACCCTCCAAGGCTCCGAACAGCCGAGGTCCCGTGTTTCATCCCTATTCTGGTGAAGTGTTGACCATCACAGCCCAACGGACACAGCCCATTGCGGGTCCAACCGTTACGATTGAGTCAGTGCACCTGGATCTGATACCAGGTAAACGGGTTCGAACAGCGGAGCTAGCGCTCGCGCTTCGTGCAAGTGAGGGTGGCAACTATCCCGTTCGCCTGCCGGACGGTGCAGTGGTGTCTGCAGTGTCGATAGATGGGGAGATTCAACCCATTCCGCTGAACGATGGTGTAGTGGTGCTGCCAGTGATTCCTGGTGAGACCGGCTATCGGATAAGTTGGCGAAATGAAGTGACGGCAGGTTTGACGTTCACCTCGCCACAGGTAAATCTTGCAAGCCCGGCCAACAACATAACGCTTACCACGCGATTTCCGCAGGATCGCTGGGTGTTGCTGCTGGGAGGGCCGGATCTGGGTCCCGCAGTATTGTTCTGGGGTCTGTTGATCGTAGTTACGCTCGTAGGTGTCGCGCTCGCGCGCGTACCCGGGTTACCGTTGACCACCCTCGACGCCGTACTACTCGCCGCTGGGCTGACGTTGTGCAACCTGCCAACGACACTTCTCGTCGCTGCCTGGTTTGTGGTGATGTTGGTGCGTCAGCGATGGGTTGACGCTACTGAAAGCCGCAGGTGGAAGAACTTCATCCAGGTGATCACGGCGGCGGTATCGATTGTTGCAGTATTGGGTCTGATCTTGAGCGTGCCGTTTGCGCTGCTTGGCTCACCGGAAATGCAGATAACCGGCTATGGCTCTACCGGATACAGTTACCGGTGGTTTGCTGATCATGCCGGCGTTGATTTGCCGACGGCTTGGGTTTTCTCGCTACCACTGTGGGTCTATCGTGGCGCAATGCTGGTGTGGTCGTTATGGCTTGCCTTTGCACTGCTGCGCTGGATGAAATGGGCATGGCAGCGTTGGTCGACGCCCGAGGGTTGGTTTGCCAAGGAACTTATAACTCACACCTGAACCAAGATAGGTAGATCTCGGAATTTATCATGAGGATGTAAACATGGATTACCAGGAAATCATCTACGAGAAGGCAGACAGAGTAGCGACAATTACCTTTAATCGCCCCGAGCGCTTGAATGCGCTGACCCAGCATATGCGTGTGGAGATTTTGGATGCCATCAAGGACGCGAGTGCGGATGATGACATGCGTGTCGTTGTTTTTCGCGGTGCAGGGAAAGGTTTTTGCGCAGGAGCCGATCTGACTCCGACAAAGAACCCTGCAACGAAAACGGAACACCCTGAGCCCAACAGCGGTTTACCTCGAGATGGGTTTCAGGAGGTATTTGCCCGGGTGATGTGGGACATGCCGCAGCCGGACTCGGCTTTGGCATGGCGTTGACTTGTGACATAAGAATTGCCTCTACTGCGGGCAAGTTCGCGGCGGCTTTCTCCCGTATCAGCCTGGTTCCCGAAGCTTGTATGACTTTCTACCTGCCTCGTATCGTGGGTCTGGCAAGAGCCGCCGAGATTCTCTATACCGGTCGCCAGGTTTGGGCTGAAGAAGCCCTGGGCATGGGTTTGGTCAATCAGGTCGTAGCACCGGAGGAGTTGGATCATGCCGTGGATGCGATGGCGCAGACGCTGGCCGCTGCGGCACCCATAGCGATTCAGTTGACGCGGCGGGAACTGTATCGAGGATTGGAGGGTACTTTTGACAGCCAGTTGGAAATGGAATTGTATCATCAGAAGTTTGTAGGTCGCACACTAGATGCGCGTGAAGGTCCAAAGGCCTTTATGGAAAAAAGAGAACCCGATTTCCAAGGCCGCTGATTTTGAGAATACCTGCCGGACCTCAAAACAACTACTTTGGTGGCATGTCCACCATCGCACCAACCTTCGAACCAACGCTCTTTTGGTCGAACAGCGATCGCGCCGCGCTACCAGCATGCCCCGTTGATAGGTATGTTATAGTCCGTGACTGACGGTGTTCCGGACGAGCGGACAAACGGGATTCACATAACTCAAATTGCTCGATCCTGGATCCGAGAAACCATCAGGGGTTAGCTGCCCGACTGGTGCTCCTTGCAACAATGTAGTGCGGGTTGCGAGTTTACGAAACGAACCGCCTTGCACAGTAAAAAACTGCAACTCGAAAAGTGAGATTCTGATGCCGTTCGTTTACGAAAAAACGGATCACCCGCGTTGGAAATACAGAACGATCCAAATCTACCAGCATACGTATGAGGTGAGAAACCAGCAGCACCTCGGGAGCACTCATCCCTCCACGACGCCAAAGTATGAATGCAAGAGAGAAACTTGTGTGCTGCAGGAAAGTTATGCGTGGAACGGATCGAACGTTGTCGCTGACACCGAAGACAGCCAGCGTGCCTCGGCCGTACACGACGCCATGTGTCAGGCGATGGACAAAGATATCTATCAGGGGAGTTGGAAAAACTGGCAACGCGCTGCCGCCGAGTACCGAGTAATGTGCATCACCGACGGCCTCGAACGGGTCAAATCGGATGGTAAGCGATGGGTTCGCATTCGCGCAGGCTGGGTTCGGTCTCGCGCCTGGACTCGATACAGCGGCATACTGGCGGGTGGTGGGCATAAGGTTAAGTGGCGAAAGTGGGCGAAGAAATTTGGCTAGCAGTCTGAATCGAGCGTCCGCCAGCTTTCAGCCGTTCAGCCGGAGCCTTGCGACGCGCATGGCAAAAAACACGATCAGCGCAACCGTGATCGGAAAGACGGCCAACATGAATATCGAACCGAACCAGAAGGCTGTTTGTTCGAGAGGCGTCGTTCGTATCGGTGGGGGAGAGTGCGGAGCAAAGTAGACGCCAGAGTAGAGGTGGCCGTAATCAGCAAAACGCTCTTGCATTGTGCCAATCCAGATTCGCACCCTCGTAAGTTTGGCATCCTCCTGAAGGGCGGCGAGCGGCGGCACCGGAATGCTGCAGTGACATTGGATGATCCCGAATAACATCATGTCGAGAATGTCCGGTTCATTTCCGCCCAGGTAAGAGCCGGTACTTTCTGTGAGCCGCTGTTCCCAAAAGAGAAACTGATCGGCAAAACTTTCGGGATCCCGCTGTTTGCCGATTATCACCCCGAAGCGAATGAGTAGATAGAAGTAGAGCGTAGCGAAACTGCGCAGGAAATGGTTTCGCAGACGCCGTAACAACGATGGATGCGGATCGGTTGCGAGGCTGAACCCATGCCAGAATCGTAGTGGATGATCGGTACGATGGCGCACACCATTCCACGCGCGATAAATAGCACGCATGTCTTCGCGCGAAACCGGATCAAAGCCCACTTGCAGTAATATCTCAGCCGACTCCAGCCGCCAGGGTCCTCCATCGATGCTCGCAGCGGGCATCATGATGCCTGACTTTTTGAACACCGAAGGCGGGGGAACCGTCGTGAAAGTATGAGATATGCCTTTGTCGTGCAGGCCAAGCAGAACCGTTTGGACCCAGGGCGAATGATCCTGACCATAGACGTCGAGATGAGGCAATAGGAGATCTCGCAAGCGGTGTGAAATCGAGAATATAGCCGGTCTTCTTGAAAGTCTAACTGAACCGATGTTGCGTTACTTTTCTTAGTGCGAATCGGTCGCTTACGAGTTTGGATCACTTGTTGGGATCGTCAGGGGATATTGTCTGCATTCGTGTTGTCATACCTCGGTAGCGACGAAAGCTCGTCCCCATGGAAGGCGATGGTGCCAAAACAAACGAGGGACGAGTACAAGTTGCAGGATTTAACGCCGACCCTTACGCCAAGCGCCAGGCTGTTCAAGATTGCGCTGTCCATCAGCGTGTTTCTTCATGGGCTTGTGTTGTTTGTTGTGATCCAGCGGGAGCATTCGGCCACGCACGAGATTACGACAGTAAAAAATACCTTTCACATCTCTTTGAGTTCATCTCCCCCTATGAGTTTGATGAGATTTCGACGCTGGAAGAAACTGTAGAAGTCGAGAAAAAAGGACCCATTGCCGAAATCACCTTCCCAGCCTCCGCAGAAGAATTCAGTCCGGAAGATTGTGGATATTGCAGAGCTCAGCCCAGACGAAAAAGATCAAGAAGGACCCCCACCGGTTTTGAAGCCGGTTGAGGTACCAGAACCCAGGCTGAAACAGTCAGCACCCTCATTGATCACGGCATTGGTAGAGCAAGACAGAATTGAAGCGTTTGAGGCGTCTATTGCTCCCAACTGCACCCCGACGCAACGTGCAACCCAGGTGCGAATTTGTGACCCCGATGAGAATGACGTGACTCAGCAGGCTCCGTTAAGCGCGTACGAGGGGACGTTCGGCGATGCGTTCAGAGATTTGGCAACAACGAGCTCAGAGTTTCATCGTGACATGGCCAGGGTTGAGAATCTCATGGGAAGGCAGGAGGAACTGGCAGACCTGGACTTCTTCGAGGGGCTCGAATCTGCGTTGATCGCCCAGCAACGGAGGTACATCAGAGAGGAAATACTCCGTATCGACCGAAAGTACGCGCAAGTTAACTTGCTCAAGTTGATTCCGATAGGCAGAAAGGTCTTGAAAGGGCTGTGGGAAGCAGCAACAGGTAAAAATTGAAAACGCTTCATTTCAGGTAGGAAATGGCGGTTCAATCATCGAAGAATTTCTCGGAAGGAAGTCTCCGACACTGCTGTTGATTCTGACTGCTAGTCTTCAGGTGGTTTTTCATCGATGAAGGTTCGACCGAGGAGTTCGCGCTTGGCGTAGTCGAGTTCTGATGCTCCGGCGGGGTAACCGTTGAGCTTGAGCAGGTAGGCGGTCACATCCGCATATTCGGCAGGACCCAGGCTGTTCGGCGCAGCTTCGGGCATCGTCTGGCGGATGGTATCGAACAGTCCGGTAATCGAATAATCCGTCCATCGGTAACTGAAGGTCTCCCCGAGGAGCGATGGCGCTGTGCCGTCCCCGGCCGTTTCTCCAAGCTGGTTGGAGTGGCACTCGACACAGGCCCGAATAAACACTTCTTTCCCGCGCGCGGCTTGAACGTCCGTGTAGATACCTTCCCAGATGGAGACAGGCTCAGTCGCTCCGAGCAGCGGTACTACACCGACGCTCACCATCAACAGTGCGCGGGTGATGGCGGCCGGTAGGATTCGCGTCCACCGACGATGAGGTTTGCTTGTCATGAGTGCCTTGTCTGCAGCGTTCAAGGTAGCGTAAAAGCGATGAGTTCGGGCGGGGTGCCACCGATCGTCAGAGCGATGTACTGCTTGCCGTCGAGCATATAGGTCATCGGGGTGCCGATGGCGCCACGCGGCAGATTTACCGATCCAAGCTCCTCGCCCGTGGCTTTGTCATAGGCGACCAGTCGTGCTCCACCGTCACTCCCACCCGCCGACAGCGCGCTGAACAAGAGCGTTTTTGTCAACAGCGGACCGCCGCGACCATCCCCTCCCAGCGGAGGCAGGTCGAGATCTCGAAGCATGGGGTGGTTACGGATGAGGTCGCCGTTACCGAGCGGCGTCATCCAGATGTGATCGCCCGTGTTCATGTCAATGGCGGTCATTCGGGAATAGGGCGGCTTCAGGAGCGGAAGTCCGCGCGGCATAGTCGGAAAATTCCGCTCGCCTTTTGCCGCGAGCCTGGCAGGCTCCGGCGCGCCATGGGTGTATTTGAGGTTTCCTCCATCGGGCTGATAGAAGGAGATCACACCGGCGCGGTTTCGCGACGGCACGTACAGTATGCCTGTTTCGGGATCGACGGCGGCGCCGGACCAGTTGGCCGCGCCACCACCTGTCGGCCTGAACAAGAGCCCCTTCATCTCACCGTCGGCAATCATTTGAGGCGTGTAGATGGGGCCCAGCCTGAAACCTTTCACGGCTTCGAGGGCCATCTGACGTATTTCCGGCGTGAAGTCGACGAGGTCGTCTTCGACAACGCCCTGGTACTCGAAGGGCGCCGGCTTGGTCGGGAAGGGTTGTGTCGGTGACACCACTTCACCGGGTAGGTTGGTGTCGGTTGCGACCGGCCTTTCCTCAATAGGCCAGATTGGCTCCCCGGTCACCCGGTCGAACGCGTAGATGAAGCCTTGCTTGCTTACCTGTGCCAACGCCTTGATCGGCTTGCCATCAACCGTGATGTCCAGCAGGTTCGGGGCCGTCGGAAAGTCGAGGTCCCACAAGCCATGGTGAATTGCCTGGAAATGCCAGACCTTCTCACCTGTTTCCACATCCACGCAAACGATGCTTTCGGCAAACAAGTTGTCTCCCGGGCGGTGACCGCCGTAGTAATCGTTTGTGGACGTGCCTGTCGGCAGGTAGACGTATCCGAGTTCCTCATCCGCGCTCAGGTACGTCCATACGTTGGCGTTCCCGGAGTACCTCCAGGAATCGTTCTGCCAGGTTTCGACGCCCTCGTCTTGTTCCTGGGGTACGGTGTGAAAGTCCCACTTGTGTTCCCCTGTGCGGACATCCCAGGCGCGAACCCAGCCCGGTACCGCTTCCTTGTTAATGCGTCTGTCGGCGATCGATGAACCGTGAATGACAACATCGCGCACGACGATGGGCGGGGACTGCACCGAGTAGAGCATCGCGTTCAGATAGTCACGATTCGAACGGTCGGCACGCGGCAACCCTATCGTGAGGTCGATCCGGCCGTGGTTGCCGAAGCCCTCGCACGGGTGACCGGTTTTGGCGTCCACGCAAATAAGGTCACCGCTCCCGGTGCCCCAGAATATTCGTTCGTCTTTTCTATCGGGGCCGTCGGTCCAGTACGCCACGCCACGGCCCGAACTGCGACGCGGTGCTGTCTCACCGCGGGCACCTTCGTCCAGCCGGTACATCCACAGTGTCTCTCCCGTGCCCGCGTCGATTGCGACGGCGGCACGCCGGGATCCGGCAGTC
>JACZXA010000204.1 GCA_022571865.1 Pseudomonadota bacterium
AAGTTTCCCCCTCCCCGAGGTCGTGAACGAGGTGAGGTTTCGAAGACTTCGTTTCCCTCAACGAAAAACAGGCGCTTTTCCGGAAAATAGGTCTCGAAAGCTGTCAGGTTGACAACAACGTCGTCGGATTCCACAACACCAAAGTCCGGGTTCAGCGTCGCGGTGAGTTGAAAGTTGGTCGACGGGCGCCAGAATACGTCGAGCCCGCCCCGATAAGTATCCTCCTCGGTAATCTCGTCGTAGGTGATGCTGGTATAGGGAAACAGGGCAAACTGGCGGCTCGGCTGAACGTCTTCGAAGGTGAGCGTTCCCAGTGCCGACATGAAGCGTGATTGGCTGGAAGGCAATGCCGGCACGCTCCACGTCTCATCGAGGTGTGCGACCTGACGGCTGACGTAAAAACCCAGATCCCTTTTCCCCGTTTGCTGGGGCATTGCCATCATCGACCAGGGCAGGAACATCTCCGCACTCCACCCATCATCCAGGGCTGCGCTACCCCGGCTCCATGGCCCGTCCCACTGGCTCGAAAACTGTCGTTCAGGAGCCACCTTGCCATCCAACACCGAGCCACCGAGGCCGACCTCAAACCAGTAGCCATACAATCCCTGACCCGATGTATCGAGGGTGATGCCAAAACTATCTCGAATGATGAACGCATCCCGGCTGGATAGTCGTTCAACGAGTGTCTCTTTGGGCTGTATCATTTTCGCACCGAGGTACAAGCCTTTCTCTGTATAGAAGTAACGTACATCCGTGCGATAGATCGGGACGGTCAGATCATCGGGGGTGCTCACGATCATGTCGTCGTATCCAGGCACGCTCATCCACACGTCTTCATCCAACAGACCATCCAGATTGATGATCAGGTTGTCTTCAGCAAAACGGAGCACCTCAATCGTGGGGGTTATATCATCCGAGGCAGCATTGGCCGCATAAATGGGCATCAAAAGTGATACCGCAAAAAAATTTGCGACTATTCGAACGAACGTGAACATAGGGGAACTACGCAGAACCAATCCGTCATTATATCGAATTGCCTTCGAACGCGTCATCGGTGCCAGCTTTTGCAACCGCTCGGTCGCCAAATTGTCGGTACCGCCATTTCCGTTTTTAAGCCTCTGTCTCTGCTCGAAGGGGCAACTACTTTCCAAAGACGACCGTTTGGGGGCACTTAGTGCGCATTCGCACCATCCCGGCAAACGTCCGCTACCTGGGTATCCTGGAAATTAGCTGAAGTATTCCCGAAAGCCGACGTTCCTGGGACAGAGGCTCTAGGGGTAGAAACGGCCAGAAGCGGAACAGTTCTGAATCGAACTCGTAATCTTTTTCTTGGCATTAGAACGGCCCGCCTACAATAGCGTCAGTTTGACCAATGCAGGAAGCCAAGTAGACTCAGAACGACCTACCGGGAGGGGCCGCGTTGGAAAAACCATTTCCTGCATACAAGGGCGATGAGCCATATATCTTCGTGAGCTACGCCCACGCCGATGACGAGCTCGTCTATCCCGAGATCCAGTGGCTACACGATCAAGGGTTCAATATCTGGTACGACGACGGAATCGATCCCGGTTCAACCTGGCGGGATGAGGTAGCCTTGGCGCTGACTCAATGCGGGGTTTTCCTCTATTTCGTAACCCCGAAATCTGTTACTAGCGCGAATTGCCTAAAAGAAGTCAACTTCTGCCTTTCGAGAGAACGGAAGATTCTGTCCGTTCACCTGGAGGAAACAGAGTTACCCATAGGTCTTGAACTCAGTCTGAGTGACACCCAGGCGATTATGTGCAGTGAGTTGTCACGGTCAGCCTGCGAAGTGAAACTAGTGGATAGTTTGAGATCTTTACTCCCTGCTCCTAACGAACCTGATACGACACCGAGAGAAGATCTCGGCGCTCAGATATCGACCGATGCGCAGTCCGTCGCCGTTGTACCGCTGGTTAATCGAAGCGGCGAGCCCGACAACGAATACCTGTCTGACGGCATCACCGAGGAGTTGATCAACTGATTGTCTCGCGTGCCAGGACTGAAAGTCGCGCCCACCCTGTCTTCCTTTGCGTGTAAGGGCCTGGCACTCGATGTCAAGACGGTGGGCGAAAAACTCGCCGTTGCTACGCTACGTTGCTACGCTACTGAGCGGCAGCATGCAGAAGTCCGGCAATCGCATTCGCGTCAACGTGCGCCTGGACAAGGTGGCAGATGGTTCCATGTTGTGGTCCGAACGTTATGACCGGGAACTCGTGGATATCTTCGAGTTGCAGGACGACGTTGCTCGCAGTGTGGTCGATGCGCTCAAGGTTGAGTTAGGTGCGCATCAGAAGGTGCGCCTGGTCGATGTGGGTACACAAAACATGCAGGCTTACGATGCTTTCCTCTTAGGCTTACATGAGTATCGCAAGCAATCTCGCCAATCTTTCGAGCAAGCGATCATTAATTTTCAGCGGGCGGCTAAACTGGATCCCGGATTTGCCCGCGCTTATTGGTTGTTGTTTTGGTGTTTTTTACAACAGAGAAGCGAGTTTGGGTTACCCAGAGAAGAGATTAAACGTAAGGCGGAAGTAGCGCTGAACACTGCGAAAGCAGCAGGATTTGTACCTCCCATACCTTGGATTCAAGCACGAAGAGACCTCGATCTAGAAACCCGACCCGATCAAAGGTCGTTGGCGTTAGAAGCCAGTGAAAAGATTCGCCAACCCGATCCTGAGTGGCTATCGTACGAGTACCTGCTGTTGGGGGATTGTCTTTGCGCCGCAGGTCTCTTTCATGGCGCTCGTGATTATTATGAATACTACCTCGACCGTTCTCAGAACTACCTCAGTGAGACGAATTACTCGCGGCGGCATATGAACCGATGGACGTTGTCTCACTTGGGGCGATTTGATAAAGCGATTGATCTCTGGACAGAGTGGATCGACGCACAGCCGGATGATCCGTTAGCGATCGGGGAGCGTGCACTACTCTACAGTCGCACGGGGCAGTATGAGAAAGCGGAACAGGATCTGGCAGAACTCAGCAAGGTGTTTCCACGCAACTTTGCCCAGTTTTACCATCTTTACTGGCGCCGCGAGCTGGATGCTGCAAAAGCCTATTTCAACTGGTTGGAGAGTAGAGAGAATCTTCAACCATTTTACAAATATTGGGGCTGTTTCCTGCTGGGCGATATCGAAGGCGGCATCAATTACGTGGACGAGCACATTCGTCGAGGTGTGCATCCAGCCTACCTTCGCTTACAGGTAGGCCGCGTCTTACCCCAGTCTATCTTGGGGGAGGTAAACCAGCATCCCCGTTTCCAGGCAATCCTGAAGCAATTTGGTATTGACGATACCTGGCGCGATGAGCTGATGGTGATGGCTAACGATCTCGCCGAGGTCACTGGCATTCATGTCCAGCTAGACCAAGCTTACTAAGAGACTGGAAACAGGGCTCCTATGGGCCCGCAAGCCTGGTTTTACAGCGGAAAAATGAACCTGCTTCTACTCGAAACTACTTTAGCAAATATCTGTAAGTGAGAAAGTCAGTGAATCTTGTTTTGACCGCTTGGGGCACCAAGCGGTAATTTTTACAGTGATTTTTTATGTCTGCTTTGGGGGAAGAACACGGTAAAGCAACGGGCGCCACGCACGGCGGGATACCAAGCCAAGAAAGGGAAACGCGAATCCGAGCACCGCTCGGATAGGCGAGGGCGACCGCACACGGATGTGCGGCCTGGACCTTTCAATCTGATCACGTCGCGCCATGGACGGCATGACGAAAAGTAATGGCGTCCCCTAGGGGAGTCGAACCCCTGTTGCCAGGATGAAAACCTGGAGTCCTGGGCCACTAGACGAAGGGGACTATCTCAGGAAAGCCGCGCATTCTAAAACCACTTCCCCGGTCAAGCAACACCGATCTGGCATTCACTAAAACCTGATACCCACCCCCAGACTATAGGTCACGTCTGTCTTGTGGTTGCCTTCGGCTGGTTTGGTTTCGTGCTGCACATTGACTCTCAAGCTCGCATCGATGCGGTCGGTCACCGCAAGCCGCACGCCTGTTGAAGAATCGATCACCTCACCACGGTCGGCATCGGGTATGACCAGTATCGAATGGCCATGAAATAACTCCACCCGCTTACTCCACAGATAGCGTTTGTAGCTCAGCGCCCACCGCAGGGCAGGATTCTCTTCAGATTCCTCAGCGAGCTTCTCGACCACCACGTTGACACCCAACTCCGCGGACAACGCCCCGAAACTATTGTCCCAGAACTGGTAACCGATACCGCCACCCGCCGTGATTCTGGAATCGACGTCTTTCAGCGGATCCTGGAAGTATTCGGCGTTTCCCGAGCCATACCACTTCTGTGAGAAGAACCGCTTATATCCGTAATCGAGGTCCAGTTGGTCTTTGGTGGTCTGTCCTTCGGCCTGTTCCTCGCTGATCAGCAACGACACTTTGTGCTCGGACCTGCCTCGTTTGAACCCTGATTCCACCAGCACGTTATAGGCTTCTGTATCCGCATTGCCGCTGGAAACAGCCGCCGACAGATCGACACGATTCGACCACTCCCAGCCAAGATCAACCATCTTCAGCTTGTTCTGCCCCATAATCGCCAGCTTGATCAGAGAGAAAGGCACAAGCGTTCCCTCCACCGCGCTGAATTTTTGCGTCCCGTCTTCCACAACAAACCGCCCTTCGAGACGTGTGCCGTCTTTGAGCCTGATTCGAAAGGATTCCTCGGTTGTTATGGTTGCGATTGAGTCGAGCCTCAACGCGACCCTTCCAGCATAGGCCGTTTCGATGAGCAGCCGACCTCCAGACACGCTGTCGACGGTTCCAGAAATACGATCCCCGTTGATGAGCAATGCCACGTCTGCGTGGCAAACGACGCTCAACAATGAACAGACCACCGCAGCAACGGATACCAGGCCGTTGGAACTAAGACCCTGTTTAGCGGCCTCTTCCGCCTTATCCATTGTTCGACTCTCCTGTAGCAATCAACAACTGACCGGTCCAATGTCGTGCGAAATGTTGGGCTGTGCGCCCGCTTCGAACCCCTCTCGCCAGAGCCCACCTCAAGGAAGCGCCACGAACCGTGTCGTCCCAGTCGATCGTCACACCGTGAGCGTGGCCAAACACCTTCAGCCAGTGTTCCACGACCTCAAGATAGGCTTCCTGATTAAACGGGTAGAACGATAGCCACAGACCGAACCGGTCCGACAGCGAAATCTTTTCTTCCACGGCTTCTGACTGGTGCAGTTCCCCCTGCACGAAGGTCGCCTGCTCGTTGTCGGACATGTATTCAGGCAACAGATGGCGCCGATTCGAGGTGGCGTAGATGAGCACGTTGCGGGAAGACTTGAAAACCGACCCTTCCAACGCACTTTTCAGCACCTTGAAAGATGCATCGTCTGCTTCGAACGACAAATCATCGCAAAACAGCACAAATCGATAAGGCTCATCGCACAACCGGTAAACGATATCCGGCAATCCCACCAGCAAAGACTTGTTCACTTCTACCAGGCGCAACCCGCGGTCGCTGTAACGGTTGAGCAAACCGTGTACCAACGAAGATTTGCCCGTACCGCGAGCCCCCCAGAGCAGCACGTTGTTAGCCGGATACCCTTCGAGAAACTGACGGGTATTCAGCTCGATCTGTTGTTTCTGATCGTCGATACAAAACAGATCGTCCAGATCGATGTCGTCGAGCTCTCGATGGGAAACGAATTCACCCCCCCATCGATCCACCTTCCATAACGCAGCCCTACACTCCGACCAATCCACCGGCTCAGGTGACGGCACGATTCGTAAGGTTCGGCGCACGAGTTCCAGCGCCTCCCCCACCAGTTTCTCGACGGTTTTATTCAAAGCCACCCTCTCGATGAGGCCATGTCAGACCCAAATCAAAGCCGCAAATTGTACCCGTTCAGGTGCCAGGACGAATCGGCTAAACAGTCAAAAAGTGGTATAATTCCTGGCCGATTTCCTTATGAGTCAACGCCTTGAATCCAATGCCAGAGCAATCAGACGAAGAACGGCGCAAAGGCCATAAGGATCGCCGCGCTACCGCCCAGGACCGCCGCAACGCGGAACGAACCGCGGATGATTTCACACCTCGCCGCCATCCCGATGTGCCCGACCGCCGCGGCAGGTCCAGCTAGCTCAAGTACCTCTCAACGACCCAGAATTGCCAGCAGTTCATCGGGTCGATCGGTGATGATCCCCCCGACGCCCTTGTCAATCAGCGCCCGCATCTGAACCGGGTCGTTTATCGTCCAGAAGTCAACGTGCATACCTCGTTCGTGTGCGGCTGCCAGCAGCGTGGAATTGGTGAGATCGATCCCCCACACCTCAGCGGGTAGCTGCATCGCGTGAGCAATCGGCTGATACAACTTCATCAGCCTCAGCTTCTGGTGCGCGACAAACCAAACCACTTCAAGTTCGAATGCGCTAGTGGCCACATCCGGGCAATATTCACGAAACTCCACCATCGGCCCCCGATCGAAAGCGGCAACCAACGATCGCGACGCAACTCCGAACTGCTGCAGCGTTGCACAAAGCTCTTGGGCGATTGACGGCTCGGCCTGCTTGATCTCGATGTTGAAGCGCATGTCGGGGAAGCGCCGCAAGATTTCATCAAGCGTCGGAATCTCAACACCCTTGCCTCTATAGGGCCAGACACTACCCGAATACGGCCAATCGTAGCCCGCGTCGAGCGCCTTGAGTGCCGGTAGCGCCAATTCGCTGATCCGGCCCGTACCATTGGTCGTGCGATCTACGGTCGCATCGTGCATGAGTACGAGTACACCATCGGAACTCGCGTGGACATCCATCTCGAGCACATCGACGCCGAGTTCGACGGCGTGCTGGAACGCCTCGAGCGTGTTACTGGGACGCAACCCGTCCCCGCCCTGGTGGGCAATGACCATCGGCTGAGAAGCATCGAAATATTCAGTCGGTTGGATGGGGTGGCTGGTCGTCGCGCGGATAACGACGATAAAGGTCATCACCACGCCGATGAGAAGCCAACTGCGGCGCTTACGGCTCATGGCTGTTCTTCGGGTGCTCATGGCGGTTCTTAGCCGCGTACGGCGGTTGAGGCGGTATCGCTCTCATGGCTGATTTAAACGCTCATGGCTGTTTATGACGCTCATGGCTGTTTATAACGCTCATGGCTGTTTATAACGCTCAAGGCTGTTTTTAGACGCTCTTAAGTCGCCCATGGTGGTGGTTCGAACTCAGAGCTTGCGACGCAGCGGAACCACGTTCGAGTGTTCTTTGACGTAGATCCGTCGCGAACGCCCGGGCCCGTCTACACCGATCTTGCCTTCATCGAACAGGCGCACGTCGTAGTTGGCAGATTCTGAGCCCGATTCCGGCGTCAGTACCAGCAACTGGCCTTGCAGAGCCCAGCGGCCGCTTTCATTGCCCTCTGGCTCGCGAAATCGATAGTGACCTTCCTCAAAGGATCCTGCGAGCTCCAACGTCCCGTCGTGGCCTTCCCAATGCCAGATGCCAGGCAGGTCGAGTCGCTCGAGCCAACGCAACCGGTTGCGTTGGGTTCCGCGCACATAGGCGAACGCGAGAGCGGCGACGGCGATAACGACAATGAGAGTAGCCATACCCTAATGCTCACTCATTTGCGGTATGAAATTCAACACGTGAGTTCCAGACACTGGTTCTTCGCCTAAGAACCATAGTAGAAAATAATCGGTCGATTGCAGCCTGGTGCCGTGTCGAGCTGCTAAATCAGCCATTCACGCTCCACGTTCACCAATTCTGCATCGACCGAGAACAGTAAATTCCGTTCGATATCCATCAGAGTTTTGTCCACGACATCTCGACTGCCCGCACTCGCGACGAAAGTCCACTGGGCTCTTTTGAGAACATCCTGATGATGGCTTTCGCAAACCGCGACGTTCGCCGCTCGCCCGAACCGATCCCGGATGCCTTTAAGACGCTGGCGCTTCTCTTTGAGCGAGCGACAGCCACCGAGATAAAAGTCGATCTGCAACAAGCAAACCTTCATCTTAGGAACCTAACAGTCTGTCGGACTTAGGATGAATCGGCTGCGGAAGTGGGAAAGCGGTTCATTTTTCCGCACTTTTTCGTCACGTAG
>JACZXA010000025.1 GCA_022571865.1 Pseudomonadota bacterium
GATTGGAGGCAACGCAGGGCGCCAGGGTTTCAAGCAGGTTCCAGGGTACCCCGGGGCCGTCCGGGTTGTAGGCGCTCACGGCAATGTGCGACGCACCGGCATCCTCGTACTCCTGGATCCGAGCCCTGATGGCCGTCTCGTCGCCCCAGGCGACGATCATGTCGATGAGACGGTCGCTACCTCCGTCCGCCCAGTCCGATTCATCAAACCCCCAGTTGCGCCACGCTTTCTGGTAGGCGGGCAACGGCATGTAGATGGCGAGCGCCTTTCTCGCAAGGGCTCGTGCCTGGTCTGCGTCTTCGCACAGGCAGCAGGGCAATACCACCGTGAGTCGTTTGTCTGGCCCGATCAGTTCACGCGCCATGCGAGTGTGCGCAGGCGGCAGCAGGTAGACGTTCGCACCATCCAACCGCTCTCCCACCAGCCCGAGCAGCTTCGGTCCGTTGGCGGCGATCCAGATCGGTGCTGGCGCGGTCGGTGCCGGGGAGGCGACGACGGTTGCATCCATGGTGTCGAGGTAGTCACGCATCTTGGTATAGGGGGCAACCCACTGCAGCCCGTGTATGTCCGCCATCGGTGGGTGGGACACGCCCAGACCAAGCACGAAGCGACCGTCGGACAGTTCCGCCAGGGTTTGACGGTTCTGCGCAGCCACGACGGCATCGTGGGCATAGATATTCGCAATGCCGGTGGCGACGGTGATCGTTTCGGTCCGCGCCAATACGTGTGCCGCGGTCGTGTACGGGTCACGCCCGGTGAACTCGGTGATCCAGATCGAGTCGTAACGAATCTCCTCGATGCGGCGAGCGAATGCCTCGAGTTCCTTCACCGGCAGGGCGTCGGTATAGGTGATGATGCTTGGCGCGTTTTTCACTTGAGACCCCTGGTATTTGAATGGTTGTCTTACCATCACGGTACTCGACCCTGCGCAGAGTCCCAAGATCCTGGCAGAGCCTCAGGTTTTACCGGAGCACCTGATAGTGATTGAAGTGGTTCTGGGTACGAGGGGCGATTGCGCTGTTCCCCGCCAACCGGTAAAGGTTCTCAGTTTCTAGCGACCTACCGTAGTGAAGTCCTGTTGGCCCCGGTCGGCCCGGGCCACGAGTTCCTGAACGTATTCACCGAGAATCTCACCGCGTTCGACGAAACGCGGGGTGATGGCGTTTGGTTCGACCCGCACCCAGTCGAGCTTTTTAAGCACTTTGGCTACTTTCGCCTCGTTCCTTGCTACGATCTTGACCCGCAACAGCATCTTACCCAGGACCAACTCCGCGAGGTATTGTTTGCCCGCTTCGAGGTGTGCCTGCATGAGGGTCTTACCCACGTAACCCGCGAGGAACGAATGATTGCCGGGCTTGAGTCGAACATCCATACCCTCGTTCGCCTGCAACATACCGACGAAGCCAGTGGTGCTCCACAAACCCAGATCCATTTCGTATTTATCGGGCTTGCGGTAGAAGGTGATTACCGCATGCTCCTCGTCGGGCACAACCCGATCGGCTGCCGCCACCATGGCGTCTCTCAGCGTGCCGATGTTGATGAGGGCGTGAATGCGTTCGTTGTTCGGGCGTGGCGCGTCGATGGGGTTCGTGGCTTTCGCCTTGCGTAAGAATTCGGCGCCCTCTTCGGCATCCACCTCACGCACGCGTCGGTCACCCACTCGGTACTTCAGATAAACGGTTTCACCCGCACGGTCGTCGATCGCGATTGAACCCAAGACAATGCCCTGAGTGGCCAGGTTGAGCGTGACCCTGCCGGCTGGAACGCGGACGACGGCATACCGCTTGTTTTTGACGCGGGCGAGCGTCTGGTCGTTGACCGCGATCCACAGCTTCGCGCCGCTTCCCGTGAAGCGCCCTTCACGCAGCACATAGATCAGGGTTTCGTCTGCGGCGGGACCCGGCACGTCCGCTGTCCGGGCATCCGCATGCTCAATTCCAGCGGTGACGGCCGCCAATACCAGGACGGGTATCATCACTCGGATCATGGATTTCATTTCAACTTCCTCTCGCAGGCAAGTTTCGGGTGAATCTGAATTTGTCGGCTTTGGCCGCCAAGCGGTGGTTTCTGAGCCCGCATTCGATGTCCGCTGGAAAACCTCGATGGGTCAGCATACCTCCAAAATCGGTGCGTACGCCAGACGACGACTAGCCACCAAATGTTTCGACAATATCGACAACCAATTGGCCTTGCGACCAACCGGCACCCGCAGGATCGACGCCGGTTCGTACGACAACCAGGTTATGTTCAGGCACGACAGTCGCGTATTGCCCTTTGTTACCTGCGCTGGTGTAGGTGCCTTCCGGTACGTTCGGTAGTTGATCGAGCAGCCAGAATTGTGCGCCATAACCCCGGTACCCCTGTTGGCGCGGAAGGCTGGGTGCTGCGGTTGCAACAAACTTACTCCAGCCCGCAGGCAGTATGCGCTCGTCCTGCCAGACTCCGTCATTGAGGTAGAGGAGTCCGAGTCGGGATAGATCACGGGCCGTGGTGTAAACCTGGCTCGAGCCGATGAAGTTGCCGAGGTGGTCGGTTTCCATCCAGGTGTGATGCATGCCGATGCGCGAAAATAGTTCGTCGTACGGATAACGCAGGTAGCGGTGATCATCGTTCAAAACGTGGCGTAAGCCTCGAAGCAGCAGCAACGTATCGTTGTTGGCGTACTTCCAGCGAGTGCCGGGTTCGGCTTCGAGCGGCGTGCCTGTTGCACCGCTGATGACATCCTGACCGCCGAAGTACACGGCGTTGGTGTTGCTGCCTTCGCTCCAGAGGCCGCTGGACATCCACATCAGATGTTTCGGGGTGATGGTGCTTCGCGCATCCCCCGGGTATGCCCACTCCGGAATCGGTGCGGGATGGTCCAGATTCATCAAGCCGTCGCGTACGGCGATTCCGATGAGACTCGCAGAGATGCTTTTGGCAGTAGACCAGGTTCGGTAACCCTGATGAATCCCAAAGCCCTGCCGATATTGCTCGGCAACGAGCTTTCCGTCTTTGACCACGACGATTCCTACGGTGAGGGTCCCGGCACCATAACTCGAGGCGTCGAACGCCTTGTCAAGCACGGCTTGAAGATGCTCGTTGGGCCTCGGATCGGCAGCATCTCCTTGAGGGTAGGGTAGGTCTCGAAGATCAGAAATCATGGGGCGATACACGTAAGGTAGGCGCGGTATGTCAGCCGTGCGCCAATTTGGCGGAAGCAGCGTACAGCCCATGGTTTTTCGGAAGGCGGCAATTTGTTCGTTCCCGCGACCATCTGCTGCGCGAACCAAGCCAAGCGAAACATCAATCTCCGGAATCGGGAGTTGAAGTTTGGTGGTATCCGCGAGTTCGACGAGGAGGATATCGTGCAACGGTCTGTCCATGAGGAAGTGCGCTGAGCAGGTAAACAAGGCGCGATACCCGGCGGCGATCAATGGGTCGTCTAACTTGGCAGCTCCTCCCGGTAAACGGTAGTTGGATGCCGCAACGGCGATATTGCTCGCCAAAAAAAAGCAGGTGAATAACAAGCAAACGCTTCGATTGGTATGGTTTTGCGTCATGGGTCACCTCGGAATCCCGGATAATGCAGGGTATCATCCCGCTGATTCGAAATGGGGGAAAACCATGAAAGTCAGCATCGGAATTGGGGGTGCAGCCTCGGGAGGGCGTCGGGAATTCGACCAACAGGTCGAGTATGTCGTGGAAGCCGAGAAACTGGGCGTCGATACGGTCTGGACGGCAGAAGCCTGGGGCCAGGATGCCATTACGCCGCTAGCTTACCTCGCCGCTAAGACCGACCGGATCAAGCTTGGCACCGGCATTGTGCAGATCAGTGCACGCACGCCATCGATGACGGCGATGACCGCGCTGACACTCGCGAGCATCTCCAATGACCGCTTCATACTGGGCCTCGGAGCCAGCGGCCCCCAGGTTGTCGAAGGCCTTCAGGGTCGGCCGTTCAAGGCGCCTCTTACGCGGATGAAAGAAACCATCGACATCATCAAACTGGCGTTTGCAGGTGAAAAACTCGCCTACGTCGGGAAGTACCATGAGTTGCCGCTACCCGGAGGCGAAGGCAAGGCTTTACGGCTGGCTCAGCCAGGCAATGCGAATATTCCCATTTATCTCGCCACATTGGGTCCGAAGAGTCTTCAATTCACGGGCGAGGTTGCAGATGGCTGGTTGGGTACCTCGTTTACTCCGGAACATGCCGACGCTCATCTCGACTACATCAGGCAAGGTGCTCAAGCGGCGGGTCGGGACCTAACCGATATCGACATTCAAGTGGGTGGCACGGTCGCTTTCGGTGAGGACATGGATGGTCTGGTTGCACCGTTACGTCTCGGTATGGCATTCACGTTGGGCGCGATGGGTTCGCGAAAAACGAATTTCTATAACGATGCGTACCAACGCGGTGGTTGGGCTGAAGCCGCGCTCGAAGTGCAGCAGCTTTGGGTCGATGGCAAACGCGACGAGGCAGCCGCCAGGGTTCCTGACGAAATGGTCATACAAGCCAACTTGCTGGGCGATGCAGAAACCATCAAAGGGCGCATTCGGGCCTACCGGGATTCGGGGGTGACAACGCTGAGAGTCCAGCCATCGGGGAAAGGCTTGAGTGAACGCCTGGAGACCCTTGGCCGGGTCATGGAGATGGTCGCGGATCTCGGTTGAGATGGTTCAGGATGTTTCGTGGTTGGAACTACTTTGTTCACGATTGGAACTTTGTTCACGATTGGAACTACTTTGTTCGCGACCTCTGGCTTGAATATCCGCCCGCCTGGCGGCAACCTTTTCGGCCCGTACCTCGGTTCGGGAGTGTGCCCGATTGGCGGCCAGTTCGACGTCAAGCCCATCGCCGAGCGTCGTCAGCCAGCCTTCGTCCATGATCCGTTTGATTTCGTGACGGGTAGCGGGATCGGTGGTTACGATGTCTCGCGCGAGGTCGCGGCAGGTATCGAGCAGTTTTTCCGGGCTTACGACCCGGTTGACCAGCCCCCAGTTGGCAGCGGTTTGAGCGTCGAGGTAATTGCCGGTTAGTGATAGCTCCTTCGCGCGATTAATACCGATCAATCTGGGTAAGCGCTGGGACAGACCCCAACCGGGTACGACCCCGACCCTGGCGTGGGTGTCGGCGAACTTCGCTGCGGTGGAGGCGATCAGGAAATCGCACATCAGCGCAATCTCGAAGCCACCGGTGATCGCGAAGCCATTGATTGCACCGATGATGGGTTGGTGGCAAGCCTTCATTGCCTCGCTGAGATCGCCGTCCGAGATGGATTCCTCTACTGCTATCTCGCCGCCGAGTTCCTTGAGATCGAGACCGACCGTGAATGCCCGACCGGCACCGGTGAGAATGATGACCTCGGTTTCGGGGTCGTCGGATAGTCTGTTGAAGACCTCTGTCATACGGTTGCGCAGAGCTCGCGACAGCGCGTTCAAAGCCTCTGGTCGGTTGAAGGTTACCGTGGTAACTCCCTGGTCTTTTTCCACCAGCACCAGGTTTTCTTGATTGCTCATTCGCTCGTTAGGAAACTAGCGGGTAATCGGCACTGAGCGAACATGCTCGATAATGCGATCGGCGATTTCCCCGAGCAACGGCTCGGGAAGGTCGTGGCCCATTTTATCGATAACATGGAGTTCAGCGTTGGGAAGACACGCCGCCGTTTCTTGTCCGGCGGCTAGAGGTACTAATGGGTCTGCGGCACCGTGAATGACCAGGCTGGGAATGGAGACACCGCCTAACAACGTATGTCTCGGAGGAGCCGTCAGTAATGCCAGCAGTTGCCGAGCAACTCCCGAAGGGCAGAACCCGCGGTGGTATGCGGATTCCGACATGGCGGCGAGTCCGCAAAGAGTCGAGTCGTAGTGTGGACCACCAACGGTCCGCCAGCCGTGAGAATTGTGAGCGATAGCCCGTGCGCGGTCTGGCGGCGGCGTGGAAAGGAAGGCGGCATAAGCTTGTGCTTCGCCGCTTGGCAGATCGGGGTTCCCGGTACTCGACATGATCGATGTCAGGCTGTAAACCCGCTGTGGGTATTCGATGGCCATATGCTGGGCGATAGCGCCACCCATGGATAACCCGACAATATGAGCACCCGCTTGGCCGAGGTGATTCAGCAACGCGGCAGCATCCGCGGCCATGTCCGCGAGGCTGTAATGCGGTTCATGAGCCAGGGGATCACAAAGAACTTCCTCGATGCTCGGGGTGGGGTTGGAGCCCAGCTTTTCCGACAGACCCACGTCGCGATTGTCCATGGTGATCACCCGCAAGCCAGAATCTGTCAGTCGCGATATGAATGGCTTCGGCCAGTGGATGAGTTGGCAGCCTAAGCCGTGTATGAGTAGCAGCGGAACCTCTGCGCGGGATCCGGTTTGCTCGTAGTAAATCTCCGTGGCGTTGGCTTCGAAAGAGGGCATTTGACTTAGGGTCCGATCAGTCCGCAGGGTGTGAATGTATGCGATATGGCGCAGCAGGGCACTATTTTCAGAACGATCGATAGCAGAAGCCGTCCCGTCGGGCCCTTTAGAGCGATGTGGACGAGCTTACAGGTAGCCTAGTAGCATGGTCGTTCGATCTAATTCGTTTAACAAGGCCGGAACGCTAGCATTGTGGAGATTCGTTGAGGTGTACGGACGAATGCAGCTGGCCGATTATCTCGTCAGCACAGCATTACAGATCAACAATGACTGCTTACAACACTTGAGCAGGGTTGAAGGTGAGCTTACCAGGCAGGAACTGCGTCTGGTAATGACCAGCGCCGAACAGTTGTCGTCTTTCTGGCAGATGTTGCATTGGTCTGTAGGCAGAACTCCCTATCGGGATGCGGTCAGGCGTTTGCAGCTGGCTCAGGCGTTCCAACCGGCACTCGATAGTCCGTTTGGCAACACCGCCAGGCAGTTGCGCAAGAAAAGTGGTGGTGCCAAGACCGGCAGAGCGATCCGGCGGGCGAGCGATTTGTTGATCCGGCAGTTGGTAGGGCAGCGTCCGGACCCGGGCCAGGTGGAGCGTTTGGCTCGTGTATTTCAGGACGAATCGGCCTGCTGGCGTGATTATTCACAGCTTCGACAGATTAGCGACGACGATCTCATCGTTAACGGTATCGTTCGCGCGTATGCTCGAGGGCGTCGTTACGGCGTTCGCCTGATCGCTGATAAAGGCAGGGGCGACGGAGTTTCAGACAAGCCGCGCAAACTGAAACGTGCCATCGCCTGGGTTCGGCACAGCGTGAATCACCTGGCGCTTCTGCGACCGGCGCTGTCGGATGCCAATGTAAAACGCCTCTGGTATCTTCAGAAGCTCGACTTGAATCTCGTCAAACAACTAGAGCTCGATGCGTTTCTGATTGGTGTTTCGAAGCTCGAGATCAAGGCCAAGGCAAGACGGCGTATCGAGCAGGCTGCGACCGAATACCAACTTCGTATCATGAAACAGAGGAAGAAACTCTTCGGGTGTTGTTACGGAGCAAAAAAGCGGGAATTTCTGAACTCGATTCGGGAAGACGTACACAATCTCGGCCTTCAAGAGGTAATTCTGCTACCGACGGACAAGGCCCGATATGGAGAACTCGGATGACGAAAAAGTGCTTCGTAGCGACGCTGCTACTCGCGTTATGTATGCCAGTGATCGGTTGGAGTGATTATCGCGATGACTGGGGACCGGCGATCGGCGCAACACTGCCGCAACTCGAAGCGAACGATCACACGGGAACACCGCGTAACCTTGCCAATCTCGCGGGTGAACGGGGCTTGCTGCTGTTGCTCAGCCGTTCGGCGGATTGGTGACCCTTTTGTCAACGCCAGTTGGTCCAATTGGCACAATGGCGAGAACGGTTCGAAGCCCTCGGCGTCAACGTTGCGGCGATGACGTATGACGACCGGGCAATACTGGTTGAGTTTCAGGAAGATAAAAATCTGGGGTTTCCGTTGCTGCAGGATGTGGATATCAAACACGTCAGGGCGTACGGCGTGCTGAATACGGAGTACGGTCCGGGTCATATGGGTTATGGGATTCCGTATCCAGGCATCCTCTACATCAAGGTAGATGGGACGTTGGCTGCCAAATTTGCAGTGCCGGGGTATCGTGGACGACCGGCTTTCGAAGAGGTCTTCGAGGACGTTTCCGGAATCGTCAACCCCGAAGGTTAACGAGAGATTGATTTCGCTCACAGGGAAAGGACACGTGGGGCGCATCGCAGTTGCAATCTTGAGTTTTTCGCTTTTGGTGAGCGGCGGTTGCGCCTCGCTCATGTCCTCGGTTGCCGCAGGGTTTACCGAGAACCTGGCAAACGCCATTCTCGACAATCCAGATCTGGCCATGGTTCGTGATGGCGCACCTGCTTACCTGATTCTAATCGACGGGCTCGTCGCTCAATCACCCGACAACGTCAACCTGTTGAATCAAGCGGCTTTGTTGAATTCGGCCTATGCGGCGGCTTTCGTCGAGGAAGAAAAGCGCAATCAAGCGTTGCAGAGCAAAGCCCTTGGGTTTGCCTCCAGAGCAGCCTGCCGCGGAATTGACGACGGTTGCGAACTCAGAACGCGGCCTTATCCTGAATATGAACGTTGGCTTGCCGGCCTCGACGAGGAGCAGGTTCCAATACTCTACCGGCTTGGAACCACCTGGGCAGCATGGATTCAAGCCAATAGCGATGATTTTGTCGCGATTGCAGAACTCGGGCGAGTGAAGGCGCTCATGCAACGGGTGATCGAGCTTGATGAAAGCTTCGACCATGGCGGTGCGCACCTTTATATGGGGGTGTTCGAGACGATTTTACCGCCCGGTCTCGGTGGAAAACCCGAGGTTGGGCGCAATCATTTTGAGCGCGCTGTAGAACTTTCCGGGGGGCGGCAACTGCTCACGAAAGTGATGTTTGCCGAACAGTACGCTCGACTCGTGTTCGATCGTGAGTTGCACGACAGGCTGTTGCAGGAAGTTCTCGCAACTGATCCAGTCCTACCGGGTCTAACCTTAATTAATGTCGTTGCGCAGGAACAAGCTGCAGCATTGTTGGAGTCTGCCGATGCGTATTTTTAGCCTAATCATGGTGGGCGCATTATTGGCGTCTTTGTCTTCTGCCACAAATGGCGTGACGTTCAAAGTAGCCACTCTTTCGCCCGATGGCTCGGCATGGATGAAACTGCTGCGTAGTGCCGGGGCTGAGATTGGCGAACGCAGCGAGTCCCGCGTTACCTTCAAATTCTACCCGGGTGGGATAATGGGTGACGACAAAACCGTGTTGCGAAAAATTCGCCTGGGTCAGCTTCACGGTGCGGTACTGACCGCGGGTGGACTAACACAGACCTACACAGATATTCAGCTGTACAACCTGCCGATGGTGTTCACCTCTCTGGCTGAGCTCGACTATGTACGCGCACGTATGGATCCGTTGTTGCTCGAGGGTCTGGAAGGTAAGGGATATGTTTCGTTCGGCATCGCCGAGGTCGGTTTTGCCTATGCTATGTCCAAGGTGGCGGTCGAGACGGTCGGGGAGGCTCGGGCGCAGCGAGTGTGGACTCCCTCTGGCGATCCAGGTTCGGCTCGTGCAGTGGCTGCTTTCGGAATCAAACCGATTTCGCTGTCTATTGCCGATGTGTACAGCGGACTACAGACGGGGTTGATCAACGGAGTGGCCGTACCACCGGTCGGGGCCATTGCCCTTCAGTGGCATACCCAACTCGATCATGTGCTCGATGTACCCTTGTTATACGTGTACGGTTTATTGGCCGTGGGTGAACGACAGTTCAGTAAGCTCAACGAAGCAGACCAGGCGTTGGTGCGAGAGGTCATGGGGGAAGCCGTGCGTCAGGTCAATGCGCGCAGCCGCAAAGATCATGAACGAGCGATCGTCGCGTTGAAATCTCAAGGGTTGTTGTGGCACCGACCGAGCGAGCCAGTCGTTCAGGAATGGCAAGCTTATGCCGAACGAGCCATCGTGAAACTCGTGGAGGAAGGATTCGTTACGCGGCCGATGTACGAGTCGTTGTTGCGTCACCTGTCCGACTATCGGGCCACTCTTGATTGAAACCATAGCCACGCAACTCAGACGTCTCGAAAGTGGCCTCCTGGTGGCGCTGCTGAGCACCATGATCGGCCTTGCCGTCTATCAGGTGGTAGCTCGTAATCTGTTCGATACCGGTATCTTTCTTGGTGATGCGCTGGTGAGGGTGCTCGTTCTCTGGGTAACCATGGTCGGTGCGATGGTCGCTTCGCGTAACGACGAACACATCCGCATGGATCTGCTCACCCGCTTCATCGGTGAAAATAAAAAACCTGCCCTGAAGAGAACGGCCAATGCGTTCACCTGTGGGATGCTCGGGCTGTTTTCCTGGCACAGCTACCTGTTTGTGCTTTCTGAATACGAAGTACAGGTGCTGGCATTCGCACAGGTTCCCGCTTGGGTTTGCGAGGCAATCATGCCGATTGGTGCCGGGATCATGTGTCTGAGGTACTTTTTTCATACGATCGATCCACCATGATCTGGTTGGGAATCTGCCTTGTCGTATTGGCTGCACTCGCTGGAGCGCCATTGTTCGCGGTGTTGCTGGCTGGGGCAATGCTGGGTTTCCTGGCGGGCGACATTCCACTCGCGATTGTTGCCGTCGAAGTGTATCGGATCGTTGACACACCACTCCTCGTTGCACTTCCGTTGTTTACTTACAGCGGTTATATGCTGGCGGAAGCGAAAACCTCCCAGCGACTTGTGGATGTTGTGCAGAGCATGGTGGGTGGGCTGCCAAGCGGACTTGCGGTGGTAGGGTTCCTTGCGTGTGCCGTTTTTACCGCCTTGACTGGCGCATCCGGGGTTACGATTGTCGCGCTGGGTGCGTTGTTGTTACCCGCACTCGACCAGGCAGGCTACGATGAAAAATTCAGTTTAGGCCTGGTTACTACATCCGGCAGCTTAGGATTACTGTTAGTTCCATCGGTACCGCTCATTATTTACGGAATTGTCGCGCAACAGCTGGAGGTTGGAGAACCGTTCACGATTGTGGACCTTTTCAAAGCCGGGGTGCTGCCGCTGCTGATCATGCTGGCGATGCTCATCGGCTGGACTTTATGGCGCCATCGCGGTGGCGGGATTCCGAGAATACCCTTCTCCCGCAGAAAGCTCTGGCAGGCGGTCAAAGCGGCACGCTGGGAGTTGCCTCTACCGATTTTCATTCTTGGTGGAATCTACTCCGGGGTATTTGCTATTTCTGAAGCTGCGGCGATGACGGCCCTGTACGTCACAGTGGTGGAGGTGCTGTTATACAGGGAAGTGTCGTTGCGCGAAGTACCTAAAGTCATGATAGATTCGATGGTCATGGTGGGGGGAATCCTGTTGGTGCTGGGTATGGCACTGGCATTCACGAATTTCCTCATCGATGCCGAGGTCCCGCAACAACTGTTCGATTTCACCCGGGCGCATATCGAGAGCACGATCGGGTTCCTGCTACTGCTCAATGTCATGTTGCTGGTGTTGGGTGCAATGTTGGACATATTTTCTGCACTGGTCATCATAGTGCCCTTGTTATTACCGGTTGCCGTGGGTTACGGCATCCATCCGGTGCACCTCGGCATCATTTTTCTAGCTAACATGCAGATTGGCTACTTCACTCCTCCAATCGGCATGAACCTGTTCATTGCGAGTTATAGATTCAAGAAACCTTTGCTGGAGATTTATGCTGCTTGTTGGCCGTTTATGGTGGTGTTGTTGATTGCGTTGATGCTGATCACCTATGTTCCCTGGTTCAGCATGGTGTTTGTCCGATAACGCGGCTTGCCGGGACATTGTTGGCATTGGGGCTGCTCTGTTGCAGTGTGCCGGGTGCTCCATCCGTAGTAACCGCGGAAGCAGAAACAACTTCGGCTCGCTTGGACTCACAGCAGAAGATTGAGGAGTTTCACGAACAGTTGTTGGCTGTGATGCAGATAACGGATGGTTTCGATGTGCGCCTCGCGGAATTGAGTCCAGCGATCCACGAACTGTTTGACGTTGCGACGATATCCAGGATCAGCCTCGGACGTACGTGGAAAACGCTGGATGAAGGCGCACAGCATGCATTCATCGAACTCCTGGAACGTTTGATTGTTACGACCTACGTCGCTCGATTCGACGACTATAGCGGACAGATTTTTCGAACGATCAGCACCAAACAGACGCGTCGCGGCTGGGTGGTAAAAACAGAGCTGACGCTCACCGATGGCGATAAGGTGCGGCTTGAATATTATTTACGAGAGGGGCTCGTTTACAACGTGGTAGCCGAAGGCGTGAGCGATTTGTCTTTGCGACGCGCAGACTACAACAGCATCATCAAGTCGGAAGGGTTCGCTGCGTTGCTCACGCACCTCAAAGAGAACATTGAAGAGCAACGATTCGTGCATGAATAACATCTGGCTATTGCTGGTCGTTTTTGCGCTCCTCGGTTGTGTCAGCCTCGAGGGAACTGATTTTAGTGTTGTGGATTCACATGAGGCCGGAAATCGTACCAGTTACGCGATGACCGACTGGGTCGATAAGAAAGCCATTGATCCCGCAGCGCGCGGCTATCGGATGGTCACACCCGACTGGTTTCGGTCGGGCGTTGGTAATTTTTTCGCGAATCTGCGGGGTATCGACAGCGCGATCAACGGATTCCTCCAGGGAAAGGCTAAATCGGGTGCAACCGACATCGCCCGGTTGCTGATGAATAGCACGATTGGACTAGGTGGAATTATCGATGTTGCTGCCAACTTCGGATTGGAACATCAGCAAGAAGATTTAGGCCAGACGTTCGCCACCTGGGGGATTCGCCAGACTCGATATCTTTATCTGCCGCTTATCGGACCAACGACGCTACGAGATATGCCGGGAAAGATGATCAATGTGGCGCTGCCGCGTTTGGTGTTGGGGGGTGGGTATGGCTGGTTGGTTGGTGGACTCGATTTGCTCAGTGCGCGGGAAGATTTGCTGACGGCTACGGATGCCCGTGATGCCACCGCACTGGATCCGTATGCGTTCACCAGAGAAGCGTACCATCAGCGTAGAAAATTTCTCATATTTGATGGGGATCCGCCGTTTGATGACTTTTTCGACGAGTCGGACGAGGTTGGTCTGACTGCAGAACGCGTCGACGGGGTCGAGATCGTCGACGGGGTCGAAGACGTCGACGGGGTCGAAGACGTCGACGGGGTCGAAGGCAACAAAGAATAACAAATGCTCGAACGTTGGTTTACATCGGTACTCGTGAGTTGGGTAGACCGGGTGACATCTCGACCTTGGTTGACCCTGCTGGTTCTTGCGGTGGCAACGCTGGGATTGGGTTGGGTTGCCGTCGATCGGTTCCAGATCAACTCGAACCTGGATGACCTCATCAACCAGACTGGAACCTGGCGAGACGATTTTGATACCTTTCGGGCGCGTTTTCCGGATCTCATCGATACCGCGGTCATCGTGGTTTCGGGGACCTCATACCAGCGCGTCGAAAAAACAGCCGGTGAGATCGAGGCTCGTTTACTCGCGCGTCCTGACACTTATACGGCGGTCTACGCGCCGCAGAACGATCCGTTTTTCAGGAAACATGCGTTTCTGTATCTCGACGAGGACGAGCTGGACGACATGGCAGACAGGCTCGCCGAGGCACAACCGATGCTGACCGCGGTAGCCGAGGATCCGAGCCTTCGAGGGATTCTAGGTCTGGTTGCTGACGGTATAGCGAACCGTCCGGATGCCGGTCTGATAACGGTCGTACGTCTATTGACCGAATCGGCCGAAGCCGTTGTTGCCGGTACTGACCCCACAATCCGATGGACGGATGAGTTTTTTGAGTCGGACAAAATGCTTCACCGCCTGGTGTTTCTGAAAGGAACCGTAACCGATTTCGACGCAGTGTTACCGAATGCCAGAATCATGGGCGAGTTGAGATCGTTGATTGCCACGCTGGATCTGGCCGGGGATACAACGGTGCAGATTACCGGCGAAGTCGCGTTGTCCCACGAGGAGATCGAAGCTGCCATGTCCGGAGTAATAAACGCCGGATGGCTTGCGGTGGTGTTACTCGTTGCCATTCTCGTGCTCGGCGTCCGCTCCGTGAAAATCATTGCCGCCACGTTTTTACTTCTGGGCATGGGTATCGTGTGGACTTCGGCCTACGCAATGTTGAGCGTCGGCGAATACAACACGTTGTCTATTGTTTTCCTCGTCATGTTTTTTGGCTTAGGCGTCGATTTCGCCATTCACTATTCACTGCGCTACCAGGAGGCGGTCAACAAGATTCTCGAGACCGGCAGTACGAGCCCGGAGTTGGTGACTCAGGCTTTGCGCACGACGACTGAAAGTGTTGGTCGGGCGATTGTGATCTGCACGGTGACCACCGCCATTGGATTTCTGGGTTTCTGGCCGACGGACTATCAGGGGCTTGCGGATCTCGGCGTAATCTCTGCCGGTGGGATGATCATTGCAGCTTTCCTCACATTCACGTTGTTGCCCGCGTTTTACGCGATATCCGGACCTATTCGCCCACATGTCATGATTCTGCCAAGTGGCGATGCGCTGGTGGGTTGGTTGGTGGATCGGCGTATCGGGGTCCTCAGTGTGTTGTCGGTGTTGGGAATAGCAGCGGGCGTAATCGCCAGTCAAGCTCACTTCGATTACAGCGTGCTGGCATTGCGGGACCCGGATGCCGAATCGATGCGGGCGTTGCGGTTGTTGCAGCGAGAGAACATAGGTACAAGCTACGCGTTGACCGTGTTGACCAAGGAACCGTTGGACAAAACAAGGCTCACCGCCCTTGCAACGGTGGATTCGGTTACAACTCCCGAGGACTACGTTCCGAGAGATCAGGACGCGAAGCTTTTCGCATTGGAAGACTTGCAGGCGCTGTTGTGGAGTGCATTGGAACCGGTACTGACGCTCGAAGAGCCAACTCTGGAAGAGCTGAAATCGAGTGCCGACCGATTGCGCGATGTGGTCGACGAAGTGCTGGGGCTTCCCGAGAAGCCAATAGAAGCGGTTGCGCTTAGCCGACTGAACGATGCGATAGGCAAACTCCTCGTGCTCCCGCCACAGGCATTGCTGAGTTGGCAGCAGGGCGTCGTCGACAACCTGTTAAAAGAACTCGAATGGCTGCGTGAAGCGGTCAATGTTGGACCTGTCGAATTCGATGATCTACCTGAAAGGATGCGAGCCAGATTGTTGAGTACGTCTGGAGATTACTTGTCGACAGTCATACCTGAAGAGAACACCAGTAAAGTCGAAGCCTTGAGTCGATTCATTGAAAGCGTGCGCGAAGAAATTCCCTATGCCACGGGCCGTCCCGTAATTGAATGGGGTGTGGGTAATATTGTGGTGGACGCGTTTGCCCGGGCGCTGCTTTTTGCTATCGCGGGGATACTCCTGGTTCTCATGCTGGCTTTCCAGAATGTACGGGATGGCTTGTTGATTCTCATACCACTTACGTTGACTTCCTTGTTTACGCTGGGAGCGGGAGTCGTTTTGGATTGGCCGTTGAATATGGCGAATATTCTGGTATTGCCGTTGATATTTGGCCTCGGTGTAGACAACGGCATTCATGTTGTCGATCGTTATCGTGGAGAGGGTGATGTTGCGCAGCTAATGCATTCGAGTACGCCGCGTGCAGTCATGTTGTCCACTTTGACAACCATCGGAACATTTGCGGCGTTATCGCTGTCACCGCATCAGGGGACGGCTTCCATTGGTATTCTCTTGACCGTCGCCGTTACGTTGTTGCTTGTCCTTACGATTTTTGTACTTCCCGTGTTGCTCTCGCTCGTGAGCCGTTCTTCACGGAAACCGGCGCAAGCCTGAGGAGTGCTTAGCGAGGGCCGGTGATCCTCAGCCTGGACGTTGTTTGTGTGTTTTCCAGCATGCTGACAATCTCTTTCAGCGGTAATGCTTTGCTGAAGAGATATCCTTGCGCGTATTCGCACTTGTGTTCTATGAGGAAATCCAGCTGTTCAGAGGTTTCAACGCCTTCGGCGACCACTGACATATTGAGCCCATGTGCCAAAGCGATGACGGCTGCGGTGATCGCCATGTCTTCGCTACTGTTCGGAATATCCATGACGAAGCAACGATCGACCTTTACGGTGTCGATGGGGAACTTCTTCAGATAGTTCAGAGCTGAGTAGCCAGTGCCGAAATCGTCTATGGCGATGCGAACGCCGATGTCGGTCAGCCTGCTGATGGTTTCTGATGCGGCTTCAACGTCGATGACCAACATGGTTTCGGTGATTTCGAGTTCTATTGAGTCCGCACTCAACTTCGTTTCACGCAGACACCGGCGAACGGTCTGCACCAGATTCGGATCTTGGAACTGTCGGGGCGAGATATTGATTGCAACCGTGATGGGCGCGCCGTTCGCCTTGGAAAGAATACAGCCTGCCTTGCAGGCTTCTTCTATGACCCAGTTGCCAATGTCAACGATGACGCCCATCTCTTCGGCAACTTCGATAAACTCAACCGGCGACAACAACCCCCGTTCTGGGTGTTGCCAGCGAATCAAACTCTCCACACCAACTATTCGCTGATCGTTCAGCCGCACTTTCGGCTGGTAGAATAGCTCGAACTCATGAAAGTCCAGCGCCCTGCTCAGCTCGTATTCCGTGCGTAGACGTTTGGCTGCATCGGTGTTCATCTCGTTGCTGTAGAACTGGTAGGTGTTGCGTCCGCGTTCCTTCGCTTTATACATTGCGAGGTCTGCGTTTTTCATCAGTATGTTTGGATCGATGCCGTCGTCTGGAATGGTGACTATGCCAATACTGGTTGTTACCATTAGTTGGTGACCCGAAATAGAGATGGGTCGGCGCAGTTCCTTGAGTATGTTCTCCGCAACAATGCTGGCATCTGTCGGAGAATTCACGTCGTACAACAGGATGGTAAATTCGTCCCCTCCTGGACGGCCAACGGTATCTTCTTTACGCACGCACTTCGTCAACCGATTTGCAATTTCCTTCAGCAACGTATCGCCCACCTCGTGCCCCAACGTGTCGTTGACCCGTTTGAACTGATCGAGGTCGAGATAAAGCAGTGCGGCGACGCGGTTGGTTCTCACGCAATGTTCAGTCGCGTGGGACAAACGATCATGAAACAACCGCCGGTTGGCGAGGTTGGTCAGCGTATCGAAGAAAGCCAGCCGCTCCATCCGCCGTTGACTGGTTTTCATCTCGGTGATGTCGCCGATCTGGATGATGCAGTACATGGGTTCGCCGTCAGGAGAACGTTGCACAACGGTATGAAAATTCGTCCAGATCTCGTGGCCGTCCTGACACAACATTTTCCGTTCTATACGAGACGTGGTTTCCTTTCCCGTGACGAGGTCGGCCATCGCTTCTTTAAGATTGTTGCGTTCGTTTGGTGGCAGGAGGAGCGAAATATGCAGCTTCTGCATCGATTCAACTTGGTAGGAAAGAAGTTCCGCCGCGAAGTGATTTACCTGAAAAATCTGTCCATCCAGATCCACGAGTACTATGCCGATTGGCGCGTTCTCAAAGGTTCCCCGGAAACGGTCTTCGCTTCGTAGCAGTTGCTCTTCGGTATTGCGCAACTCTCGGACATCCTTAGTAATGCACAAAATGCAGGGTTCCTTGCCGAAGTCGAGCAACGTTGCGGACGTCAGTACCGGTATATGCTCACCTGACTTTGTTCGCAGTATCATTTCCTGGTTCGACAGATGGCCTTCGCTTGCGAGCGTCGTGGCCACTTTTTTGAACGCTGCTTTGTCAGCGAAGACGTTGAGTTCCTGGACGGTTTTGCCGATAAGCTCTTCTCGAAGATAACCTGAAGTTTCCACGAAGAGTTCGTTGATGTCGACAATGGTGGCGTCTGCCTGACTGAGTATTACGATACCATCCGGGCTTTCTGAGAAAACGCGGGCGAACTTCTCTTCACTTTCCTTGAGAGCGGATTCGGCAAGAACTCGCTTTGCGATATCTCGACCAATACAGAGTATGCAGAGCTCACCGTCTATCTCTATGTATCGCAGTGAGATCTCCACATGCACCAGGCCGCCGGAAATGGTCAGTAACCGGGTCTCTACATCAGTACATTCTCGCTGTGAACAGAGAATGCTGAAAATTCGTTCACGCTCCGTGTCATCCACCCAGAGACTGAGATCCGATTCACGCTGCCCGATGGCCTGCTCTCGTGTGTAGCCCAGTAAACGAGAGAATCCGCTATTGAAATCAAGAATAGTCGAGTCGCACTGACGCACGATGAGGATCGCATCGGGACTCGAATGGAAAAAGCGGGAGAAGCGCGCCTCGCTCGCGCGAAGCTCTTTTATCGAAGCCACATGCTCGGTGATCACTCGGCAGGAGATTATCGTTCCACTGATCTCTTCGGAGCTGGGCAATCCGACTAATCTCGCCTCAACGACGATCTCCTCGTCGTAATTCTTCTGCCCTCGTCCGCGGCTGTTCAACTGCAGTTGTTCTATGTGCTGGATCTGATCAGGATTATTCAGACTGGCTTTCAGTACCTCGACGAACGTTTTCCGTTTATCCGTTTTGACGAAATCGAGGACGCTGCGATTCAACAACTCGGCTTCGGTTCTCCCGAGTGCCTGGGCTGCATAGGAGTTGGCACGCGTGATGCGGCCATGCTGATTCACGATGAGAATCAGTTCACCGCTGAGTTCGATAATGTTGCGAAATCGAGAATCGGCCTGGGCGAGGGCCCGTCTGGTGTCTTGGGTTTCGGGTTCATCGGAAATCTGCACGATGATGTAACGCGGCTTGCCGATATCGCTCATGACCAAGCGAGCAAAACCGGACACCAGCGCTGCGCTTCCGTCCGGCCGTTGCAGAGAGCCTTCGAGCTGTAGCGATTCGCCCTTGAAGAGTTGGGTTCTGCGAGCCTGGATCGTAGCCCAGATTTCGGCTCCCACCAGGTCTTTGAGGAACTTACCGTACACTTGATCGTGGGTTTGGCCGATGATCGACTCGACGGTGGTGTTGGCCATTACGACGCGGCCGTCGAGGTCCAGTATCAGCAACCCGGCAGGTGCATGGGCGAATGCATCAACCAGTTGATCGATGGTTACGTGGCCCCGTTTCGGATTCCAGACGAGGAGTGCGGTTGCAAGCCAGATGCCGGTAATCGCCAGAGCCAGAGCTGGACTGAAGGTTGTGTTCTCTGCCAAGCCCAGTTGCGGGTGCTCGGGAGCTACGATGCACACGGTTGCAAGTGCGGCAACCAGCAGCGTAAAACCGGATCGGTTCGAGAAGTTGGCAACGAGCACGGCGAGCAGAAACAAAGCAGCGGGCATGATCCCGCCGGGATTGTCCCGACCCAGCTGGAGCCCGACGATCAGGATGACCAGTGGCGCGAATACCGCCATTAATTGGAGGGCTCGTTTATGTTTCATTTAGGTGCTGTACCGCCGCTGGCCCGGTCGTTATGCTTTATCGAATATACCTGGCGGATTCGTCCATGAACTACTCACTCAAGGTATCTGTGGGCAAGCAAGGGCTCTATGACATTACGCACAAAGTGCTCGATCTTGTGCGAAGTTCTGGCATAAATGAGGGATTGGTCACGTTGTTCATTCGCCATACCTCCGCCAGCCTGCTATTACAGGAGAACGCCGACCCGAGTGCGAAGCTGGATCTGGAATCCTGGCTCAATCGTCTGGTCCCGGAAGGAGACCCGCTCTACACCCACACCGTGGAAGGTCCGGACGATATGCCCGCTCATATCAAATCGGCGTTAACGGCAAGTAGTCTGTCTATACCCGTCGCAAACGGGGTTCCCATGCTCGGCACCTGGCAGGGTATTTTCCTGTGGGAGCACCGACATCATCGCGGTGACCGCGAGGTGGTCATTAACGTGATGGGTGAGTTCTCGCTTGGAGAGCTCAGCAATAGCTAGCCTGGATTATTCATGAACAAGCTACTGCGGTCGCCGATAGCAGCAAAACACCGGGCCTCGCAGGCGGGCGTGCTCCCTCCGGGTGCTCGGCAGTTTGCAAAGCAAACTGCGCGTGCTATCGATGCACGCTCCGTCCCAATGGGACGGGACCCGCTCCACTCCAGTCCGCGCACCCAGCCTGCGAGGCCCGGCGTCTTACCACTCTGGCAGTTTGCTTCGCAAACTGCTTAGCAATTCGCTTGCGAATTGCCCTCGACCCAACCTCGTTACGCTTCTTCATGAATAATCCTTACCTAGGAATCTTTTCTACCGCGCAGACTCCTAGTCTGAATCCTGGCTCACGCGATCCATCCAGCGTTTGTGACCGGCGGGATCAAGAATGATAGAGCTGAAGTACAGTAGCAATTCCCGATGGGTCTTCGTTACCCGTGCCTCGTTCATGGCAATTTCGCCAGCCCGGCTGTTAATGAATCGGAAACACTCGGTCACGTTCTGCTCGGCACCCAGCACCGTGGCGATTCTTGAATTAAGTACCTCGTGAAGATCTTCCAGGTCTTCTTCGGCGATCCCGACTTCCGCGGGGTCGAGAACTACATTGGCCCACAACGTGGCCACATAGATTTGATACAGGTTTTTATCGATGAATCGCTCTACCACGATCGAGCGTTCTTCAACGTCTTCGAGGACCGGCTTGAACATCTCTTCGAGTTCTTGTAGGGACATGGGGGTCTTAACAGGTCGTTATTGGCGTGCCGCTTTGAATTTCTCGATTGTCGCAGTCAATCGATCCAGACGCTCGGCAATTCCCTGCAGCAGCAACTCGTCATCCCGGTTATTGTCGCTTACCACTTGCAGTTTGTTACACGCATCGGTCAAGCGACGTCCGCTGTCACGCTCTTCGGCGATATAGCGCCCCAACAACGCACCGGTTTGCGGGTCGATAGATTCGTCAGCAAATAGATTAGCAAATGGGTCGGGTCGGCTGGCGTCCCCCCTGCCTGCGAGTTCGCCTTCGAGACCGAGCACTTTGGCAAACTTATCGCTGTCGGACACATCAGAGTTCACATATTCCAGATGAGCGTCAAATTTTTCGCTCGCGGTTTTACGCACTGTGTATCCCAGCTCGCAGAGGCGTTTTTCGAATACGGCTGCGTGCTCGTTTTCGCGTATGGCCACAAAGTTGAGTACCGTTGCGAGTCCGCGATTGTTGGTTTTGCCTGCCCAGGCGGAAAGCAGTCGATAACCCCTTGCCTCGCCAACGGTGATGGCGTTGAGGAGTCCGAGGTAGGTGGGCTTGGCGCTCATCGTAGCTTTTTTCATTGTTGCTCAGGGGATGAGTGTACCCTGAGTCGGTGCATCCATGCTGGTGCGAGAACAACTAGTCGCGTACGTCTAACGCAGGGGTTTCGACGGGTCCCATGTAGCGGTCGAGCCACGCGAGCGTTTCTTTGATGAATTCCTCTTGCGGCGGGGGGTGGTCGGTGTCGTAAAGTAACAATTTGCTCGTCTGCCGTAGTTGATGTCGTTCACTTCCCGACGGCCCTTACCCGTTAGGCCATCAGCGAGCAGCATCGTGGTCTTCAGACGATATTTCCGTCGCGGAGATCATTGTGCCCAGGACAACCCCCAGCGTATATCTCGTCTCGGCAGTGCCGTGATGCGACAGAACGCGGGCTGGCATAAAACAACGGTGCGCGGGCACCGACGATTGCTTGCGCCGGTGGTTGCGGAAATTCGTGGGCCGAACTGGTGCCTTCGTCTGATGTAAGAGGGTTTCTCGCTCAAGAGTTTGATTTGCCTGCACGGTGTCAGTACGGTATTTGCTCTTTTTTCATGGAGGCACCCATCCTTTGCAATTCGACCGAGTGACTCTACCGCAGGAATCCGCGGCGCTGCGCAAGGAGGTGCGCGCGTTTCTCACAGAGGAAGCCGCTCATATCCCCCAGCCAAATTCCGACTTCTCCACGGGTCACGATCCGGAGTTTTCCGCAAAGCTGGGCGCGCGGGGGTGGATCGGAATGACCTGGCCGGACACCTACGGCGGTGGCGCGAAGAGCTTCTTCGATCGATATGTCGTGACCGAAGAACTGCTGGCAACCGGTGCTCCAGTGAGCGCTCATTGGATTGCCGACCGGCAGAGCGGTCCGCTGCTGCTGCGTTTCGGCTCACCCGCTCAGCGTGCGCAATATCTACCCGCCATTACCCGCGGCGAGAGCTTCTTTTCCATCGGTATGAGCGAACCGGGAACGGGATCCGATCTGGCATCGGTGCGCACGACCGCCAAGCCGGTAGCGGATGGGTGGCTGGTGAACGGCACCAAGCTCTGGTCGACGGACGCCCATCGCAACCACTTCATGATCGCGTTGGTGCGCACAGAGAAGCAAACGGATGATCGCCATGCCGGGTTGTCTCAGCTGATTGTCGATCTTCATAACGATGGCGCCAGAGTTCGACCGATCAAGAACATGGCCGGGGGTGAAGATTTCAACGAAGTCGTTTTTGAAGACGTACTACTCCCGTCTGATCGGATGGTGGGAGAGCCGGGTAACGGATGGTCTCAAGTAACGAGTGAACTCAGTTACGAGCGCAGAGGCAGCCGGTGTCAGGGAATTTCGAGAGCGCTATGAATGTTTGTTGATTGCGCACAGCGCCTCACACCATCGTCGCGCCAATGCCTTACTCGATAATCTCGACAACGACCTGCAGCACACGGCGGATGAGTATCTCGGTTTGCTCATGGCAGGGTTATGCCGAGGGTGAGTTCCTGAAGGGCATACGCGCGCGCTCGAACAATTACTTGGTCGGATGCGGAAATATCTCAACCGCGCCGGCCACGAAGAGTTCGAACGACTCATTTCTCGATATCGTCGAGGAGATGAATCGCTCGAAGCTCTGCATCGGTTGGTTGCGACTCATGTGCACGAGCACCCCGACCGGTATGTCGAAGGACAGGTTTATCTGCGGTGAACTCAAGCGGTTCGCGGTTGCAGCCTCCCAGGCTCGCGACTCGACTCCTGCAGGCTCTGCTGACGATATAGATCGTAGTAGTGGCCGCGCAGTGCCATGAGTTCGATGTGGCTGCCCGTTTCGGAGATACGACCGTGTTCGATGACTATGATCCGAGTCGCGTTGCGTATTGTTGAGAGTCTGTGGGCGATCACGAAAGCGATTCGGCCTTCGAGCACGTTGGCGAGTCCCTGTTGGATGCGTTGTTCGGTTTCCGTATCCACCGACGAAGTCGCCTCATCCATGACGAGTATCTGCGGATCGGCGAGAATTGCCCGCGCGAAAGAGACGAGTTGTTTCTGTCCCGCAGACAGACGGTTGCCACCTTCGCCTGTTGCGGTGGCGTAACCCTCGCTGAACGCACTAATGAATTCGTGGGCGCCTGCGAGTCGGGTGGCTTCCATGACTTCTTCGTCGCTGGCGGACAATCTTCCGTAGCGAATATTTTCCATGATGGAGCCACCGAAGATGTGGGCGTTTTGCAACACCATGCCGAGATTGGATTGCAGCCAGTGCAGGCTGCGATTTCTATAGTCCGTGCCATCGATGAGCACAGTGCCGCTGGTTGGTTCGTAGAACCGGCAGATCACGTTGACCAGAGTACTCTTGCCACCTCCGGTGGGACCGACGATCGCGATGGTTTCGCCGCGCACGACGGTGAGGTTGATGTCACTCAACACCGGTTGTGCGGCATCGTAGAAAAACCCTACATCACGCAACTCGATTTGCTCGATTTGTGCGCGACCGCCGTCCGCCGCAACATTCGTTTGACGGGGCGCTGCTCGAACCTGTGCCAAGGCTTTCAATACCGAAGGCGAGTCTTTGATCTTCGGATCGGTTTCGATGAGGCTCAGTATTCTCTCGGCGGAAGCCTGCGCCATCTGCATTTCGGCAAACCAGTGGCCAAATTGTTCCACCGGATCGAAGAAGTGGCGGGTATACGCCATGAAGGCGATCAGCGTTCCGGTAGTGATCATTCCACCGAGTAGATCCACGCCGCCAATTGCGAGCGCAAACCCCGTGGCGAGGCTGGCAAGGGTAATCACCAGCGGCAGGTACACGGCTGCCTGGGTGAGATTCTGTACCGAGGCCGAATACATCGTATCGGTCAGAGAACTGAACTCTTCGAGATTTGCTTTTTCACGAACGAACGCTTTGCTGGTGAGGATGCCCATGATGGCTTCGTTGTACGAACCCGTTATTCGAGAGTTGGTAGAACGTACCACGCGTGCACTCTTGAGTATCCGCCGTTGAAATTTCGCGGACACCCATCCGAGCAGCGGAATGATCGCAAGCACCGCCAGCGCGAGCTTGGCATTCATGACCAGCATGGCAAGGGCAATCCCCAGCATCATAGTGCCACCCCAGACGAGATCGAGGAATCCCCACGCCATGATGTTGGAAAGCCGTTCGCAGTCTGAGGTCATACGAGCCATGAGCCAGCCGACGGGACGATAATCGTAAAAGGAGAACGACAACTTCTGCAGGTTCTCGAATCCGTCACGGCGAATGTCGTGGCTGACATGGGTGCGAATTTTACCGCCCATCCAGATGAATCCGCCTATGGCGAACGTGATCGTCAACGTTGCGCCCATGTAGGCCACCATGTAGGGCCAGAGCACGGCGGACAATCCATCTGCTGCTACCGCATCGATTACGCCCCTGGTGATGAGTGGGTAAGACACATCCATGACCGCCGTGATGAACGCGAACACCGCAAGCCATGCCAGATAACGGGGGTATTTGCGTACGTAGGCAAACAGCTTTGTCCACAACTCCAGATTCAGATGAGCGGCGAGCGCTTCTTCGTCGAAGCCGTCGTTGTAGTTTTCGTCATCATAGTTATCCATGGCTTTCTCCCGGACCTTCTTCCGGAATTTCTCCCGGACCTTCTTCCGGAATTTGTTCCGGACCTTCTTCCGGAATTTGTTCCGGAATTTGTTCCGTCAGATTCACATCCCTTTCGATGGAAGCATCCAGCGCGCCTTGAATCTCGCAAAGCCTCCCGTAGGGGCCCGGTTCGGCTGCGAGCGTTGCATGATCGCCAAGTTGTACCAGACGGCCTTCGTTCAGTACCATGATCCGGTCGGCATGCATTATCGTAGACAAACGGTGAGCGATAATTAATGTGGTCTGTCGCCCCTTGCGACGTTTCAGTGCCGCCAGAATATCTTTTTCGGTTCCTGTATCCACGGCGGACAGTGAGTCGTCCAGCACGAGCACAGGGGGGTTCTTGAGCAACGCCCGAGCGAGGGCCAGACGTTGCCGCTGGCCTCCGGAAAGGGTCACACCACGCTCACCCACCATGGCATCGAAACGCTCAGGAAAGCTCAAGATCGAATCGTGAATTGCAGCGTCCTGACATGCCTCGATCAGTTCAGGTTCCGGCGCATTCGGTCTACCCACAGCAAGATTCGCCCGAATGCTGCGGGAATAGAGGAATGGATCCTGCAACACCACGCCGATCTGCGAACGCAGCCACTGACGGTTCACTTGCGAGATCTCCAGGCCGTCGAGCTTGAGCGAACCGCTTTGATAGGGGTACATGCGAAGCAGTGCTCGAATCAGGCTGGTTTTTCCTGAGCCGGGTGGTCCGACGATGGCGACGGTTTCCCCGGCTGGAATGTGAATCGATATGTCCCGCAGGATCGGCCGACCTTCTTCGTAGCAGAAGTTGAGCCCTTCGATGGTGATCTCACCACGCGCGCGCCCCTGACTGGGCACCACCTCGACAGACTCCTCCTCTTCGTTGAGAATCTCGTTGATACGCCGCAGCGATATCACGGCTTTGCCACTGTCGGTGAGCACGCGGCCGAGTTGTCGAATCGGCCAGATTACCATCGACACAAAGGTCAAGAACGCAAACAATGTGCCTACCGTCATCGTGCCTTCCATGATGAATATCGCGCCGGCAAACAGCACCAATCCGATCTGTGACATCGAGAAAAAATCGCTCGTGCCCCAGTAGAAGCCCATCAGGCGGATCAGCTGGTAATTGTTGTTGCGAAACGTTGCGTTTCTTTCAGCAAACTTCTGAATTTCGAATTCCTGGCGCGCGAACGCCCTTACCACTCGGATACCTGTCAGGTTTTCCTGCAGGGTCGTGGTCATGGCGCCTTCGGATTCGTCGGTGATCTGAAACACCGCTTTTACCTTGGAGAAAAACACATAGGCGCCGACGGCAAGAAAAGGCATGAGGCACAGCGATAACCATGCGAGTCGCACGTCCATCCAGAATAGGATGGGGGTTACGCAAATGATCAGCATGATGGCGCGTCCCATTTCCACGACATCGCTCGACAGAAACACCCGCACTGTTTCCGCATCGGAAGAACATCGTTGCACGAGATCGCCAGTATCCGCCGAGTCGTAATAGGCCGCCGGTAAGTGATGCAGACGTTGGTAGAGTGCTTGGCGCAGTCGGCGCAGTATTGCCTCTGAAGCGATCGCCGCGAGGCGGCCGCGAAAGTACAGAAACACGCCACCGATGCCGGTGATCACAATAGCGAACACCGCAGTCAGGCCGAGATAGGCGAGATAGGGCGTTGGTCCGGAAAACCATTGGGCAAGCTCGAACAACCCGGGCGTGGCATAGGAAAAGTCCTGCTCCACCACGACGTCGATCGCGTCTTTGGCAAGCAATGGTGCGCCGAACATGAACAGATTAGTCAGTGCCATAGACAATATTGCGCTGACGTAGCGAAGCCGTTGACCTTGCGTGATCTGCCAGAGATTTCTATTTGTTGCCGCAGTCATTTCGAATTCATTCCCACTTCTTTGACCTCCTCTTTCACCTCTAGAGGATCTCTAATTGGCTGTGAGCGGACGTTCGAAATCGATTTTTGCGTATTCGAAGGGTCTTAAACGAGACAACCCGCTCATATGATGAGCGGGTCCTGGATTGATGCTTAGCTCAATTTCAGAAGATGCTCACCGAGGCTTGTCATAGCCTCCATCTCGGTAACTTGGCCCTGTGATGACTGGGCCGGCCGCAATGCTGATGCGCATTTCGCCTCCTGATAAATTCAGCGCCGGAGCATACACGGGATTATCGCTCGGGTTCAACGTATTTATGGATGAAACGTGAGGTTTTCCCCTGTACGGACGGATCGAAAACCGAAACGTCGAGTTTGTCGTTGGGATTTTTCAGAGCATCCACTTCACCGGCGAAGCGAAAACCGTGTGCTTCGATGTCCTTGCGTGCGAACGCAGGGTCAATACGGTGAACCGCTTGTGCCGCACTCGATCCAGAGCCAGCGGCGCCAACGTGGTCGACGATACCTAACACGCCACCAGGTTTGAGAACTCGGTGCAGCATTGCGAAAAAATGATCCGGATTGATGTCCCAATCGTCGGTTTTGTAATAGAGATCGTGATAGGTCCTCACCATGAGTATCAGATCGATGGAATTTTCCTCCAGATCGATCGCGTCCACCTCTTTGTCGTAACGAATGACACCTGATAATCTGTCGTCCTTGAGACGCTCGTCTAGTGCTTTGCCGACAAATCCCAGATAGGCCTGATTGTTGTGTAAATATACCTTGCCCCCATCACCGACAACGTAGGAAGCGATCTCGCTGTAATAGCCACCGCCGGCGAATAGATCGAGCACGCTCTGACCTGCCTGGATGCCGAAATGGTCCAGTACCGCCTGGGGTTGGCTACGTTCATCCCGTTCGATGTCTGCCGCCGACCGGTCAGGGTGGGCGAGTGCTTCCAATACGGTGCCTGCATGAAGGCCGTAACTCTGCAGGCAGATCGCAATAGCTAACGTCGCGAGAAAAATCGATTTCGTTGTCATGGTGTCAACTCTCCAGATTGACGATCATCTTACCGGTATTGGCACCGGTAAATAGACCGATGAAAGCTTCGGCCGCGCGGTCGATACCGTCCAGGATGGTCTCCTGATATTTGATTTCACCGGAAGCCACCCAGGATCCCATCTCGCTACGGAATTGCTCGTTCAAGTGACTGAAGTGAGAAACGATAAAACCCCGCAGAGTGAGCCCAAGGCCGATCGCCATAGTCAGGTTGTTGGGTCCGGGACTCGGCTCGGTGTCGTTGTACATCGAGATGGCGCCACATAGCGCAAGCCTGCCGAAAGGACGCATGTGGAATAGTGCAGCCTGCAGATGGTCCCCACCGATGTTATCGAAATACACATCGAGCCCGTCCGGTGCACCCTCACGGAGATGGTTCAGAAGTTCTCCCCCGTGATAGTCGAAGGCGTAGTCGAACCCGAGCTCGTTGGTCAACCAGGCAACCTTGTCGGCGTTACCGGCACTGCCAAGGACCCGGCAGTTCTTGAGTTTGGCGATTTGTCCGACAATGCTGCCGACCGCACCGGCGGCGCCTGAGACGAATACCGTCTCGCCATCCTTGAGCGCACCTACTTCGAGTAGACCGACATAGGCCGTCATCCCCGGCATGCCGAGCACGCCGAGATAGGCCGAAGCAGGTGCGGTCAGGTCGCCCAGCTTGGTGAGCGTTTTCGCATCGGCCGTGAAGGCTTCCCGCCAACCATAGTTGCTTTGTACATAGTCACCTTCGGCGAAATCCTCGACGCGGGACCGAATTACCCGGCCGATGGCGCCACCGTTGAGCGTCTCCCCGATCTGAAACGGAGGTACGTAGGATTTTCGATCCACCATACGTCCACGCATGTATGGGTCGACGCTCATGCAAACGTTTCGTACCTGGACCTGCCCGTCTTCCGGGTCCGGCACCTCGACACTGGTAACGGCAAAATCGTCGTCTTGTGGCATCCCTACCGGACGCTTGTGCAATTGTACTTCTCGGCTTTCCATGAATCCCCCTGGGTGAATATCGACACGAACGGACAAGGATGCGCCATAACATGAAAATTGCAAAATCCGTGGAGTGGGATCAGGTTGTCGAGGTACTACGCCAGGCTTCTAAAAGTATGCTATGTCGAGGACCGTGAACCGCAGGTTAACCGCGCCGGTAAGAAGCTGTAATGCGGCACCTTGATCGACAGGCAGAGGTATGTGAGTCGCGTCCACTCGGAGCTGGTTCCAGGTGGGGTCCACCGCCTGCCAGATACCGTTTACGACCACTTCGTTCCAGGCATGAAAGGCAAATACCGGCTCTTCGCGTGAGGCATAGGCAAGTCCGATGATGGTTTTACTGGGCATGCCGAGTGTGCGTGCCAACGTGGTGAAGAGATCGGCAAACTCCGTACAGTCACCGCTGCGGCTTGCCATCGCCCTGAGCACACCGATCGGTTCAGAGTTGGGGTCGTAGTGCAGATAGTCATGTACGAAACGGGTTAACGAAGCGAGCTTTTCGGTATCGGTGTTCGCGTCGGCAATCGCCTCCCGCGCCAACCGGATTATGGTCAGGTTTGACGTAGGGAAGTGCAGGGTTTCTTCCAGCTCGGTTCCTTCCGGGCGACCTTTGGACAGGGGATTGGCTGACAATTCGAGCGTCCAGACGTCGTTGCGCTTCC
>JACZXA010000205.1 GCA_022571865.1 Pseudomonadota bacterium
CGTACGAGGGGGACACCACTGCTGGCTGACGAGCAATGACGCCTGTGGTGACATCATCGAGCAGTACATCGAAAGCTGGGCGGGCGCAACCTTCGGCGGCGTGGGTAAAACCGTGCAACTTGTTGCGCCGCCGCTACAACCACCTGGTTCGAGCAAGAACTTTCCAGCAGACAGCACACTTTTTGCAACGACCGTGTACCCCCTTCTCACGGAATATTGTGCTGAATGCCACAGCGAAACTGCCATGGTGGCTCAATCCCCATACTTTGCAGGGGGCGATGTCGACGCAGCCTATCAAGCGGCACGACTAAAAATTAATCTGGATACACCGGCCAATTCTCGTTTTGTCATTCGACTGAATTCGCAGTTCCACAACTGTTGGAGCGATTGTCAGGCAAACGCCGCCGAAATGTTGATGGAGATCACCAATCTTGCCAACAGCATCACACCGACCCAGGTCGATCCAAGCCTGGTGACCAGCATGGCGCTGTCCCTGACCGATGGCATCATCTCGTCCGCCGGTGGACGCCATGAAACCAACGTGATCGCACTTTACGAGTTCAAAACCGGTTCCGGTAATACTGCTTTCGACACCAGCGGTGTGGAACCCTCAATAAACCTCACCCTGTCAGGTACCTATAACTGGGTTGGCGGTTGGGGGGTGCAATTCATCGATGGCAAGGCGCAGGGGTCAACCACGGCAAGCGCGAAGCTTCACGATCTCATCACCTCAACCGGCGAGTATTCCATCGAAGCCTGGGTTGCGCCCGCCAATGTCACCCAGGACGGACCGGCACGTATCGTGACTTATTCCGGTGGGTCCATGTCACGTAACTTCATGTTGGGCCAGACCCTGTACAACTACGACAGCTTCAACCGCAGCGATCAGTCGGATCAAAATGGAGAACCGCAGTTGTCCACGGCAGATGTGGACGAAGACCTGCAGGCGACGTTGCAACATGTCGTGATGACCTTTGATCCGGCAAACGGCAGACGCCTTTATGTCAATGGCGTGTTCACGGACGACCTCGATACCGTTCCCGGGGGCTTGCTGAACGAGTGGGACGACACCTATGCCCTGGCGCTCGCCAGTGAGGTTGACAACAACAACCGCTGGGAAGGCACGGTACGCTTACTTGCCATACACAACCGAGTGCTTAGCAACGAACAGATCACTCAGAACTTCGATGTAGGTGTTGGTGAGAAATACTTCCTGCTGTTCAACGTCACCGACCATGTTGGCATACAAGACGCGTATGTCGTTTTTGAAGTGAGCCAGTTCGATTCATACTCGTACCTGTTCGATGAACCATTCTTCGTCGTACTCGACAACCCCGCTATCACGCTGGGCAACATTCCGATCAGCGGGATACGAATCGGCGCCAATGGCCGGGAAGTTCCTGTTGGCCAGGCGTTCCAGAACGTAGACGTAACCATCAACGACATCGATTACGCCGCCGCTGGACGCCAGTCCCTATCGAGGCTCGGCACGGTCATCCCGCTGGAAAAAGGTCCGGCACTCGATGAGTTCTTCCTAACCTTCGAGGTGTTGGGAACATCGATGAACGTCGTGGTGGAAGCTTCGCCTACACCTCCTCCCCCGCCAGTCGACGTGCCCCGGGATCCCAACATTGGCATACGGAACTTCGCGGAAATCAACTACACGATGTCGATGATGACTGGAATTCCAGTCAGCAACCCAGACATCCAGGACACGTACAACCGCGTTCACCAGGCGATGCCCGTGCAAACCAAGCTGATCGGTTTCATCTCCTCTCAACAGATGGGTATCACCCAGCTTGCAATCGAATACTGCAACACGCTGGTGAACGACAACACCAGGCGTACCGCCTACTGGCCGAACTTCGACTGGAACGAAGGGTTGAGTACCGCGTTCGATGTGAGAGCCGAAGTACTCGATCCGCTGGTAACCAACATGGTCGGCATCAACATCAACACGCAACCAAACATCATCGCACTGGAAGGTGAAGTAAACGCACTCATCACCCGATTGATGAACTGTGGTGGTAGCTGTGAAAGTGATCGTGTCGAGCGAATCATGAAAGGGGCATGCGCCTCCGTGCTGGGAAGCGCGGCCATGCTGGTGCAATGAGAACCGGTAAGTAAGGCGAGGTTTGGTCATGCCGAAATCGAAACAACGAAAATACGACGATCCGCTTCGACACGCGGATCACCCGCGACCCCGTACCCGCCGTGAATTCCTGGCTCAGGGTTTCATCATGGGTGGGGCAACCCTGGTGGGGACTTCCTCCCTGACACTGTCAGGCCGCAGCCATGCAACCCTGTCCAGCGATCTGATACCGCTTATTACCCAGTGCGGTATTGCGACGCAAGGTGCCGGCAAGATTCCTTTCATCGCCTTCGACCTGGCGGGTGGCTCCAATCAGGCGGGATCCAACGTACTCGTCGGCCAGCAGGGCGGGCAACTGGATTTCCTATCGACGCCAGGGTACGAGCGCCAGGGGCTGCCCGGTGACATGATTCCGCCCATCGTCAATCCCCAGACGACGACAAACGACTTCATCGATCAGCAACTAGGGCTTGCCTTTCATTCCGACAGCGCCTTTTTGCGCGGCATGATGTCGCGCATTTCGCCCTCGACGGCTGCAAACGTCAATGGCGCCGTGATTCCCGCACGTTCCGACAACGACACGAGCAACAACCCGCACAATCCCATGTACGGTCTTGCCCGTGCCGGGTCCGACGGATCACTCCTTACCCTCATCGGTTCCGAGAATTCGGATTCCGGTGGCAACTCCATGTCGCCGGCCATGATGATCGACCTGTCGATTCGGCCGACCAAGGTGGACCGACCGAGCGACGTAACCGGCCTCGTCGACGTGGGCGATCTCGTCAGCGTGTTCAGCCAGGCGGATGCCGTCGCGGTGATGGAGTCGATTTATCGAATCAGCGACCAGAAGATGACCGACGTCGATAACGGACAAAGCATCACGGCCGACGATGTGCTCAAAGATCTGGTTCGTTGTGGATACCTGAAGAGCGCCGACCTCGCGGATCGTTTTGGTGATCCCACCACGCTGGATCCCGCGGGCGATCCCTTGATCGTCGGTCCCGGAGGTATCTTCAGCAGTGCCGAGTTCAATGCCGGAGACAATACCGCGAGAGAATTTCAGAAAACCGCTTCCGTAATGAAAATGGTGATCAACGGTTTTGCTGGTGCCGGAACCATCGAGATGGGCGGCTACGACTACCACGGCGGCGCTAGAGCCGAAGGTGAGGTGAAAGACTTCCGTGCCGGACAGTGCATGGGAGCCTGCCTCGAGTACGCAGCCATCAGTGGCACACCGCTGATGTTGTACGTGATGTCCGATGGCTCGCTGTCCTCGAACGGGGTTATCGACAACAGTGTCGATGGGCGTGGCAAGGGTGAGTGGACCAGCGACAACAGTTCAACAGCCGCGCCTTTCTTTCTCGTATACAACCCGGCACGGCAGGCAACCCTTATCGGCGCAACGCCCGAACTGCGTGCCATCCATCAGCAGATCGGCTACATGCGCATGGATGGATCAGTGGAAACGGCAAGCACTCCGGCGGCCAACAACGTCAACCTGCTGGCTGAGACCATCATCCTCAACTACATGGCACTACACGGCGAGCAGGCAAACTTCGGCACGCTGTTTCCCAATCATGGGCTGGGTAACTCTACCCTGCAGGACAGTCTCACGGCCTTTGAGCCAATCGTGGCCGGCACGATCACCAACCCGGTGTAGATTTTCGATAGGTGCCGTGCATAATCGTTGAGGTTTCGTCTACGAAACGTCAACGATTATGCACGGCACCCAGATCGGTTTACGATGATGCGCGGCACCTCTAACATGCCGCGTCAATGATCGATTTCACCTCACTCCTCGCCTGCCCGCGCTGTGATAAGCCGCTTACAGACTTGTCCTGCATCGCGTGCCGGGTCGATTTCCCGGTGCGCGACGGTGTGCCCTGGTTGTTCGCCGAACCGGACGCGGCCATGACCGAGTGGCACAATCGCTGGCAACTCGCGCTCGCGAATCTCAACCAGGACAAGAAGCGTGTCACGGCTGCGATCAGGAAGAATTCAGACCCGCAAACATTAGTTCGACTCGAACTGCTGCAACATGGATACATTGAACAGAAAAAATGCCTCACCAGGTTACTCGAACCGCTCGGGCTGCATGCACAAGCCGATCTGGAAACCCACCTCGCGCTGAAAACGCGGCCCCCCACACAGCAGGGGCTATTCACCTACGCCGCCAACCTGCATCGGGACTGGTGTTGGGGTGAGGAGGAAAATCAATCCGGATTTGCCGCGATAACGACTGCCCTGCAAGGAATCGAGCCTGATAAGATCCTCGTTCTCGGTGCCGGCGCCGCGCGGCTCGCTTACGATCTTCATCAATCGTTGGAAAGCGCAATTACCGTCGCCCTCGATTTCAATCCGCTGCTCGTTTATGCCGCAACACACATCATCAATGGCAATCCAGTCACCCTGTGGGAGTTTCCACTGGCGCCGAAACGATCCGAAGACGTTGCAATACAGCGCATCCTGTCAGCACCGAACCCGGTGCGTGAAGGCTTCCACTATGTACTTGGCGATGCGCTCCGCGCGCCCTTCAAACCAGGGCAGTTTGATGCGGTAATCACACCATGGTTCATCGACATCGTGGAGGAAGCACCGGCGAAGATGATTCCGCGAATCAATCGCTTGCTGGGCCACGGTGGGGTCTGGATCAACTACGGATCGCTGGCTTTCGATCAAACAAACCCGGCCAACCGTCTCAGCCTGCCCGAATTCATCTCCCTGAGTACCCATTGTGGGTTCACGGACATCGAAGCGGTTGAGGCAACCGTTCCCTATATGAACTGCCCTGACAGTCGCCATGGCCGCCTGGAAGATGTGGTCACCATCAGAGCGGTCAAACAAACCGATGCGTCACAACCCGAGCGGCATCAAGCCCTACCGGACTGGATCGTCAACGGCAAACGGCCGGTGCCGCTCACGCAATCGTTTCAGTCCCAGGCGACAATCACTCGTATTCACGCATACATCATGTCACTGATCGATGGAAAGCGAACGCTCGAAGACATGGCTGGTATGCTGGAACAACAAAAACTGATGCAGAAATCTGCAGCAACATCCGCGATACGCGGATTTCTCATCACGATGTTTGAAGAACAAGGAAGCGGACGCGGCTACTAATACTCACCAGCGCCCGTTCATGAAAGTCCCAGACAAGCCGGGACGCAACCGCCGGGTAAACCTACTAACCCGCCACCGGTTGCATTATTGGCTCGCGACCTTCGAGGTGCTGGACGCCGAAGGTAGTAACTTCCCAGGCATCTTCGCAACGCAATAATGCTTGCGCGAGCTTATTATTCAATGCATGACCAGACATGTAGCCGTGAAAACGGCCGAGGACCGGACGTCCTAAAAGATACAAATCGCCAATGACATCCAACAGCTTGTGCTTGACGAACTCGTCTTCGTAACGCAGACCCTCTTCGTTGAGAATTGAATAGTCATCAATCCCCACGGCGTTTTCGAGACTAGAACCCATACACTTGTTGATCGACTGTGCCTGCTCCAGTTCTTTAGCCAAACCGAACGATCGCGCGCGGCTGACTTCTTCAACGTAGGAAACTTTGCTGAAGTCCAATGTAGCCCGCTTCGGATAGCGATTGTAAACAGGATGGTCGGCGACGAAAGTGTAATCCGCTTTGAAGCCATCGTATGGCTTCAGCGATGCGACCGCGTCACCCTGAACGACCCGGATTTCACGTTTGATACGAATGAACTCTTTGGCCGCATTCTGCTCGACAATGCCAACGGAGTTGATCAGGTAGATGAACGGCGCGGCGCTGCCATCCATGATCGGCACTTCTTCGCTGTTGAGTTCCACAACCACGTTGTCAATGCCGACCCCCCAGAGTGCCGACAGCAAATGTTCGACGGTTGCCACCTGCACGCCATTTTCCGCGATGCTCGTGCTCAAGGTGGTGTCGGAAACGTTCTGAGCGCGAGCTCGAACCGTAGCCGAATTAACGTCTGTGCGGACGAAAAGGATCCCGGTATTCTCCCCGGCAGGGCGTAATGCCATACGGACCTTTTTCCCAGAATGTACACCAATCCCTATGGCGTGTACCGATCGCTTGATAGTTCTTTGTCGCAGCATCTGGGGTTGTTTCGTTTTAATTCAGTAGGTTGGACGGACAACTATACAGGTGTTTTTAATAAAGATGAAGGAAAAATGGAGGCAAATATGGAAAATTATGGATTTTCAAGACTGGTTCACACTCGTGGATATATAGCAGGATAATCAAACAGTTACGCGATTATCCGACTGTCTGACAAGATTCTTAGCTCATCGTTGCATTCAAGCAAGCCATCCCGAACCAAAACCATCGTGAGCACGGTCCAGCGTAGAATCATCCACGCAGGTTGCGCGAACTCAATCAGGGTCCGCGTTAATATCAGCGCACCTGGAAGCGAGGACGACCGAAATCATGGCAATCGAAACCCTGGCCGACATCGTGCGGCTTCACGCGGTTGAGCGACCCGATCAAACGGCGATGATCTACACGGCCGACAACCGCCGTTGGACCTTCACCGAACTCGATCAGGAGTCGAATCGAATCGCACAGGCGCTGCGTGCGGCCGGTGTGGATGCCCAGGATCGCATTGCCTACCTGGATAAGAACTCTCCGGAATATTTCACCTACCTTTATGGGGGCGCAAAGCTGAACGCCGTGTCTGTTGCCGTAAACTGGCGGTTAGCACCGCGAGAGATGGAGTACATCCTCAACGACAGCGAAGCCAAGATCCTGCTGATAGGCGAAGAGTTTCTCGAGTGTCTGGCGCAAATGAACCTCACTCATGTCAAAACAATCGTCGTGTTGGGAGATCCGCTCGAAACCGGCTTCCCGACCTATGATCAATGGCTTGCCGACTTCGAGCCGATCGACCCCGAAGTGCCAGTCGATGCGGAAGAGACCTGTTACCAACTTTATACTTCGGGAACCACCGGACTGCCGAAGGGAGTGGAGCTCACCCACAATAACTTCATCGGCTTGCTCGCTGACGGATTTGCGGCTCTGAACATCAAAGACAGCTCGGTAAATCTGGTCTGTATGCCTTTGTTTCACGTGTCCGGAAGCGGCTGGGGTGTCCTGGGCCAATATTACGGCGCCGAAACTATTCTGCTGCGGGATGTGGATATGGCCGAGATCAAGCGGGTAATCGGTGTCCATCGGGTAACCCACACCGTCTTCGTCCCCGCCGTTCTACAGTTTTTCCTGGCTCAACCCGGCGCCGAGGACGGAGATTATTCCAGCCTGGAACTGGTGGTCTACGGTGCTTCGCCGATTACCGAAGCCGTGCTTATCGAAGCGATGGACCTGTTCAAGTGTAATTTCTCCCAAGCTTACGGGTTAACCGAAACCACAGGCGGCGTGGTGCTCCTCGCGCCCGAGGATCACGATCCCGGTGGTCCCCGTGCACACCTGTTGCGATCGTGCGGTAAAGCCGTGCCCGGCACGGAGCTTAAGATCGTCGATACGGAAACACTCGAGGAAGTTGCAGACGGCACCGTGGGTGAGATCTGGATCAAGAGCCCCCAGAATATGAAAGGGTACTGGAAAAATCCCGAGGCAACGGCCGAGACCAAACGATCCGACGGCTGGTTGCGTTCGGGAGATGCGGGGTACCTGAAGGAAGGATATCTCTACATTCACGATCGCGTGAAAGACATGATCATTTCCGGTGGCGAAAACATCTATCCAGCCGAGATCGAAAACGTGCTCATGAAACACCCGTCTATTGTGGATGCAGCCGTCATCGGAGTGCCATCCGAGCGGTGGGGCGAAACCGTCAAAGCCATCATCACTCGCTCGACGCAAGATCTCACCGAGCAGAGCGTCATCGAATTCTGTCGCGAAAGCCTCGCAGGGTTCAAATGTCCGGCGTCGATCGACTGGATGGATACGATCCCCCGCAACCCGTCAGGTAAAATTCTGAAAACCGAGTTGAGAAAGCCCTACTGGAC
>JACZXA010000206.1 GCA_022571865.1 Pseudomonadota bacterium
ACGATCACCGGACCCGATCATCTCAAACGCCTGGTGCTCAGTCATTTGCATTCACTGCAAAAGTTGCCCGCCATCGTTCGAGGCTTCTTCCACGAACCTCATGTCCGATACGCGGCCGGATAATGTCTGGTAGGTTTTGTTCTCCTTAGTAACTTGTCAGTACCCCTTCAGCTTAGCCTTCCCAAAAGTCACGTCTCAACAAGAAAATAGTCGCTGAGCGTTGCTCCAAAGCTGACTGTCACTTGCATCAAGAAAGTCGGTAATCGGAAGCGAATCCACATGCGGGTAGTCACTCCCCCAAACAACCCGATCCTCTCCTACCAACCTCATGACATCCTTAATCGTTCGTTCTCCTTGCTCTGCGACGAAATAACAGTTGCTGCGGATGTATTCGCTTGGTTTCTTCGGCATAGAGAAGAGATCTTTAAAGACTTCGTATTTCGAATCCAGCCGATCCATGAGGTAGGGCGCATAACCGCACCCCGCTTCCACGCTGACGATCTTCAATCTAGGAAAACGTTCGAACAGCAGATCGGTGATTACGCTCGTCATCGCGGGCATCAACTGCCCGGTACCACCGAGCCCAAAGCTGAATATCATCCCCGGCGAGGTGACGTGCCAGTGGTGAAAAGGAATGGCGGCGCCTTCGAAACGAACGATGACGTGGAAGCAGCCGGGTATGTTTGCTTCCTGGCAGATGGACCATATTGAATCGAAATGAACGTTACCGGGGCGTTTGCCGCCAATCGTTTCGGGCGGCACGAACAACGCTTTGAATCCGGCTTTCACGCAGCGTGCCAGTTCTCTGGTTGCTTCGTCGACATCATGCCAGTTGACCATGGCGACCGGAAGGATTCTTCCGGGAATCGCTTGCGAGAACTCGATGATCCAGTTGTTGTAGGCGCGACAGTAAGCGCTTGCGAGGTCTTGATCGTCCGTTGGAAACGGCAGGATGCCGATGGTGGGGAAAATGACGGTTTTATCGATGCCCCACTCGTCCATTTGTTTTGCGCGCGCATGGGGGTCGTAACTTGCGGGCGGGCAGCCATCGAGATACGAGAGCTTTCCGCTGAACAGCTCCTTTTTGTTCATCTCCGCTCCGCCGAGACCGGCAAGCACACCTTGTAAGACCACCTTCTCGCCAATGATGAGTTGCTCAACGCCATCGTTGACCTCGATTCTGATCGCGCGATCTCGATATTTCGGTTCCAGGTACTCCTTCCAGAGATTGGGGGGTTCCAACACGTGGGAATCGCAGTCGATTACTTGAGACATCGAGTTTCCTCAGAGACATTCATAAACAGATTCGGCGATTCGCGTCGCGGATTCACCGCCCGTCACCACCCCTTCCTGCATCTGGTTCATGACGAAACAAAACCCCAGCCGAATTTCGGGGTCGTAGAATGCCATGGAGCCTCCGGCGCCGGCATGACCGAAGCTCCCGGCTCGAATTCCGATGGGTGACTCCGGGTGATGCAGCATCAACCCCAAGCCGAAATGGGTGAGGGAGATGAGTACCGTATCGGGCCCCAGCGAATGGGTGGTGGTCGCTTCGGTCAATAACCCGGCAGGCAACAACGACGAAAGTTTGTCGTAGAACGAGGCGACGCCACGTGCCGTGCCGTGGCCGTTTACCGCGGGCAATTGTGCTTTACGAAACCGGCTGGAGTTCATGTAACCGGGCCCAAGCGAGGGGTTCTGGAATGCCGCCCCCGTGGGGGTGGTGGTGTCGCCGAACGACTTCATCATCACCTGCATGGCTTCAGGCCAGTTTTTCTGCTCGCCTGCGCGAACGCGGGCAGGCAGCATGTCGGCACAACGCCCTATGTCGTGATCGGTCAAGCCGACCTTGAAGTCTATTTCCAGCGGGCTGGCTATGTGCTCATCAAACCACCGGCCAACTTTCGCGCCCGTTGTCCGTCGCAACAACTCACCTAACAAAAATCCGTACGTTCTGGCATGGTAGCCGTGTTGTTCGCCGGGTACCCACCAGGGTCGCTCTGCCGCAAGCGCGGCGGTAACCGATGCCCAGTCGTAATAGATGTCTTTGGATACCGGTTGGTGAAATCCAATCAAACCGGCCTGGTGGCTGAGCAGTTGTCTGGGGGTGATGGATTGCTTCTCGTTGACGGTGAATTCAGGCCAGTATTTGGCCACGGGCGTGTCGAGATCTATGTGGCCTTCGGCTACGGCTTGCAGAACGCAGATGGCCGTCATCGCCTTGGTGACCGAAAACATGCAACACAGGGTGTCTTGTTCCCAGGGCAAGGTGCGTTTTCGGTCGCGGTGGCCCGCCCACAAATCGACGACCACCTCGCCATCGAGCGTTACCGCAACGGCGGCCCCGACGTCACGGCCCTGTTCAAAACCGTCAAGGAATGCTGAACGCACCGGTTCGAACCGGGCATCGTTGCTGCCATTGAGCTGTAGATTCGACGCGGTCATTTTTTTCGTTCGTTTCACGCCAGGAGTCTGCGCCGTAGAAAATTCCGTCACGAGAAAGTACCACGGCGAGGACAGTTTTTTGCTCTTTTGAGGCGCATGAGTGGCGCTAAGTAACGAAAAAGAGCGCAAATATGGACCGCCGTGGTGCTTTCGTCGTAGGAATCTTTTCTACCGCGCAGGCTCCTCGCCTCGAGTCGGTGCGATAATGTAGAAACCAAACCAGCGCCGCAAGTTGGCGCTTGGCTATCACGGCGAACCCGTACGCTGCCGCGCCGCCATCTCACAGCAGTCATGGATGTCCCGGCAAGATCTGACCCAAGGCCCGGTTGCCCTGTCCCCGTTTAAGCCGACGGCACCCATGATGATGGGGGTTTCCAGCAACATTCTGGTTTCGATGCTGGAGATCGGCCTCATCGGTCAACCGGGCACTCAGGAGGTCGCGGCGGTTACGTTCACGTTTCCGTTGGTCATGATTCTGTCGAGCGTCGCGCTCGGTATCGGCATCGGCACCTCGTCGGTGATCGCTCGCAGCGTCGGCGGCGGCAGGCAAGAAGAAGTGAAGCAGCTGGGCACTCACAGCCTGATATGGGTGTTTGCCGCCATGACGGTGCTGTCGCTATTCGGCTGGGCGACTATCGATCCTGCTTTCACGGCCCTCGGGGCAAAGCCCGAGATGCTGCCGATGCTCCACAGCTACCTGGATATCTACTATCCGAGCGTCGTGCTTTTCACGACCACGATGGTGGCCGGCAGCATCATGCGCGCCAATGGCAACGCGACCGTTCCGGGTGTGGAGATGACGTTGGGGGCGGTGTTCAACCTGATGTTGGATCCTGTTTGATATTCGGATGGTTCGGTGCGCCGCGCATGGAACTCGCCGGGGCCGCCGCGGCGATGGTGATCGGCCGCATCGGCACGACGGCGGTCCGGTTCTATTACTTGTTGAACGGTGATCTGATCAACACCCGTCACCTGGCCCGGCGTTCGTCGCTTCAAGCAAACGCATCCCGCATATCGCTTTTCCCGCCATGGCAACCCAGCTTATCGGCCCGGTGACGGCGGCAATCATCACCCGCATGCTGGCAAGCCATGGCGAGGTGGTGGTTGCCGGGTTCGGCGTTGCCGTGCGCATTGAGGCGGTGGCCGTGATGCTGCTGTTTGCGCTTTCGGGCAGCATTGGTCCCTTTGTCGGGCAGAACTGGGGGGCGCGTCGTCCCGAACGGGTGAAGGAAGGTTTGCTGGTGGCCTATCGATTCTGTCTGTTGTGGGGCCTGTTCGCCGCATTCATCACGATCGCCTTTGGCGAGGTCATTGCCTCGTGGGTGGACGACAACACGGCCGTGATCGCAACGGCCGCGTTCTATCTTGCCGTGGTGCCGTGGAGTTACGGGTTGTGGGGGATGCTCATGATGAGTTCCGCTTCGTTCAACGCGCTCGGCAAGCCCATTCCATCCACCGTGCTCTCGTTTACCCGTATGTTTCTGGTCTATGTTCCGCTCGCCTTGTTGCTCGATGATCGATTCGGTTATGCGGGGATTTTTGTATTGCCCGACCCGTCATTTTCGTGTTCCTGTTGTCGTTGATTCTGTTTTTCCTGCTTCGGTTTTAACCAGGCTCAGCAGTTGTTCAGTCGAGAGTCGAGATAAGCGAGATTCGGTCAGCAGTTCGCCAATCTTCTGTAGTACACACTTTCGCCGCGCAAGCCTTTCCTGCTCCGCGCCACAGTCGGTGACGAACACGCCCGAACCCTGTCGGGCTTGAACCAGCCCTTGATGTTCGAGTTCGAGGTACGCGCGGCTTACCGTATTGCGGTTCGCCCGGGTTTGAATGGCGGCTTCCCGGATCGGGGGAAGGCGATCGCCCGATCTGAGCGAACCGGTGGCAATGGCTTGTCTCACCACATCGGTTATCTGCAGGTGGGCGGGCTTGGCGTTGTACAGGTCAACTGAAATAAGCATGGGTGCAATTTTCCTAATTGTCCTAGCTCTACTGTGGCAGTTGTCTCCTTTGAGATATTTCCATCGAGCGTTAGCACAGGACAATCTCGTCATGGCATCCCTGCTCAACGACCCGGAACTCGAGGCACTGCTCGATCATCTACCTATTGAGAGCGATGCAGAAATCGAGGAGACGGACGCTTACTTCGCGCGCCGGGAACGAGAAGGGTCGCTCGACCCGGACAACTTCTGTGACGAGGATATGCATCGATTCCTCGTCGACAAAATGGTTGCCCTCGACCGAGACAAGGCAGAATTCTGCTACCTGCTCTGCCGTTCTCTAAGTGCCGTGCGCGTGGTCGAAGCGGGTACCTCGCACGGCGTTTCTACCCTGTATCTGGCGGCCGCCGTGCGCGACAACCAGGTTGAAAACGGCGTGGTGATCGGTACGGAATACGAACCGAAAAAGGCTGCAATCGCCCGGCAGAATTTTGCGGATGCGGGTTTGAGTGAGTTCATCGATCTTCGCGAAGGCGATCTTCGCGAAACGCTGCAGGATGTTGGCGGCCCGGTGGACTTCATGTTGATCGACATCTGGGATGTAGCCCTTCCCGCGCTCGAGCGGGTCTCTCCCAGCCTCAGAACGGGCGCAATCGTGGTGTGTGACAACACCACGGTGGACGCGATTGAATATCGCGACTATTTCGAATTCGTCAACCACCCGGCCAACCGGTTTCGCACGATCACGCTCCCGTTCGCGGGTGGTTTTGAGCTGACCGTGCGTGTCTGACAGGTTAGTCAGTCGTTGGGCCAGCCGTCGTGCTGCGGCAGGTCATCGGTTATCTCGAACCAAGGGGCTTTCGAGCCGACAAACTGGTGAAAGCCAGGGGGACAGGTGACCTCTCCATCTACCGTACCCAGGGCAAGGTAGAGCATGTCGGCTTCCGGTTTGAAATCAACCAGAATCCTCGACCCGCAACTGTCACAAAACAGGCTGTCGGCGTTTTCCGAGAAGGCATAACGCTTCAGATTCTCTTCGCCGGCAAGGTAGGAGAGTTCGTTGCGGGCGACACCGCCCCAGGAGGCGAATGCGGCCCCGTGCAGCCGTCTGCATATCGAACAATGGCAGTGGCAGTAATCTTTGAGTTCCCCCGCGACTTCATAACGCACCTTGTTGCACTCACATCGACCGGTAATCATGTTTTACCCTCATCAAGAATCGTTGAGCGGATACGTTATCGCTAATTCCTCGTTTTCTGAAGCATTACCCGCTGTTCGCCGCGTGGTTTTCGAGGATCAGCGCCGGTGGATATGGCTAAAGCGTCGAACCTCGCCAGACCGATGGCGCGAGGCTCACTTAGAGCGGTTATGCGACCGCATCGCCCGAAATATTCACTTCGGTAGAACGGTTCGGGAAGGTGGGACTGTTCACCACGAGCCAGGAAACCGCAGCGTGAATCGCGGACTCTCCACGCCCGGATACGGGTGGTAGGAGTCCGCGACGATTTCCGCACCCTCGAGAACTGCCGGCTCCAGGTTAGCGATTCGAACTACGCCCGAGTGATGCTACGTCGGCAAACGATTCGCATCGCTAAACCGGCGATCGCTTCGATAGACCGTTAACTTGTCATCACCAGGTCGCGTATCATCATCTCGAGCCCACCGAGCAGAGAACCACGATGTCCGCAGATCAACCCATGACAGCCATTGTCGAATATCAGATCCGCCAGGAGAACTCGACCATGGATGAATGGCTCGCCGAGTGGGACAAACGCGCGGAGGATGCGCGGCAGGGCGAACCCGAAACTACCGCCTACGCCTCAGCCATCAATCTGGAGAACGCGCTGAACGTGCTCGTATTCGAACGCTACGCCCAGGGTGATCGCAGCCTTGGCCTGCACGCCGACCGTCCTGCACATACCGCGTTAATCGATACGATGGGCGAGCGTCGAATGACCAAACGCCGGATCATGAGTACACGATTTACCGACCTCAATGATTTCGGCTGGTGGGGGCGTCCCGAAAGCCACGATGGAAATGCCGAGGGAATGATTCTGGTCATCTTGGGCCTCAGGTTTGCCGACGCTGAAATGGGTGAGGCCTTTGTGCAACTATCGTCTGAGCATGCCGCTTACTGTTGGGAAAACGAACCGGACACGGTGATATACAGCGGCGGGCTCGCCAGAACGGATGCAGACCGCGAACTCGACATCAAACAAGGCGATCTGATATTCGTCATGGGTTGCACCGATATGGCCGCGGTCGAAAAACATCGGGACGATCCGAACCATCTGGCGCTGGGTGGCAAAATGGTGGAACAGCAGTTGGCGATGGAGAACACGTTCAGGCGCATGTATCGCACGACCGGCAAAGGGTTCGCGTGGCGGGGTTAACCAGCCGGATGACACAAGCCATCAAAGCTTCCACCTTTGTTGATTGCTCGATCTTGCCTGGCTCGCGCTAACGGAACAAACCTACCCTACAGTCGTCGCCAACACGTTGTGTTAATGGGCCAATGCGCTCGGTGTAGCGTCGTTGGCGATGCAAAGCCGGTACAGGCGAAAGGGTGCAAACTTATCCCCAAACAGCAGCCCAAGCAGTTGACTCCGGAACCGTTCCAGGGGGTAGCGTGGGCGAACCAGATACCCGACTTACCCACCGGCCTGGATTATTCATGAACAAGCCAACCGGCCGCGGCAAGGTCACATCGTCAAAATCTGTTGGAGAGTAGCCGCTTTGCGACTGTTCATCCAACATTTCAGATTGGCGGGCTCTATACGGTACGCGGTTACACCGAGGGTCTTCTGCAAGGCGATAGCGGCTACTCGTTCAATGCTGAATACGACGTGCCGTTAACCTCGGGCGCATCAACTCCTGGACGTAACCCATTTACAGATAAATGGCGAGCCTTCGTCTTTATTGACCATGGCGGGACTTTCCCGTTCAAGGGGGATGGCGCAAGTGGCGATAGCGACGATTATCTTACCAGCCTGGGGTTTGGCTTCAGGATGAACCTTGGCAATGTCGCGCAAGGGCGGATTGCCGTTGGCTTTCCGCTGTTCCAGCGTGACGACAAGGAAGAGGGCGTTCGCGTCCACTTTTACCTGCAGAGCCTTGGAAAATAGCCGACAAAGCAGAGACACGACGGTTCGGGGCCGCCAACCGATCGCCCGAAAAACAACAATAGCCGCTCACCGGGTATTGATATCTGGCCTTGTCTGGTTTCCTATTGAAAGCTATCAGGCTGGATCACCGCAATGAACGCACCCGCATCTTCAGGCCTCGCGGCGCTCAAGTTCGACAATCGCTATACCGCAACACTTCCGGCCGATTCGGAAACCGGTAGCGAGCGACGACAAGTCCGCGGTGCCGTCTACTCCCGGGTGCTACCGACGAAGGTCCTTGCGCCCTCGCTGATCGGCTATTCCCGGGAAGTTGCCGATCTCGTCGGGTTATCGCCGGAGGTTTGCGAGACACAGGCCTTTGCCGATGTCTTTACCGGCAACGAGATACTGACTGGCATGGATCCCCATGCGACCTGTTACGGCGGCCATCAGTTCGGCAACTGGGCGGGACAACTCGGCGATGGTCGTGCCATCCACCCCGGTGCGGGGTGTAATCCAGCCGGAAGACCTTGGACCCT
>JACZXA010000207.1 GCA_022571865.1 Pseudomonadota bacterium
ACATCGGCGCCGGCAAAGTAGGGGGATTGCGCCACTGCTGAGGTTTCGGTATGACACCCGGCACAATAGGCTGTGAGAAGGGGATACACGGTCGTTGCAAAAAGTGTGCTGGCTGCAGGAAAGTTCCTGCTCGAACCGGGGGGTTGCAATGGAGGTGCGATGAGTTGCACGGTTTTTCCCACCCCGCCGAAAGTAGCACCCGCCCAGTTTTCGATGTACTGCTCAATGATGTCGCCGCAGGCGTCGTTGCTAGTAATCCAGCAGTTGTGCCCGCCTCTTACCGTGTTCACCATGATCGACGCGGGGGGGTCGGTTAGATCTACGACGGTGTTGGCCGCATCGTAGGCAAGGTTGACGTCGTCCGAGCGCACGAATCGTGGTGTCTGATCGTTGTTGTGACAAGTTCCGCAACGGTTGTTGGGAACCAGGTTGTCCCATACGGTGAGCTTGAAGGTTTGCACGTCGGCCGTGGCCGGTGCGGGGCCTGTGTAGTTGCTCACGTCGGGTGTGGTCGTTACAGGGTTGGCTGAAGTCGGCGCGCCACTCCCCGTGCCACATCCCTGGAGTACAACCAGAGCGGTAACAAAGGCGAGAGGAATTAGCTGGGAATGACGTGTTGATTTCATGATTCCCTCTAATCACCCATGCAGTAAACGGCTGATTCGGCGAAGACCTGTTTCAAGTTGTAGCCGCTCGATTCGAATGAAGCGACCATCGAGTCGATCTGCGATCGATCCAGGCTGTCTTGAGGGGGTCGCAGGCAGACGTTGGTAAACACCTTCTTTACCTGGCATCGGGAAAATGCATCGGAGTTGGCCAGTTCCTGCCCCATTCCTTTAGCGCCGCTGCCGCTGCCAGGCAGACTCGTGTCCCACCCTAGCAGCGAGTTCTGACCTGCACGCCAATGGTTTTCCCAGGCGTCGTTCGTCGTGATGAACCCATGCTCGAAATTATTGTTGTTGTTGAAATATTTCGATACCACTCGAGTGCCGGTGACCGGGTCGGTCGTGCCGGTAGTGTTGTAACTGATGGCTCCGTTCTCCCCTGTGGGGTCGTTTACGTCATCGTAGACATAGTCGTAATAAGCAAATGACTGAGCCATCGGGTCCATGCCGGAATGGCAGCCAATACAATTGTTCAGGAATATCCGGCTGTCGCCTCCCGGGCTGCGCGACACGTCCTGACGAATTCGATCTGGGGCACGAGTCGTATCCAGTACCTGTTCCATGTCGTTGCAAAGATGATTGCGGAGCGTAAAACGGAACATGGCCCGGTTAGTGCCGTCGATGAAGAACGCTTTTGCGGCGGCTCGCGTGGTCATGACACCCGCCGTGGCGCTACTTGGAACGCCCGTCAAAGATGACTGGGTGGTGGCCTGCAGGTTGGCTCTGAGGTCAGTGCCGGTATTTTCCAACGCTTGGTAGTGGGCGTTGCTGTTATTCGAATAGGCGGGAATGCCAGCTCCCGAACCTATATAGAGGATGTCACCACTCAAGATCTCACGAAAATCTCCATCGTCGCGCACCAGGCCTATTATCGTTGCCTGATAGTCATCCAACGGAACGAATACGTTGGCGTCGCGATTGGTCCAGGGTGCGGCCAGGTTCTTGAGCGTCACGTTGTAGAAGCTAGCGGAATCGGTCGCCATCAGGGCTGCCCCGATCGCGTCGTTGCTGATGATTGCGCTTGCCATGGCCTGAAGGGTTGTTTCAGTCGGAGGAACGCCGGCGATTCGATCATGAATTCGCTTCGCCTGGTCTCTGGCATCAGCCCAGGTGGAAGGTGTCATGGATAACGCCAGAAGAAAGAACGCCCCAAACCGCCAGGTCCGGAGGGAGCCGCGCACCTTGAATTTCATCAACAAGCTCCTCAACACGTCCAAAGCGTTACGTCGTGTATTGTTTGAACGCACCTATCCAGCCACCGGTCCGTTGGTGGGAAAGTCGCTTCTTTAGGGTCCAATAAAGCGAATTGCCAAGCTGTGACACTCATCACAACCGCGGATTCGGGGTGTTTTTCCCGATGAACGGTAGGTGCCTAGCCACTGCGATACTCAGGCGCGTTCCACGCTCGAGCTCACCCCGATCCTCGGCTGTGATCCGAGTCACGTTTGAGCGATTGGGCTTATGGAAGAATAACCGCTACCTGTCTTGTCGACGTAGAGGCAAAAGCTTTCGTGACCTGCCAACGCTATTTCACTCAGAGGCTCGCGATCACCGTGGCGTTTGTCGCAGGGTTGAGCCTGGTCGTTGTCGGCTGCGGTGGTGGAACTGGAACCAGTTCCAACGATGCGCTCGGCGGTGGCCAGGATCCTGATCCCGTGACCCTCGACTTTCCGATCGCGTACATCGTGCGACCGGTGCTGTTTGACGTCGATGGCAACCTGCTTACCTCGGAGGTCCGCCGTGCAGTGCAGTTTCGTCCGGGCGCTGAGCTTTTCCTACGCGATCGTGCTTCCCCGAGCGCTGCTGAAAAATCCCTGACCGATGGCGTATTTCCCGATGACCTGGCAGGCGATCCGCCGCGGTATGACGTCAAGGATCTGAGCGCGTCCTACGATGGCCAAAAACTCGTTTTTGCCATGCGCGCGCCCGAAGATCCGGATCTCGCCGACGACCAGCAGCCCAAATGGAACATCTGGATTTACGATCGAAACACGAGTCTGCTCTCTCGAGTGATCGGTTCCGATATCACGGCTGAGGTTGGCCAGGACGTCGCCCCGCGTTTTCTTCCCGATGGCCGAATCCTGTTTTCCTCCACACGCCAGCGCCGGTCCAAAGCCGTATTGCTCGACGAAGGCAAACCGCAGTTTTCCGCGTTCGATGAAGATCGTGTTGAAGAGGCGCTGACCCTGCACGTCATGAATGAAGATGGCAGCGATATCCACCAGATCACGTTCAACCAGAGCTCCGATCTCGATCCGATGGTGCTGAGCGACGGTCGAATCGTATACAGCCGCTGGGACAATGTTTCCGGACGCGACCGCATCAGCCTCTACCGAACGAATCCCGACGGCACGGACCTGCAGCTTTTATATGGCGTGCACAGCCACGATACCGGACCCAACGGCGTGATCATTGATTTTACTAAAGCCCAGGAGCTGCCGGATGGACGGTTGCTGGTGATGATGCGCCCGAGAGGCAGTCAGACCCGCATGGGTGCCATACCGGTTGCCATCGATACCGATGGCTATGTCGAACACGATCGACCCACTTTCGCCAATATGGGGCTCGTCGCGGACGCTCAGGAGTTTCTCATCCCCGGGGATCTCAATCTGGATGACGACACCCCGGCATTACAGGGCCGTTATGCCAGCGTTGTACCGCTGTTTGACGGCACCAACCGGCTGATTCTTTCCTGGAGCCAATGTCGCCTGGTCGATGCAATCACCGACCCGGCAAATCCGTTTATCGCCCCGTGTACCGACGAATATCTGCTGGATCCGAATTTCGTCGAAGCCGACCCGCTTTATGGGATCTGGATGTTCGATCCCGATGAGGACACCCAGCAACCCATCGTCACAGCCACGGAGGGTGAAGTTCACTCAGAAGTGGTGGTGATGGAAACACGAATCAACCCGCCGGTGATCCTGGATAAAACCGCTGGAATCGATCTCGATCCCGATCTGGTCTCACAGGCCGTGGGTGTCCTTCACATCGCGAGCGTATACGACTTCGATGGTGTGGAAGTTGCACCCATCGTGACCTTGCGAGACCCCGGGCTCACCACGGATAGTGACCGTCCGCTGCGCTTCGTACGCGTGGTCAAAGCCGTCTCGATGCCGGATGACGATATTGTCGATCTGGATGGGACCGCGTTCGGTCGCTCCCAGGCGCAACTCATGCGCGAGGTGATCGGGTACGCGCCGATCGAGCCTGACGGTTCGGTCAAGATGAAGGTTCCGGCCAACGTGGCGTTCTGGATCCAGATTCTCGACGTGAATGGTCGCAGGGTCACCGGCAGGCATAACAACTGGTTGCAAGTTCGCCCCGGCGAAGAGGCCGAATGCAACGGCTGTCATTCAGCGACCAGTGAAGTGCCCCACGGCCGGTTGGATGCCGAAGCCCCTTCCGCGAACCCGGGCGCACCCTCAGACGGCGCGCCGTTCCCGAATACGGAGCCTGCATTGTTCGCCAATGCCGGTGAGACGATGGCCGAGGTTTATACCCGTATCAACGGTGTCCCGGATCCTAACGTGGACATCGAGTACATAGATGTGTGGACCGATCCCAACGTGCGCGCGAAGGATTTGAGCTTCGACTACAGCTATGCCGATCTCACGACACCAGTGCCTCTCGATCCCGGCTGCGTCACGAACTGGAATGCCACCTGTCGCATCGTGATCAACTACGAGACTCACATACATCCCCTGTGGGGGGTTGATCGTCGGATGTTCGACACCGATGGGACTACGCTGTTGCGTGACGATACGTGTAACACCTGCCACAACGTGGTCGACGACATGGGTGCAGCCATGATTCCGGCGGCGCAGACAGATCTGGCTGACGGACCGTCCTCCGACGAGCCGGCTCACTACCAAAGTTATCGCGAGTTATTGTTCAACGACAATACTCAGATTCTCGACAATGGTGCGTTGATCGATGAACTGGTCCAGGACACCGATGCAAACGGCGATCCGCTGTTTCTACTCGATGCAAACGGCGACCCGGTACTCGATGCAAACGGCGATCCCATTCCGATAATGGTTCCCGTGTCTGTTACGCCTTCACTTTCCGTCGCTGGAGCCAACCTATCCCCGCGATTCTTCTCGTTGTTCGACGGGGGAACCCACGCGGGCCGATTATCGGCGGCTGAGTTGAAACTGGTCTCTGAGTGGATCGACATTGGTGGTCAGTATTACAACAACCCATTCGACGTACCGCCTTGAGCGGAGGAGCCGGAAAAGGATGAACGGCAAAGCTGGATACATGGGAAAGTGGTTGGCACTGAGCATTGCCTGCTTGTTGCTTGCTATGCCTGCTCAGGCACGTCTGTTGGATATCTTTCAGAAGTATCAACCTGAGTTAGTGGTGTCCGATCCCTACATCGAGATGCACACCGGCCCCGGCCGGGGTTACCCGGTTTTCTACGTCGCGGGTCAAGGCGATCACATCAAGCTCCTTAAACAACGCAACCATTGGTTCAAGATTCGCATACCCCGCGGCCAGCACTTCAAAGAAGGTTGGGTGCACGTCGATCAGATGCGCCACACGCTGGACCTCGAAGGTAACGAAATCGAGTTTGGCCAGGTTGCGCTGGGTGATTTTACCAGGCGCCGATGGGAAGTGGGTCTCAATGGCGGAGACTTCGGCGGAGCGGCATCCATTACCGGGTATTTGGGCTACGCGCTCAACCAATACATTACGCTGCAGCTCGAAGCGACGCAGATTCTCGGTAATTTCTCCGATGGTCTGATGGGATCGGCAAACATCGTCATGTATCCGTTTCCCAAGTGGCGTGTGTCACCTTATTTCACCATTGGCACCGGTATCATCGCAACCAAACCACATACCACCATCGTTCAGGCACAAGATCGCAGGGACGAGATCGCGCATGCGGGAGCCGGAGCGAACATCTATCTGAGCGATAGGTTCATTCTGCGAATGGAATACAAGCGCCATACGGTGCTTACGAGTCGGGACGACAACCAAGAGATAAACCAATGGAAAGCAGGATTCAGCATATTTTTCTGACCATGTTGCTCGTTCTGGGAACACCCGGTGTATTTGCTGCGTCGGGCTCGACTGACCCGGACGAACTCGAACTCGAACCCCTTGTGGTGCGAGAGCTCGCGAGGCGTAAAGTCGAGGTAAACAAGCTCGACCAGGAAAACTTCGAGATTGGTGTGTTGGGCGGATTGATGAGCGTTGAAGATTTCGGCAGTAACGTGGTCGTGGGCGCCAGAATCGCCTACCACGTAACGGAAGACTTCTTCGTCGAAGGACAGTATGGCAAAACGACGCTGGGCCAGACCAGTTTCGAACGTTTGAGCGGCGGCGCACAGATTCTGACCGACGATGAACGGGATATGACTTATTACAACGTATCCGTTGGTTACAACATCTTTCCGGGTGAGTCTTTCCTTGGACGTAATTTGACTTTCAAAGGCGGTCTCTATGTTGTTGCGGGTGTCGGCAGTACCAGCTTCGGTGGAGATGACCGCTTCACCATTAACGCCGGTGTGGGTTATCGACTGATCGCAACCGACTGGCTCGCGTTTCATATCGACGTTCGCGATCACATTTTCGAAACAGATTTGCTGGGCACCCTGGAAACCAAACACAACATCGAGTTTTCCGGCGGGCTCACGTTCTTTTTCTAGGAGACGATCATGAAGTTCCCAACATCAAAATCTGTGTTCGCTATCCTGGTGTACGTCTCGATCATGGGATCTATTGGCTGTTCGTCCATGAAGATCAAGCCCTGGGTGAGCCCATACGAACGAAACAACCTGGCCGATCCCATCATGAGCTTCAATCGCTCGCCGGTGGCGAGTGCCTATTTACACCACGTTTATCAGGCTCGGGAAGGTGCGCGCGGGGCTGAAGGTGGGTCTGGAGGCGGCTGTGGTTGCAACTGAGCGTAAGGGCCTTTCACGATTACTTACAACTACCCTGCTGCTGATTGGATCGATAACCCAGGCAGCCATTCTCCCTGAGGACCGAGCCGATGTGATGTATCACGGATACGATGGAGGGGGTCTGCAGGTGGTTGGTCCTTCGGTGCTCGTTCGTAAAGGATTCAAGAACACCGTTTCGGTCTGGGGCAATTATTACGTCGACATGATTACGAGTGCTTCGGTGGACGTAATGGCCACCGCCAGTAAATACGAAGAACAGCGTGATGAGGCGAGCATAGGTATCGATTATTTACACGGTAAAACCTTCATGGGCCTCTCCTACACCACGAGCGAAGAAGACGATTATTCGGCTAACTCGGTACGGTTCGGCATCAGCCAGGATTTTTTCGGGGACCTCACAACGCTCGGCATCAGTTACGCCCGGGGTTGGGATACCGTTTATCGCAACGGCGATCTGAACTTCGAGGAAGACACCGATCGTCAGAGCTACCGGGTTGACCTCTCGCAGGTCATCACCAGGAACATGATTGTAAATCTGAATTACGAAGGGGTGACCGACGAGGGTTTTCTCAACAACCCTTATCGGCAAGTGCGTTATCTCGATGCGAATTCACCACGAGGTTACGAATACCAGTCGGAAATATATCCGCGCACCAAAACCTCGAGTGCCACGGCCATTCGGGCTCTGTACTACCTGCCGTATCGTGCGTCGGTGAAAGGCGAATACCGTTATTACACAGATACCTGGGGTGTTGACGCATGGAATGTCGAGCTTGCTTATGTGCATCCGTTGCCTTTGGGCCTCACGCTCGACCTGAAATATCGATACTACTCACAGACGGCGGCCGACTTTTACAATGACCTCTTTGACCGTCAATCCGCTCAGAACTTCCTCGCCCGTGACAAGGAACTGGGTACTTTCGTATCCCATAGTGCCGGTGTGGGGCTCAGTTACGAGTTCAAGCCGGGATGGGTGCCGTTCTTCAAGAAAGGCGAAGCGAGTCTGTTTGTCGACTACATCCGTTTTGACTACGACGACTTTCGAGATGTCACCGTGACGGGCTCGAATGCTGGCAGCGAACCGCTTTACGGCTTCCATTCGATTGTGACCCGCGCTTTCATTTCGTTCTGGTATTGAGCCAGATGCCCCTTTGAGGTGCCCACAAAGGGGCTGGGAGTCTGCGTGGTAGAAAAGCTAACGATCTGATTTTTACTTTTCTTTACAAATAATATTGCCCGATATCGGGCATAATTATAGATTCTATTCAAGGATTCTGGAATATTTGCCCATGAATGCGGATCTGGATGAACTAGGCATCATGTTTAGACCTGTCCTACCTCAACGATCGTGGGTTACCTTGATTGTTGAGTAACGTGGCAGAGCCACATTGAGGAGGACAGGCATGAAAGAGTTTAACGAAGAAGCATTGCAAACCG
>JACZXA010000208.1 GCA_022571865.1 Pseudomonadota bacterium
GAAACCATGGAGCGGGCTTACGATTGCTGGAAACGTGGTCGCTGGTCCGATGATCCGTTCATCGAATCAGTCATTCCGTCGGCCTGGGATCCAACCGTTGCACCTCCCGGGAAGCATTGGATGTCGAATTTTGTTCAGTACTGTCCGGCGGAACTCGCCGACGGACCGTGGACGCCCGAAAAACGCGATCAATTCGGCCAGACGGTGATCGATAAAATTGAACGATACAGCCCGGGATTCAAAGACCTGATCGTACACATGGAGGTTCGTACACCCCATGATATCGAGGAAGAGATTGGCTTGACGGAGGGCAATATTTTTCAGGGGGAACTCACGATCGATCAGTTGCTGTTCAATCGGCCGTTCCCCGGTTATGCGCAATACCGTATGCCGGTGAGGAACCTCTATATGTGTGGGTCCTCGACACATCCAGGCGGTGGCGTCTCCGCGGCGTGTGGCGCGAATGCCGCGCGCGAAATACTAATGGACCTGCGGCGTCCAAATACCGTTCCCGAAGACGACTTCTATGACGAATAATCGATGAATACCACGGACTCATTTGCCGGAGAGCGACTGAAGTTGTCTCCTTTCCATCCGAGGCAATCGGCCCTGAACATCCGCGACGCCTGGGGTGCATGGAACGGCTACAAATTCGCTGACTGCTATTACGATGCGGAATACGAGTATTTCTGCATCCGCAATACCTGTGGCACTTACGACATCTGCCCGATGCAGAAATATGAAATCTCCGGCCGCAACGCCGAAGCCATGTTGAACCGGATGGTTACCCGGGATGTTCAGAAGATCAAACTCAACACCGTCGCCTACTGTGTGTGGTGTACCGACGAAGGTCGCATGATCGACGATGGCACGATATTCAAGCTGTCCAGCGACAAGTTCATGCTGACTTGCGGGAGCCCCTGTAGCGACTGGCTTGAAAAAAGCGTTTTCGGGTTCGAGCATGTCAGTATTAAGGATGTAACCGAAGAGTTCGCCGCACTCTCACTGCAGGGGCCAACCTCGTGCGCAGTACTCAAGAAGATGGGGCTGGACGGCATCGATACCGCAAAACGGTTCGAAATAAAGCAATTTCCGTTTCACGGTGCCACGCTCATGGTTTCGCGCACGGGTTTTACCGGCGATCTCGGATACGAACTCTGGATTCAACCCACACTCGCCCTGGAACTCTGGGATGAACTCTACGCGGCAGGTGAAGATTACGGCATACAGCCCTACGGTGAGACGGCAACCAACATGGCTCGACTCGAGGCTGCGTTCATCATGCCTGCAATGGAGTTCAACGAGGCACTCAGAACCGTTCATTTCGAGCATGACCAGACACCATTCGAATTGAATCTGGGCTGGCTGGTCGATTTCAAAAAGCCGCATTTCAGTGGTAGAAACGCTTTGTTGAGGGAGAAACAACGCGGGTCGCTATACACGTTGACCAAACTCGACATTGAAGGCAACAAACCAGCCGTAGGCTCCTACATTTACCAGAACAGGCGTTGCACCCGGGAAATCGGTTACGTCACCTCCGCCATGTGGTCTCCCGCGGTCAAAGCCAACATCGCTCTGGCCATGATCAAGACAAAACATCTGAAAGGTGAACTGTGGGCGGAAATTTACTACGAAAAAGAGCTGCGCCAGTACAGCCGGGTAGCCAGATGTAGGCGTAAACAAAAACCGTTCTGGGCACCCGCCCGGGCCAACGCAACCCCGCCGCCCGACAATTGATTCTGGTTCGGTTCGACGAGCAACCGGCAAGGCTCGCGCTTCCCGCCGCGACCGTTAGTCCCGCATGGCGCAATAAGTCAACTTTGCCATCCATCGCGATACAATCTTGTATGACATCCGTCGCCACCCTGCGATAGGATGCACGCCTGAACGACTGACGTCGGGTTCGCCCATGCGCGTGACAGAATTTGTAGCAAGCTATTTTGACGCCTGGAATCACAGCGATGCCAAAGGCGTGGCAGACCATCTCACCGCGGACGGCATCTACTACGACATGCCGGAGAACGTACAAAGCTCCCATGACGAGCTGATAACTACGCTGAGTGAATTTTTCTCCAACAACCGACACACTTACGAATTGATCGGGGAAATCCTGACGGCTAGAAACACCATAGCGTTTCAATACCAGATGCGTCCGTGCGAGAAAGTCGAGAACAGCGAAGTACCGAACTCCTACTTCGGCGCGGAATTCATGACGCTCAATGATGATGCTGCCAGCACGATCACCGACTACTTCGATGTTCCCGGCATGGGCCAGCCATCGAGCCTCGCACACCTGACTTCCCGCGAAGCACAGAAGCATAAATACGCAAAGTCCGGCTTGAACAGCGAACAGTTACTCCAATACAAGCACCGCCTCCAACACATCATGCAGGAACAACAGGCTTTTCTGAGGTCTGATCTAACTTTGCCAAAACTGGCAGAGGCTGTCGATTGCTCGGTCAACCACCTGTCACAAGTCATCAATTCCGGATTCGGTATGAGTTTCTTTGATTACCTGAATCAACACAGAATCGAACATGCGAGGGAGTTGTTGACCCAACTCAACGGTCAAGGCAACGCCATACTCAACATCGCATTCACCGTGGGTTTTAATTCCAATTCGGCGTTCTACGCCGCTTTCAAGAAGTGTGTCGGGCAATCGCCCGCCCAGTACCGTCGAGCACAGTTACGCACATCCCACTGAGATAAGACCCGCATCTTCGTCGCTCCGAAAGGCCTGCCTGTTGGTCCGCGTCAACTTGCCTGACCCGGGCGTATAGGCGTGGATACATCATCACCAGGCCTATCAGTATGATTCATGGCTGCAACTCCAAACCCGAAAAGCTCCACACGCCTACCCACCCTTTAAAACCAACGAATACCCATGAGTCAGCGTGAAGCAAATACGGAGAAAATCATCCAAGCCGTCAAGTGGACGGTATATTCGATACATACGAACAGACCCTGGGTGTGCAACTATGCCTGTTGCTCCGTATGCATTGAATCGGCAGGAGGCAATCTTGGCTAACCCCGATACTCTTTGTCTTCCAGTTGCACCATAACCCCATCAGGATCGCGGAAGTAGACTTCGGGTTTATCGGGCCGCAAATACGGCTCTATGCCAGCTTCGCGCAATCGTCGCGCACAATCTTCGACATCGTAACGATCCAGACCCACGCAGAAATGATGTATGCGAGGTTCTCCGGGTATGTTGTATAGACCAAGGAAACTGTTGCCAAGCCCAAGGTTCATCCCACCACCTTGTTTCGACACCAGTTCCGCACCGAGAACGTGGCGATAGAAATCAGCGGAACGCGTTACATCCGAGACCGCCAGGGAAACGTGATTCAGCGATTTCGCCTGAAACACAGGCGTGCTGGAACGGGAGGCGGAGACATTGGAAGGCATCATCGCCAGGGCGGCAAGACCGGCTATCAGCTGCCTGCGACTCATGTGCCCCTGTTCATACCTTGTCACAATCCCGTCAATTTCGTTGAGCATGCTGTTCTCCATCGAGTCATGAAGTGTACGACATAGGCTTACCGGCCAGAAAAACCCGATCTGCAGATTTTCCCGTGATTCTCTCGAACTGGAAAAACTTCAGTTCACCGTTCCTGGCTGGATCATCCGCCGGCTAGAAGTCTGCGCGGTAGAAAAGATTCCCAAGGTATTCAGTTCGACGAAGCACGCTCCAACTCGTTCAAGTGATCCACGTAGGCTCGGTAGCGTTCTCGAATTTCACGCACGTATTTAACTGGCTCGCTACCGCGGACAAACCCGTAGTGGGCTCGCTGTGCGTACTTGGGCTTGCTCAATAGCAACATGGCACGTTCGACGTTGTCGAACCATAAATCCGGATTCAGACCCTGTTCTCGAGCGAGACGGCGGGCATCACGAACATGGCCCGGCCCTGCGTTGTACGCAGCCAAGGCGAACCACAATCGCTCACCCAACGGCAACGAGTCCTCAAACCGCGCCCGAGTCCAGTTCAGGTAGCGAACACCCGCAACGATGTTGGGTTCAGGCTCCCAGAGCTCGGCTTCATCGACACCCACCTGTCCCGCCGTTCTTGGCATCACCTGCATCAAACCGCGCGCACCGGCAAACGACGTTATTGTCGGATCGAACTTGGACTCCTGGTACATCTGTGCAACCACCATGCGCCAGTCGAATTCGAACTCGGTACTGCGTTGCTTAACGAGCGCATCGTACGGGGACAGCTCGGCCCCAACGAGCCGCTGACGCTCGTGACGACTGACACGGCGTTCGTTGCCGAAATACTTCAGCCACAATAAATTGTATGTTTTACTGCGATACATCCGCTTCGTGAACTCGTCCAGAGCTTCGCCGAGTTCTATGTTGTCCGGGTGGACGACCCAGGCTATCGGTGCATCTTCAGTCAACACCAGACCTTCAGCCAGATCACCATGGTACGCCCGTTCTATTGCCAACAGATGGCTGTCCATCAATGTGACGTCGTAGTCGAGGTTTCGCACTCGCTCCAGAAGCGTTTCCGCGTCCTCGGTTACCGGGCGAATCTCCACCGGTGATTCCAGTTGCTGCAAGTGTTGCCAGTGACTGGTCACGGGATTCAGATAAACAATTCGATTCTTCAGATCATCAAACGTCTCAGGAGGAGGGTTGGATGCAGCACTCACGAATACTTCATCCACATACATGTAAGGTTGGGAAAAATGAAGACCCGTCTTCTTGCGTTCTTCGGTTACGGTCACGGCAGCCGCCAGTATATCGGCTCCGTCCGATTCCAGAATTTCGAAGAGGCTGGCGCGATCGGGGGCCAATACCACCTCCAAACGCACTCCCTGTTCCTCTGCGAACAGTTTCAACAGCTCATACTCAAAGCCCAGCAACTCCCCTCGCCAGAGAAAAAACGTATGGGGTCCGGTCAACGTCAACATGCGCAGGGTGCCGCCGGCCCTGATACCCGCCAGGTCTTGACGATCTTGCTGCACGCGGCGGCCGCCGATGTGTTGTTCAACCAGGAACCGGTCAAGTGCAGCTAACAGGTTCGGACTGTCGCGCCGAGTGACCCATGCCAGCTCACGCCGCTTCGGGAGCGTCCACAAGCGTTCGAGGTTTACATTGTTTTTCACGAGATATCGCGCGCTACCCGCATCCATCAAGGTAAGGTCGAAACGTCCCGCGGTAATGCCATCGACAACTTCGTCAGGCAACATCATCGACGGTAGCTGTTCGAGCATGAGTTCGGCGAGCACAGGCGTGGCAGCCACCGAGTCCAGATACGCGGTCCCAGCGGGAATTCCCAACGTGAGCTGCCGAAAAGCCTCCGACTCGAAATCCATTGCCTTGATTTCCGTACGGCCGATCAACCATTCGTCGCTGAGCGTGAGTGGAATCGTAAAACCAAGCAGTTGCTTACGTGATTCGGTGACCGTTACATTGCTGATGACGACATCGACTCGACCGGTTGCGGTGGCTTGGAGCAGCTCGACAAAATCGTCGATGTCGACCCACCTCGCGGAGAGACGTCGCTTGCGCGCGAATTCCTCAGCGAGCCGATAGTAGGACTGCATCGGCAGGCCTTCTTGAGGCAGCGAGTCAAAACCCGCCCAGGTCTGGCGACCAAAACGAATGTAACCGCGAAGCTCGATATCCTCGAGATCACCAACGAAGAAATCCTCCTGAGGAGCCTCCCGTGGCGGCGATCCGCACCCGAGGATCGACATCGAGGCGCATATCGCCCATGCCACTACCATGGACGGATGGAGAAACCTGAAAGAGAACGAACTTGCTATGGCGATTGGCAGACACTCGTTGCTGTATCGAACTACACACTACCTGAGAAACCGCCCAAAGGCAGTTCCGATGCGACTGGCGCCGACTCCTCAGGTACTGGAGTCAGTTTACCACCATGGCCAGTTAGTTGCCCTCGTTTGCTTGGTCGCCAAGCAAACAGGGTATGCTCGGTCATTCACCATGATCTTGCGACGTCCTTTATCACAACACCTGTGGCATCTGCCATGGGATCGGCGCTAAATCGAGCGGGACCCTGCCTGATTCGAGAATGATGAGCACAGAAACTCACGATCAATACCAGGCGATTATCCGTGGCGGATTATTGCAAGCCAATGGCATGTCCAACTTCTCGGACATGGTGTCCATGGAAGACGCGGAACGAATTCATCGGTACGTCATTTCCCGCGCCAACCTGGACAAAGAGTCAGCTTTGGCCGAACAGCCGTCGGCAGGCGCTGAGGAGTAGTGGGACCGATGTATATTTGTGCATTGAAAGAAGCTGGCCTGACGGGCGAGCGAGGCTCCTAAAATTCAACCACGGCTGACTTCCCCCATGCCTTTCCACTCCAGCCAGTTGTCGCACAAAGCATCTGGATAAACGGATAAGTTTTCTTCGGGCCGCGATTCTGCGATGGTTCGAAAATAGACCATGAACCGAGGCTCCACGCCGAGCACACGCGAGGCTGCGTGAGGAGTCGCATAGTGAACGATGACCGCATCACCAGCCTGAACCTTGATGAAAGTAGGTTTCGGCCATATCTGCCCGGTATCGAAAACGATGGCCCCACGTTTGAAAGCCTTTTTGACTTTGTCTGGATAGTGCACCAGTCCATGTTTGTTGGGAGCCTTGTCATCGATTCTTGGCCAGCCCGGACCTTCTGGACCCAAGGGTCCACCCTGATCTCTCTGCCAGCGAAAGAAGGCTTCCATCTTGTGATGGCCGCCTCTCAACAAACCGAGGTTACCGACTCCGTCCGCACGTTGGTCGGACAGGGCAATCGCGACGAGAGCGGTGAAACACGCAATGTTCGCATTGTGTTCCGGGTGATACTTCGATGCGTTATTGGTTCCAGTTTCGCCCTGCCATTTTTCTTCTTCCTCGCGCGAGAGCTGACGGTCAACTGGCGGGGTGGCGGCGCCACCGTTCCATAAGCCGTCCAGGTGGCCACACCAACCCCCAAACGGCGTATCGATGTTGCGAAAACCCGCCTCATTGACAGTGTGGTCATCGTCGCAAGGATAATTTGTTGCCAGTTGCGCGCCATGCACGGGGGAAACAGGCCCACCCAATGCGGACTCGAGCATTGGCTTGACCGGTGTTTCGTTGAACAGATTCATGATCGTGGAGCTGCCACCAGAGCGACCCATCAATCGGTTCGCTTCTTTCAGCGAATCCAGGTTTCCGGATTGCGTCGCGTCGGCAGCCGAGTTCCGCAACTTTCCCATGCGCTGGAAGATTAACCGCCTTGCCTCACCGACCATGCTTTTCGGGACAACCTGTTTCAGCACGAGGTAACCGTCTTTGTATAGCCTCTGTTTTTGTTCAATTGTCAGAGAGCGGTTCATTAGCTTCCACTTTGATGAGTCTGGGAATTGGTCTTCGTCTCCATCGCCACTCGATGAGCAGGCGCCAGGATGACAGGTGGTTGCTTTCCCATTCCTTCTTAAGCACTCAACCAACGGAACCGACCCGGGGCCGGATCTTTCTTGCCTGCACAACAGCATCAAAATTGCCCGCAGGCAAGTTCTCTTCCGCCGGAGCGGAAGCCGGTGACGCATACACAGGCGGCCCAGTTGAAAGAAGAAGCCAATAAAAACATCATATCGTCCTGCGCATTACCAGGAACACTGATTTGTTACCGTATCCTCAATCAACCATACAGACATCCCTGCTGGGTACGAGAACTGTCAGCGGTTATTCACAGCTGATCATTACCCTAGCCTGGATTATTCATGAACAAGCTACTGCGGTCGCCGATAGCAGCAAAACACCGGGCCTCGCAGGCGGGCGTGCTCCCTCCGGGTGCTCGGCAGTTTGCAAGGCAAACTGCAAAGCAACTCGCAAGCGAGTTGCCACGTGCTGTAAATGCACGCGCCCGTCCCAATGGGACGGGACCCGCGCCCTACAGTCCGCGCACCCTGCCTGCGAGGCCCGGCGTTTTACTACTCTGGCAGTTTGCTCCGCAAACTGCTTAGCAATTCGCATAGCGAATTGCCCTCGAC
>JACZXA010000209.1 GCA_022571865.1 Pseudomonadota bacterium
TCCTGCATTTTCAGCCCCCACTGCTGAAACCCGGCGCGCATGTAGGTCTGACCGTAGCCAACGGAGCCGCGGTAATTGGGTTTTAGTACCGCGTAACCCTGGCCGACGAAAAACTGGGTCCAATGATCGAATTGAGCGGAATCCCGGTCATAGGGTCCGCCGTGAGGAAACACGATCACACCCAAACGCTCGCCGTCGGGATTTTCCGGCAGCGCCAGATAGGCGGGAATCGTCAACCCGTCGCGCGCCTGATAGGTTACCGGCTCGAGATCCGCAACGTACGCATTGACGAGTTCAGGATACTGATACCCGAGCAAACGAACGCTGTTATCCGAGCTGTCATAGAGGTAGTGGCCGGGCGCAACACCACCATAGCTCGTGACGACCATTCTGGAATAACTACAGCATCAACAGGCGCGCACCGTTCGCAGAAATATGGAACCCCAGATACCTCGGCAGTTCGCCCGCATACCCGAACGCGAGGCTGCTTGTGAAGATCGTGAGCGCTGTTAACGCCGCCGGGAGGTAGCGTCGAAGCGCATTGGTCGCGTTGTTCATCCGTCCTCTGTTACGGTTCTGGCAACCGATCGATCGGCACGTCATCATATCAATCCCGTGGGCGCAGCGCTCCGTCAGACACGTTCGCAGGGAGACGCTCCTTGCCTTGCGTATTTCGAACGCCTACCTTCTCGTCGAGCAGTCGGCTGAGGAAAGACAGATGGCCTACATAGAAGACCGCCTGGTACACGATGCGGATACCCACGTGATGGAAACGGCAGACTGGCTGGAACCTTATCTGGACTCGAACGTTGGGGAGCGGGTGCAGGCATTGATTGCGGCGGATTTTGGCGCACAGCGAACCGAAGAGGTCGCCACCGCCAGCAAACTTCAGGACGACGTTCAGTTCCGCGGCAAAGATTCCGAGGAACTGATGACACGGAAAAACTATCGGGCTATCGGCGCAAATCGCCGCGAAGACAGACCCCGGGTACTGGATCTCATGGGAGTGGCGAGTCAACTGGTATTCCCAACCTATTTCAACGTGTTGCTGGAACGCCTCGAGCATGGCGAGGATCTCGAGGTGTTGTATGCAACGGCGAGCGCCACCAACCGCGCGCAAGTCGCTTTCTGTTCCGAGGATTCTCGGTTGTTGGCCGTCGGCTATGTGCCACTGGCCGATCTCGAGCGGGCCAACCTCGCCGCCGAGGAAGCCATCGAGATGGGTTGCAAGGCGCTGCTGATCCCCTCGGCTTGCCCTAAAAATCACGCCACCAGCCACATTGCCCTGGATGGCGTCTGGGCGCGCGCCAGCGAAGCCGGCGTACCGGTTCTGTTTCATGTGGGTCTCGCAGACCGGGTGCTGCCCGCGGCACACGCCATCAACGGATTGCCCGAGGTTGCGGACTTCCACGGAGGTGATGAGAACTTCCGTTCAATCTCCTATATGGCCATATCGGCAGGTCCCATGCAGGCCCTGTCACTACTGATCCTGGACGGGGTGTTGGAACGTTTTCCGGCACTCAAGGTTGGCGTCATCGAACTGGGCGCTGTCTGGGTGCCCGGGTTCATGCGCCAACTCGACTCGGCCTTCGAGGCGTTTGCGCGCCACGAAGAGCGACTCAAAACCCTCTCGCTCAAACCTTCCGAATACCTGACCCGGCAGGTGCGGGTAACCCCCTACCCTACGGAGCCTACCGGATGGATCATCGAACAGGCAGGTGAAAACGTGTGCATGTTCTCCACCGACTACCCCCATGTCGAAGGCGGACGCAATCCCTACGGGCGGTTTCTGGCGAGCACACAAGGCCTTTCTTCACAAGCATGCGAACGATTCTTCCGGCATAATTTCGAAGATCTCATGGGATCCGCCATTGAAGGAGCGTCGTCATGAAAATAAACGCACTAGGCCACGTGGTACTCAGAGTTTCCGACCTGGCTCGAGCAGAAGCCTTCTATCAGGGCGTGCTGGGACTACCGGTCTGCGCCCAGAACGACCGGGGCGGTTCGAAGATGACCTTTTTCACCCTCGGGAATCATCATGACTTTGCGGTGATGGAAGTCAGTGGTGACGGACAAAACAACGGCGAGAACGGGGTGGGACTCGACCATGTCGCGTTCTGCATCGGCACATCCATGGCCGAGCTGCGCGAGGCAAACGCCCACCTGACCGAACACGGGGTCGCCACGACTCCCATCGACCACGAAGTCACCAAGTCTCTGTATTTAAAAGACCCCGACGGCAACGGCATCGAGCTTTATATCGACGCGTCCGACGTCTGGCGCGACGACCCCTCGAAAGTTGCTCAAGCCGAACCACTGGAGCTTTAACAGCACACTAACCGGGACAACTTGCAGATGATTGAACGTATACCCTTCGGCAACAGTGGTCATGAAAGCACGCGGATGATCTTTGGCGCGGCAGCCTTAGGCGGCATGCGCCAGGATCGGGCCGATAAGGTACTGGAAGTCCTCGACGAATATGGCATCAACCACATAGACGTGGCCGCAAGTTACGGCGATGCGGAGCTGCGTCTGGCACCCTGGCTCAAGACGCGGCGAAACGACTTTTTCCTCGCGACCAAGACCGGCGAACGAACGGCCGAAGGTGCAAAAAAACAACTCCATGCGTCTCTGGAACGCCTCGGCGTCGATCGGGTCGACTTGATTCAAATGCACAATCTCGTCAACGAAGACGAATGGGAGGTGGCCCTGGGTCCGGGCGGCGCGCTCGAATCCCTGATCGAAGCGCGCGATCAGGGTCTGGTGCGTTTTATCGGCGTCACCGGGCATGGCACCCATGTGGCCGCTCGACACCTATCGAGCCTCGAACGTTTCCCGTTTGATTCGGTACTCCTTCCTTACAGTTTCTCCATGATGCACGGCGAATACGCCGACGATTTCGAAGCGCTCTATGCGCTTTGCCGTGAGCGCGGCGTTGCCATGCAGACCATCAAAGCGATTGCGCGTCGGCGCTGGCGTGAAACCGACGACGGCAAACGATTCAGTTGGTACAAGCCTCTCGATGCGGGAGACGCACTGAACCGCGCGGTACACTACGTGCTTTCGCGTCCCGGTCTGTTTCTCAACACTTCAAGCGATGCAACGCTGTTGGCCATCGTCCTTGCAGCCGCAAACGAGCCCCTAACCCAACCCGACGACGATGATCTTCGCGGTGACACCGAGGCCCAGGGCATAGAACCGTTGTTCGTGCGGGGGGTGTCCGACCAGGTTTAGGCAAGCCTCAGGTCCAGTCGCGTGGCGGGATACGGACCTCGATCCCGTCGAGTGCCGCGGTCAAAAAAACCTGACAGGTGAGTCGGCTGTTGCTCTTTCGATCCTCGACGTAAGTCATGAGTTCGCGCTCATCTTCTATCTGGGACGACAACCGTTCGAACCAGGGAGGTTCGATGTAACAGTGACAGGTTGAACAGGTGCAGCCGCCTCCACACTGGGCCAGGATACCGGCAACGTCATTGTCCAACGCGCAATCCATAACCGAATCACCCACCGGCGCGTGCTGAACCTCGCGACGACCGTCGGGATGAATAAAGGTGACTTTGATGCGCATGGTTGCATGATCTCATGAAATGCGGACATCGGGCGGTTCCGCTAATATGCATGGCTCACTGTTTCTCAGGCGCGCAATTGATGGTAATCGGTCTCACCGGAGGCATAGCCAGCGGCAAGTCGACCGCGGCCCGTCATCTTCGGACGCTGGGGGCACACGTCATCGATGCCGACGTGCTCGGACATCGAGCCTACGAACCTGGCACTCCAGCCTACCTGGAGGTCGTAAAGACCTTTGGCAACGATATCGTCGACGCGGATGGCAAGATCGATCGAAAAACCTTAGGCGCCAAGGTATTCGGTCAACCCGAAAACCTCACGAAGCTCACCAACATCGTCTGGCCTGAAATCCGCAGGATGGCCGAGGCAGAGATCAAATCGGTACACGATGCCGATCCATCGAAGGTAATCGTGCTCGAAGCGGCCGTCTTGTTCGAGGCAGGGTGGGAAGACACGGTGGGGGAAATCTGGGTCGTCTCGTTGGATCGAGACGCGGCCGCGCAACGAGCCTGCGCGCGAGACGGTGTCGATAAAGTCGCCGTGCAAAAGCGCATCGACGCGCAAATGACCAACGAGGACAGGGTAAAACGTGGGGAGATCGTCATAGACAATTCAGGAAGCCTGGCAGAATTACTGACGCAACTGGACGAGCAGTGGCAACGAATCGAACACAGGCTCCCCCGGGAGGTATCGTGATTCTCGATCTGCACACGCACTCGATCAAATCTGATGACGGACGCGCTAAAGTTCCAAATTACTGCCAGTGGATTCGCGCTCGGGAAATCCCCATCGACGGTTTTGTACTCACCGAACATCGTCAGTTCGATGCCGAATCGGACTACTCGAGCTTAGCGGCCAAGTTTGATCTGTGTATCCTCAAAGCCAGCGAGGTCGAAACCGAATACGGCCACGTTCTGGTTTTCGGAGTTACCGACGCCCTGTTGTCGGCGTTCGATTTCGGCGATATTCACCTACCGCTGAAGCGGGTAGTCGAGGCTTGTGCTGCCCACGGCGCTGTCCCGGTACCCTGCCACCCCGGACGCAAACGCGTCGGCATGCAGGCTCACGTCGGCGAGTTTGGCGTCCCTGAAGGGATCAGAATCGTCGAAATTTATAATGGCGGCAGCCGCGACCAGGAAGATCAGATTGCCCAGACCATGGCCAATGAGCTGGGCTACCTCGGCATCGGTGGAAGCGATGCCCATATCGTCAGTCACATCGGCCGCTGTGCCACCCGCTTCCCGGGGCCCATCGGCAACACGGCAGAGCTGGTTGAGGCACTACGAGCCGAAGACTTCGAAGCACTCACTTTCAGAACCTGACGGAAAAGCAAGTTGGACATAGAAGCATTGAAGGAAGAGTTTCTGCATAAAGATTTCGATGAGCAAACTTTTGAGATCGATGCGGACGATGTTGTAAATTTTGCCCTCGCCTGCGGTGAAGTGGCACCACGCTACACCGACCCCGGCCACCCCGATTTCCAGGCACCGCCAACGTTTGCATCAAGCTTTCAGGCCGGGCGCAGAATGCCTGAGGGGTTTCCCAAAATACCCGGCCTCGGCATGGACGCTGGCAAAGCCGCCTCGCTCAAATACCCGATTCGTCCCGGTGTGCCGTTAGTGGGACGCACCCACCTTCATGATATTTACCTAAAAACTGGACGTTCAGGTCCCATGACATTCCTCGTCATGCGTATGGAACTCTACGATCCCGACGGCGTACAAGTCGCCACAGCGGATACCTCCGTGGTGATTCGGGAGCGGCCCGGCAAATGACCATCAACCAGATAAGTGACGTGGAGTTCGGCGAAGAACTGCCGGTCTTCACGCCGGATACCAGCCTCGACAACGTCCGCCGTTTCGCCACGGCCGCTGGCTGGGCGGGACCCCGATTCACCGATCATGAGGCGGCGCGGGCCGAAGGTCTTCCTGGGGCGTTGGTGCCTGGCATCATGAGCCAGGGGTTTCTCGCGGCGATGATTCACCGCTGGGCGCCGGAATCTCGGATCGAAAAAGTCGACACGGTGTTTCGAGCACCCGTGATCGTCGATCAGCCTTACACCATCAGCGGGGTCGTCACCGACATCGATGAGGAAACGGAAACAGTAGAGATCGATCTCACGGTCAACAACGAGGCCGGAGAAACGAGGGTATTTGGCACCGCAACGGTGCGCATTGCTACGCCAGCGTAATTACTCCGGGGTAAAAAGTGGGACAGCCAACTCGTCGTGTGCCTCCCAACTGACTTTCACTCGTTGGCCGATCTCGAGGCTGCCAGGATCTTCTACATCAACGATTTCGGAAAGCAATCGCGGGCCTTCGTCGAGATCGATCCATGCGACCGCATAAGGCACTCGCGGACGAAAGAACGGGTGGTAGCTCTGACGCACCACGCTGTAGGTATAAATCGTCCCGCGCCCGGATGCCGTGTGTACCGTCAACGAATTGCCAAGACAGTTTGTGCAGTGACGGCGCGGGTAAAAGATTACCGTGTCGCAATCATCGCACTGTTGATAGGTGAGCTCCTCGTTTTTAGTCGCCGCCCAGAACGCTTTGGTGTCGAGTTCGTGGGTTTTGGGTAGTGGCCTTTGCGGATCGGTCATGATCAGTCTCCCCCTAAGATGACGCTACCAGCGCAATGACGACTGCCCAACATGCCACCGTTGCCGTGGGCGATGGCAAGTTTTGCACCCGCCACCTGAGAGCAGGACTCACCCCTCAACTGTCGAGTTGCCTCGATCAGCAAAAATATTCCACGCATTCCCGGATGGTTGGATGACAACCCACCCCCATCGGTGTTCAGCGCGGGACCGTCGTCGGGTCGGTCAAATCGCAGTCGACCCCCGGCAACCCAGGCGCCACCCTCGCCTTTGGAGCAAAACCCCACATCTTCGAGGATCGTCAGGACCGTGATGCTGAATGAATCGTAGATCATGGCAATGTCCAGCTCGGCCGGAGTGACACCTGCTTCCGCGAAGGCGACAGGAGCCGATTGAGCCGCGGCACTGGTGGTAATGTCGCCGCCAATTTCCGAGTATTTGGTAGCCTCGCCGCAACCGAGAATCCACACCGGTTTGTTACGACAGTCTCTGGCCACCTCAGGCGCTGCAATGACGACGGCTCCGCCGCCATCGGAGATCATGCAGCACTCCAGCAGATGAAGCGGATCGGCGATCATTCTCGAGTTCACCACATCGTCTATGGTGGTCTCGCGAATATCGAGAAACTCCAGATCCTCCATCGCTTTGACCGCTTCGGGGTTGCGCATCGCGTGCAGGCGCGTCGCCACCGAGATCTCGGCAAGTTGTTCGCTCGTCGTGCCGTATTCGTGCATGTGCCGGTGCGCCACCATCGCATAGTTGGCGACCAGCGTCATGCCGGCGAAAGAGTCCATATTGTCTGCGGGGTGAACGCCGCCACCGCGGCCACCTACACCGATGGCTCTGGCGTTGCTGTGGGCGGTCGATCCATAGGTGAGCAAAGCCACACGGGCCTTACCCGCTGCGATCGCCTGCTTTGCATGGGCGGCATGCAGCTCATACGAGCTGCCGCCTACATTGGTGGTATCGATGATGTTGGGCTTCAGTCCGAAATACTCGGAAATGGTCAAGCCACTCATACCGCCCCCGTCTCCGGCGTCGTAAAGGGCATCTACATCCCCCCAGCGCAACCCGGCGTCTGCAAGCGCTGCCGCCGCGCTCTCGGCCTTGATCTGTAACGGGCTGAGTGCACCCTCCACATCTCGCGACGCAAATTCATGAATGCCGACGATTGCCGCGTCTCGGCTTTGACCCGCCATGTAACTCCTCCCACTAACCCCTAATCTGATTATTTACAAACAAACTTGCCACGCGCTGTCGCGCATCCGCCCGTCCTATGGAACGGGAGCCGCGCCCTCCGATTCGTTCGTCGATTAGTCAGTAACACCAACAAAATCAGTCACTCGGTCATTTACCTTGTGAACTAAAGTGCCAGTACACGCCGGTCAGTATACGTACTGCGATAGGTGGCGCGGCGCGATTTTGGCACAGTCAAATATCTGTTTTCAAATCGTGTTATCTGTCTCCCAGTGCGAGCCAAACATGGCCATGACTCATCCGCTCTCGCTCGCTACACGAATGTAGGGTCTGTCGTAGCGTGCAGAGCATCAAGAAACCGGAGACTACGCATACTTAATCAGTGACGGAAACCCGTACATCTATACGAGTAATTATTGAGAGTTTCAGCGAACTAACTTCATGTAATCATTGATGTTTATGATGATATACTATATATATATACAGTACTACAGGTTCACCCGAAGGATACCCCATGGCCCAACCCGCCTTCGTATTACCCGATACCACCACCCCCGACGACGACTATTCCCGCTACCGGTTGATTGATCTATACAAAGAAGTACACGGTCTCATGACC
>JACZXA010000210.1 GCA_022571865.1 Pseudomonadota bacterium
CCTTAGGCAGCCTGTCTGGTTTTACACCAAACTGCAGCACAACTGCAGCAGACAATGGACCACTGCCGAGAGAATAAGGAAATCGTGGGGTAGCTTATTGTTTTATAAAGAGATCGGATGGAGGCTGAGGTCGGAATCGAACCGGCGTACACGGAGTTGCAGTCCGCTGCATAACCACTCTGCCACCCAGCCATGGGAAGCGGCGCATTCTAGCGATGTTCTACGCTATTCGCGAGCGTCTGAATTGTCGAACCCGCTGCGTAAGGTTGGCCAGGCTGCTTTCAGGTAAATGACCATCGACCACAGCGTCATGATCGCGGCAACGTAAAGCAACGTGTACCCGATAATCACCCAGGGTCTGTCCATGATCGGTGGATTCGCCAGCAGCACCACCATCGCAATCATCTGAAAAGTTGTCTTGACTCGACCCAGCCAGGTGACGGCAACCACACCCCGTCGGTTCATCTCGGCCATCCATTCGCGCAGGGCGCTGATGACGATCTCCCGACCGACAATGATGATACCTGGCAAGGTAAGCCAGATGCTGCTGTGGTGGCCGATGAGCAACACCAGCGCGGTGACCACGATGAGCTTGTCCGCAACGGGGTCCAGGAAAGCGCCAAATCGGGTGGTCTGGTTGAGCCGGCGCGCCAGATAGCCATCGAGCCAATCCGTGAACGCGGCCAACGAGAACAGCGCCGAGGCGATCAGATAGGTACTCGGCCCGGGAACGATGTAAACCACGACGAAAATCGGAACCAGCAGGATTCGCGCCATCGTGAGCAGGTTGGGGAGATTCATGACACCATTGTAGCCGCGGTATTCGCCTCGGTGCTATTCGGCATGGAGCGTGCCATAGATGTTTCCGGCGAGCGTGTGGCTGATCCCGGGCACCTTGGAAATTTCCTCGGCGCTCGCTCCCTTGACGGCCGCCACCCCGCCGAAATGGGTGAGTAACTCGCGGCGCCGCTTCGGACCCACACCCGGGATGTCGTCAAGCTCCGAACGACGACGCTGTTTCTGTCGCCGCTGCCGATGCCCGGTGATCGCAAACCGATGGGCCTCATCACGAATATGCTGCAGGAGATGTGCGGCATCTCCCTGGGGCGGCAGGCCGATCTCCCCCGAAGTGAGAAAAAATCGTTCCAGACCCGCTTTGCGACCGGGTCCTTTGGCGATGCCCAAGATGACCACATCGTCGACCTGTAATTCCTCCAGCACGTCTTTAGCGCGATGCAGCTGTCCGCGGCCGCCGTCGATTACCAGCACGTCGGGCAACGCACCCTCCCCCTGCTTCAGCCGGGTGTAACGACGCCGTAACGCCTGTTCCATCGCGGCATAGTCATCACCGGCGGTTATCTCTTCGATGTTGAAACGTCGGTAATCGGACTTGACCGGGCCGTTGGTGTCGAATACGACACAGGAAGCCACCGTTGCCTCACCCATGGTATGGCTGATGTCGAAACACTCGAGTCGTTTCGGTACGTCCTCGAGCCCCAGCGCTTCCTGCAAACTGACAAATCGAGCGTAGACATTACGTTTGTCGGCAAGATAAGCATTCGCACTGTAACTCGCGTTGTCCTTGGCGAGCTTGAGCCAACGCGCTCGCTGGCTGCGCACTCGGGCGGTAATCTCAACTTGGCGACCCACACGAGCACTCAGCGTTCGCGCCAATAGCTCGGCATCGATGAGTTCGGTCGAAGCAACGATGCACTTCGGGATGTCACGTTCCTGGCCGGCGAGGTAATACTGGGAGAGGAACGCAGACAGGAACTCCTCGTCAGGCAAGCCCAACTCGTTTTTGGGAAACCAGGTTCGTTGACCCAACATGCGACCGGAACGGATGAACAGCGCCTGGACGCAGCATACGGTGGCCGCATCCACCAACGCGAAGACATCCACATCACCCATGGAGGTATGGACGTACTGCTGTTCCTGAACCTTACGCAACTGGGCGATCTGATCCCGGTATTTTGCGGCTCGCTCGAAGTTGAGTTCATCCGACGCCTCCTGCATGCGTTTTTTGAATACTTTGAGTACCGCGTTACTGCGTCCGTCCAGGAACATCTCGGCAAGATCCACGTCTTCAGCATAACTTGCCGGGGTCACCAATCCGACGCAGGGTGCACTGCAACGTTGAATCTGGTACTGCAAACAAGGGCGGGAACGATTCTTGTAGAACGTATCGTCACAATGCCGCAGACGAAACAATTTCTGCAGAATGTTGATGCTCTCTCGTACCGCGCTCGCAGAAGGAAACGGTCCAAAATACCGACCGCTTTTCTGTTTGGCTCCGCGGTGAAAACAAAGCCGGGGGAATTCCGTGTGGCCGGTGAGGTAGATGTAGGGATACGATTTGTCGTCCCGGAGCACGATGTTGTACGGCGGGCGTTCCTTTTTTATCAGGCTCTGCTCGAGCAGCAACGCTTCGGTTTCGCTCTGGGTGACGGTGATCTCGATATCGTGGATCTTGGCAACCAGCGCCATGGTTTTGCTCGCGAGCCCCGCTGCGCGAAAGTAGCTGGAAACCCGGCTTTTCAGATTGCGAGCCTTGCCGACATACAACGCCGAGCCTTTGGCATCGAGCATGCGATAGACGCCAGGTTTCCTGGTCAAGGTCGAGAGAAAGGCTCCAGGCTCGAATTCGGGGGCGCTCATTGCGAGTCACTATACCGCGAACCCGTCAAAGCACGCAGTCGTTACCGTTCCAGCAATCCGCGCACCTTCGCCAACACCGCGTCTAACATCGCCTGCGTCAGGCGGCCGGTATTCACGTTCTGGCGACTCGGATGATAGCTGTCAACCAGCCACAAACCCGGTGCTGCCTGGAAACATTGACCATGAACGAAATTCAGGCCGGGTTCGTTGAGGACTTGAGCGACGGAACCGTGAGCCACCCGACCAAGGCACAACACGCAGCGCGACCGCCTGAGCCCCGGTTGCCACAACTGCGCCAATTCGTGATCCAGATATCGCGCGCAGTTTTTGATTTCCCGCGCATTTGGTTTGTTCTGCGGCGGAAGACATTTCACCGCGTTGGTTATTCGGGTGTTGTTGAGCTTTGCGTCATCGGCACGCGGATGGGTAGCAAAGCCGTGGGCGACCAGCGACTCGAATAGAAACGAGCCGCTCGCGTCTCCGGTAAAGGGTCGGCCGGTGCGATTGGCACCATGCATGCCTGGCGCCAGGCCGACGATGAGTAATCGCGCATCTGTTCGTCCCCAGGCCGTAACCGGTGCCGCGTGGTAATCGGGATGCTGCTCGCGGGTCTCCTGGAGGTGGGTGACCAGACGAGGACACAACCGGCACCGGGCTAGGGATTCATAGCGAGTCTCATGCTGAGTTGACGAGGCCATTGCTTGATGAGTTTATCATCCCATGGCGGACGGCCATCAGGGTCATTTCTACATCGCTGGAGACGCTGAGCTTTTCAAAAATCCGATAGCGATAGCTATTCACCGTCTTCGGCGACAGGTGGAGGTCGCTGGAAATCTTGTTGACCTTATGGCAGGTGACCACCATCAACATGATCTGCATCTCGCGATTCGACAGCCGCTCGAAGGGGCTGGTGTGACCTTCCTCATACGTACTCATCGCAAGCCGCTGAGCAATTTCGGTACTCACGTAACGTTTGCCGGCAAAAACTCTTTTGATGGCTTTGGTGAGTTCCTCCACCGCAACACCTTTGCTGAGATACCCGGAGGCACCCGCTTTTAAAACCTGCAGCGGGAACGGGTGATCTTCACATGCGGTCACTGCGATGACTCTGATGTCCAGCTGCATTCGCACAATTCGTCGGGTCGCTTCCAGACCACCGATGCCGGGCATCCAGATATCCATCAAGACGATGCTCGGCCTCAGCTCCCGTGCGAGGTGCACAGCCTGTTCACCCGTTTCCGCTTCACCGACGATTTGCAAACCATGCGTGTCCTGCAACAGGCGTCGCAACCCAACGCGGAACAACTTGTGGTCATCAACGAGAATTATTCTAATCATTGCGCATATGTCCATCGCAGTTCCCAATCCCTCAGAAGATAGTCAGTACGACACATGGGTACAACGGGGTGAGGCCATAAACGGACCGACATCCACGATATCTCCACAAAGCGATGTGGCGGTGATATCACTAAACCCGAGTGGTTGGTCAGTAGGAGTTTCGATGCAGCGATTGAAGGCAGCTGATCGGGGTTGCGAACCGGCCCGGGGCCCGGGTCAGGTGCTCGGCTTCAGGCAGCGCCAGGCAATTACCGCAGTGACGGACATGATGGCGATGATCCCTACGACGAACAGCAGATAGGCGAGAGAATTGGTCAGTGGCCCACCAAAGTATAATCCACGGCTGTCGGGAAACAACGGATCTAACCCGGAGGCGATGGCGTTGGCCCAGGCGGTCACGATGAACGCCCAAGCCAAGCGGCGGGTGCCCACTATGCCAAGGGGCACAAGCGGTAGAACCACCGCAGCCATCCACAGAAACGCGCCGTTCAACACACCTTCCAGGTGCGCCATGCGCCAGGCATCGTAGGTTCCGGGCAATTGCACCTCGACGCTTCCTGGAATCGGCCAGAGTTCCACCCGGCCCAGCAGGAAAAACGCAAATCCGAACCCAACGACAAATCCTACCCACATCACCAGCGCACCGTGACCGACGAGCAGCTTTTGAACATCACTCACGCAAATCTCGCCGGGATGTCGTCGTGACTGGTGTCGAGCAACGGAACGCCTTCCTTGTCATCGTATTCGGCAATCCATTGACGAACCCAGAGCGGATCTTCGATGTGATCCGGATGATGTCCGGGTAACAAACTCTTGATCAGCACAGGCAGCCAGGTGATAAAAAAGCTCGCAAGCAACCCGGCGAGGCGAAGTTTGCTTGCCAGCGTAAAACGCCTATCTCGAACCAGCATCGAGCGCGCGCCGCGAATTGCCATCCAAAGCACATGAAAAGCACCGTGAAACAGTCCCACTACCCAAGCGGGGTATCCCGGACAAACGGCTCGATACACATCAACCGCAACGCTTTTGTGCTCCGCTTCTTCGACAATGTGCCAGAGCATCAATGACGCAACCCTCGGGTCCGCGTCTTTGAACAGCCAACGACGCCGGTTGACCATGAATCTCGTCAGGCCGATCGTCATGGTTTCAAAACCCGAGGTATAGGCCATTCGCTTCCGCAGGCTCGCACCATCCAGTCTGGCGTAATAACGCTCCATTTCCTTTTCGAGATTCGCAAGATCGGGGTATCCCTTGGACTTGATCAGCTCGTTGAACTTCCGGTGTTGGGAAAAGTGCTGGGCTTCCTGTTCAACAAACGCTCTCACGTCGGCGGTCAATGCCGGATCTTCGATCTGCTCCGCGGCTTCTCGAATGGTGCGAATCAGAAACGGTTCAAGCTAAGGCATGGTGAGCGACAGCCCATTGAGCAATGCGCTCCACTCGGGCATATCGGGTTTCCAGTAGGGTTCGATATCTTGTGGAAACTCAAACGGGATCTTGCGGGTTCTTATCTTGTGCATATCCGGCCCCACTAAATAAGTGGACGTAGTCAATCATAACCTGCTGAATTTACCTCCTCCAACGTGACTTGAAACGTTCACCCGGTAAACGCCTGCAATCCCGTCTGCGCACGGCCGAGGATCAACGCATGGATGTCATGGGTACCTTCATAGGTATTCACGGTTTCGAGATTCATCACATGGCGAATCACATGAAACTCATCGGAAATTCCGTTCCCGCCGTGCATGTCTCGAGCCATGCGGGCGATATCGAGCGCTTTGCCGCAATTGTTACGTTTCATGAGCGACACGTTCTCGACCGCCAGGCGACCTTCGTCCATCAGCCGACCGATTCGCAGGCAGCCTTGAATTCCGAGGGCAATTTCGGTCTGCATGTCGGCGAGCTTTTTCTGGATGAGTTGGTTGGCGGCAAGGGGTCGGCCGAACTGTTTACGCTCGAGTGTATAGGTGCGTGACGCATGCCAGCAGAATTCGGCGGCGCCCATCACCCCCCAGGCGATGCCATAACGGGCCTGATTCAGACAGCCGAAAGGCCCGCCCAGACCTTTGCCCTTCGGGAGCAGATTCGCTTCGGGTACAAAGACGTCCTCGAGAACAATTTCACCCGTGACCGAGGCGCGCAGACTCATCTTTCCCTCGATCTTCGGGGTGGAAAACCCGTCGAATTCCCGCTCGATGATGAAACCGCGGATGACCCCGTCGAGTTTTGCCCAGACCACCGCAAGGTCCGCGATAGGTGAATTGGTGATCCACATCTTGGTGCCGTTCAGCACATAACCCCCGTCAGCCGGTTCGGCGCGAGTGGTCATGCTGCCGGGATCCGAACCGTGATCCGGCTCGGTAAGACCGAAACAACCCACCCACTCGCCGGTTGCCAGCTTCGGCAGGAATTTTTCTCTCTGTGCTTCATCGCCATAGACGTGGATGGGATGCATCACCAGGGACGACTGCACGCTCATGGCGGATCGGTAGCCGGAGTCCACGCGTTCTATTTCCCGCGCCATCAAGCCGTAGGAGACGTAATTGACGGCGGCACAGCCATATTTGGCGGGTAAGGTCGCACCCAACAAACCCAGCGCACCCATCTCCGTCATGATCTCCCGATCGAAGTGCTCGTTGCGGTTGGCCAGCACTACCCGCGGCATCAACTTGTCCTGGGCGTAGTCTTTGGTCGCGTCGCGGATCATGCGCTCTTCTTCGGACAGCTGATCCTCGAGCAGGAACGGATCGCTCCAGTCAAATTGTTGACGAGCATCGCTCATGATTATTCCCCGGTCCTCAACCTCAAACGCGCAGGCTAATGGAGAGTCAGGGTCGCTGCAATCTGCGTGTTCCTCAAAGCGGCGCCTCGAGGGGGAGGTAGACCGTGAAGGTGGTGCCCTGCCCCGTCATTGTCCGCACATCGATACTGCCTTTCAGCTCCCCGACTATCCGGTGGACGATGTGTAAACCCAAGCCGGCATGACCCGCACCTTTGTTGGATTCTTTCGGCTCCGCCAGTTTGTCGAGCACAGCACGCGGTAAGCCGGGGCCGGTATCGCGCACCGCGATCTCGATGCCTTCCAAGCCCTCGCGAAATACCCCGCTCGAACTCAACAGGGTGACGTCCTGCCCCTTTGATGCTTCGATGGCATTGCGCATGAGATTGTTCAACACCTGACTGAGCCGATGCTCATCCGATGTCACCGGCAGCATCCCGAGGGATAACTCCAGATGCAGTGTGACCTGATGATCCTCGGCGTAACCCCGGTGCAGCTCGAAGATCCTGCGGATTAGTTCGTTGACATCGAACTCGGTAAACATCGCCGAGTCATCCACATCGAGGTCCGCGGTCTCCTTGATCCGCTGAATGAGGTCGCCGGCGCGTTTCAACTCAGCTCCGATCATATTGAGTTGCTCCGTGGCGCTCGGTTCGTGTTGTAAACGCAACTCCAGAATGTGCAGATAGTTGTGGACGATGCTCAACGGGTTGTTCACTTCATGAACGATTTCGCGCAGTCGTTTCTCCTCACGCTGTCGATAACGATCGAGCGACGCCCGTTCATCGATGAGCTCGCGTCTGCAAACGACTATTCGTTTGGCGAGTTCTTGCGCGTAGGTGCGCATGGCAAATTCGTGGTTTACACCCTCTTCAACCGCGAACACCAGCACACCCGTTCGTTCACCCTGGCTCAGAGGCACGCAAAAGCCTTCCACCGCGTTCAGGATACGCAGTACCTGGCGATCGGCCACCGCAGCGGTAGGCGTATCGGTAAGCGTCTGCGCACTCTCTTCCCGGAGACTCATGGCGATGGCACTCGTGCTGGAGTTCAGGCGGATGTTTACCTCACTGTCTGTTTCCAAGGCACCGGTTGGTCGCAGTATCTGCCCCTCATCATCGAGCAGCAGCAGCGCGGGTACCTGATTGAAGAGGCTGCGTGCGGCAACTCGATGCGCATCCAACAGGCCGTCTAGATTCCGTCAG
>JACZXA010000211.1 GCA_022571865.1 Pseudomonadota bacterium
ACTTGGTCGATGCGCTTTTGTCGCATTGTCACTCCGGTGGTGGTTGATATTGCTTTGTGAATCAAATGGTTAGGATTAACAAGTATACCAACACCACCGGAGATTCTCAACTAAAAACTCCAATAATATTATAAATATCAATAGTTTAGCGTTTATGGATGGACACTAACTATGCCTTTGCAAGGGATAACGGTTAATCGTTCAGCGCCGAACTCGAATCTACCTTATACCTTACAAAAGACCCATAAGTAGGGCCAGCAGTGAATCTGAAGAGGTCCTTTCAGGGCACATAGCGACGGTTTCGAGGCTCGATTTGGATGTCTGCTAACAGGAAGTACCCAATCTAGATTCATCCCGCACTGCAACAAAAAGCTGCCACTCAAAATCAACCCTCTCTCAGTCAGAAACCGCCAGTTCCTGCCGTTTTTGAGGTCATGGTCCGCAGGATGAATGAAGTCCAGGGTAAAAACTCGCGAGAATTTTGTATGGTATCTCCTGAGCCTTCACCGCCAATTGGTGAGAAATTATTGAACAACCCTAATCGTCAGGATCTCCAAACTCTAAACGATAATCGTCAAAGTCGACTTTGAGTTTGCGAACAAGTTCTGAATCAGAAAGAGATCGTGGTTGCTCGGTCCTGGTTAGCCGGAATATCTTTTTTCCACGCCAGTCGGCCAGCGATGGTGGCACCTAACCTCAGAAGGGCGAGATCCAGAGATTGCGACTTTAGGCGACAAGCTCCTTGCAAACGTAGCACCAAATAGCTGTAAATCGTTTATGGAAGCACTTGCCCTCAAAGTAGAATCGAGGGTAGATATGCTCCCTGCGGCTCATTGTACAAACCGATACTCATATAGGTCATGGGTTGTACGACCCGTAGTCCTTCTTCGAGACACCACCGAAAGAGGTCCCCGTTCCGCGTCGGCAGGAGAAATCCGGGACCGGGGTATTCGGGCGCCCCACCAATGAGCGCCTTTAGGTCGGTATTGGTCGTGCCGACCGCATAGCCCCCAAATCCAATCATCGTAGCGTAGCCGGTGATGCTACCGTCGTGCTCGACGACCGTTGCCGTGCCAGTCTGAATAGCATCCTTGAGTTCGCGGCTCCGCGCATACCCATGCACGCTCTGGCACAAGTTATTGCAAGCTTCCAGGTCTCGTTCGGTGGCGGGGCGCACGAGGTGGCCGGCGATTTTCTTCTCGAGAGCCTTCCCCTGCATGCAAGACAACGGCTCACGCACCTCGAACCCGAGCTTCGAATAGAGACTGAGGGATCGGCTATGAAAGGCCGCCTGTACGAGACGAACACTTGGGCGACCTTGCGACCATGCCCGCTCGAGGGCATGCGCCATGAGTTCCCGCCCAATTTTCGCGTTCTGCAATCCTGGATCGACGGTGATGGGGCCAAGACCAATCACATTCGCCCGCTCGTCTAGAAAATTGCTCCCAGCCACCCGCCCATCAACCTCAGCGACGACGCCGTAGAATCCAGGGTGAGACAGTAGGCCGCTCAAAAACTCGATCGTGATTTCGACAGTAGGCCAATCAGGTGGGAAATTGTGCTGCTTGGAGATCTTGCCGAAAGCCTCGTAGCAGATTTGGCCACATACCTCTGCATCTTCCGGTTTTGCCGGACGAAGTTTCACATCCATTCGTTGATTTCCTTCTAACCAAAGAACCTGATCTAGCTTAGCAAATATATGTCGGTGTTAGAGGATGGTCAGGGTAAGGTGTTGAACGTGGGGCGCAAGACGCGGGTCATACCAACCGCCATTCGCCGGGCGCTTAAGGCCCGCGATGGCGGCTGTCAGTGTCCGGGTTGTTCCCGGAGCCGCTACGTCGACGGTCACGACATCATCCACTGGGCAGACGGGGGTGAAACGAAGCTCGACAATCTCATTCTCAATGGTGGTTTTAGCCTTCTTGCCGCTTGCGGTTAGAACGCTCGATTGCCAGCCTGGCGATATTCTGGAGTTTGCCAAGACGGCAGAGGAACCCGAGTAACGCAAACGTCACTGGTCGGAGACGACCGGGAGCATTCGAGCACCCGGCCGTCTCAAACCATGTTTTAGATCGCTCAATCCGCAGTTTCTGCCTCGGCCTCGGCTTCGAGGAGTCGCGCTCCCTTGAGGATACCGGGCATGGCGTAGTTCGCTTCATGACAAGCGTACTCGAACATTGGCCCCTCGGTGGCACGCAGTGGAATCATCACGGTCAACGGTTGCACGAAAGTAGCCGGGTCGTCGATCGTGTATTCGTAGGCGAGGCGTCCTTCACCGACCGGAGTGAATCGTTCGGTTAGATGCATGTTCATACCGGAGCCGACGACACCGCCAGCTAAGTCCTCGAACGTCACAGGTAGCGAAAAGGTCGGGGTCTTGTCGGTAAAATTGGTCGTGTCCACGACCAGGGTGTTGCCGTCCCAATGACCGCGCGAATCGCCTGACCAACGCATCATTTCGGGCGGTGGGTGAGGGCGTCCATCCAGTGGAATGATGCGCGCGTCGTGGATCATCTCCGTGACGAGGACGATATAGTCCGGGGTCTGGATAATGCGGAGATTGTTGTTGTACGCACTCGGCGTAAAGGGAGGACCGGCGTTGAATCCGACGAGACAACGCTCCGAAAGCCCCAATGCCTCGGGCCCCGGGGGACGAAATTCCAATGGGTTTGCACTATAAGACAGAAGGTCGCGCACCGGTGCGGTGCGTTGGCGATTCTGCTTTTCCTTCTGAGCGAGCGCTTCGGGGGTGATCTCGGGTAAACGCCCATTGGGCGGATCGACGATGAGCGAGGTCCGCAAGTCCTCGTCCAGCTCCGTGCCCCAGTCCCACCAGAAGGTATTGTAGGCCCCTTCGACATCGACGATCGAGGCATCGCCGGTACGAATGTCTACATCGTGTGCCTGAATGACTGTCTGGCGAAAGACTTCAGCTTCCTCGGGCGTGAGTTTTGTTTTGTCTGCCATATCCAGAGGCCGCTCGAGTGGGGTCAGCGTTCGAAAATCCCAGAGACCTTCGATGTTGGGGGCGCCCCAGGCCGTTTGCTCGGGCTGGTAGGCTTGATCTACTTCCGGCGCGCATGAGACGGACAGTGATACTGCGGCTATCAGGCCCGCCAGTGGAAAGAGATGGTGGGCTCGGATCATTTCGTGGCTCCTTTCCCGTCGAATTACCGGTTATAGGTTAACAGATCGGGATACGGGACGGGCATTAAAGCCGGTGGCGTTTGCTAAGGTTTTCGGAACACGAGAACGTGTTGTTGCGGCAGGTATTGACCATTTTCGACCCATTCCAGACCCAGTGCCGCCATCTCGCGTTTCGCCTGGGCTTCGGACATTTTATGCAGGGGTTTGATCGGCACACGGGGATCTTCGGCACGGTATTCGATGAGTATCAGCAAGCCCCCCGGCACCAGCGCCTTGACCATCGCCATACCCATCTCGAAGGGGTGAGAAAATTCATGATAGGCGTCGACGATGTAGATGAGGTTGACGCCCGTGTCCGGCAAGTGCGGATCGGTTATCGAACCCAACACGGGTTGCACGTTGTTGACACTACGCTCGAGCTTGCGCGACTCGATGATGGCGAGCATCTCCGGTTGAATGTCCACTGCCAGAACCCGGCCTTCGGGTACGCGCAGAGCAACCGGAAACGAAAAGTAACCGGTGCCGGCGCCGATGTCGGCCACCACATCGTCGACCTCGAGGGGCAATCGTTCGATCAGCAGATCGGTACGCTCCTCCCGTTCGCGATCGGGTCGTTCCAGCCACCCGGCACCCTGGTGACCCATGACGTAAGAAATCTCCCGGCCTAAATATATCTTGCCGGTGCCGTTGCGGGTGGCGTCGTGTTGTTGGTAGATCCCATCCGCGGATTGTGCGGTGGTTCGAGGTTGCGCCGCCGATACGGTTGCGGTGGCCACGGCGAAGGTGCAACCCAGCAGAAATACCAGATCAAAAAGGATCTTCGGCATCAGTTTGCTCGAGTGAAGTTTCCGGTCGCCTCTTCCCAGGCGCGTTGCAGCACAAATTTCCGATCCAGACCGAGGGAAATGATAAAGCGAACCGGCTCGTAGCCTTCGTCAGCCGTCAACTCGTCGGTCTCCAGGGTGTCCTCCAGGCTGATGCCTTTTTCGGCTGCGTTACGTCCGATCTCGGCGAGTTCGGAGAGGAACGTTTGAAACTGCCGTATGCCTTTGCGGTCGGTTGTCAGCCCATGGCCGGGAATGACACGATCGAACTTCAACGTCAGCGCGTTGTCGAGGGTTGCCGGCCATCCGCTCACGGTTCCACCCGCTTCCAGGTCGATGTTCGGGTAGTGTTTGTTGAACACCAGATCGCCCATGTGGATCACGTTTTCATCGTTGAAGATCACCACCAGGTCGCCGTCGGTGTGACCCGGTCCAAGGTGTATGAGTTCGAGGGTTTTACCGCCGATGTGCAACGTCTGGCGATCGGTGAAGGTTTCGTTTGGCTTGAGCTTTGCTGCGTCTCCCATCCAGAACTCGGCATCCAGCGCGTTCAAGTGAGACAAGGTCCGCTCGGTGGACAGGATTCGGGTACCGGGCTCGAAGGCGGGGTTACCGTGGGTATGATCGAGGTGATAGTGGGTGTTGATCAACAACACCGTGTCTGCGCCGGTAAGCTCCGCGGCAAGTTCTCTGATCCATCCACCTTGCGCGGGTAAGCTCATGGTGTCGACGATGACCGTACCGGCGTCGGTGCGCAGTACCGCGGTATTGCCGCCAAAGCCTCGCAAGACGTGGAGATCGTCACTCAGGCGTTCGACCGTGATCGTTCGAGCCTGCAGGTAAACATAGCCGACCAGCAACACTGTCAGGGACAGCAGCACCAGCAATATCTTTTTCCATGTCTTCATATACACGTGCCGTTAGAGTTTCCGACTCGGACTATACCGCCGCATGCTCCGGGCACGCCACATAGGTGGTGTCATCCGGGCGATGCGGGCGTCATCAACCATGGCCGTGGATGGAGTGGGTGCCGCTGAGTCTGTCGTCGTGGAAACCTCTTCGAGTGGAGTGGGTTCGCCGGAGGTCTGGTCCGGGTCGGTGGGCATGAGAATCAGCCAGGCAAACGGGTACCGCGCTAGAGACGGCACCGACAAGGCCAGCGTGAAGACGGTTGTTTTTGCAGACGGTCGGGCCCTTTCTGGAGCCTCCAGCAAAGGACCCTAGTTCAAATTGCCAATTCGCCCGGCTATCCGGACGTGTACTGGGCCCACTTGTTATTTTCGCAGACGTACTCGATCAACTCTTTCTGTGGAGCGTGCCTGGGCGACACTTCAGCGATCTATTTGGCGCTGACTTGTTGCGTTGCCCGGCATGACCGGCGCAAGATTCGTTTTTGGTCGATAATCGGGTCGGCCCGGCAGAAACAAACAGGGGAGAAACTATCGTGAGTTTTGAAGACAAAGTGGTCGTGGTAACCGGGGCAGGGGGCGGACTGGGTCGATGTCATGCGCTCGAGTTTGCGAAACGCGGCGCCAAAGTTGTGGTCAACGACCTGGGCGGTTCTGTCGATGGGGCAGGATCGGGCGACGCCGCCGATCTGGTCGTTGAGGAGATCAAGGCGCTCGGCGGAACTGCGGTTGCGAACAAAGATTCGGTAGCAGAACAAGACAGCGCCAAACGGATCATCGACACGGCAATCGAAGCCTTCGGCACCATCGACGTGCTGGTGAACAACGCCGGAATTCTGCGCGACAAGTCGTTCAAAAACATGACCATGGACGATTGGGACGTCGTCTTGCAGGTACACCTCGACGGTACGGCATACGTGACCCACGCCGCCTGGCCAATCATGTACGAGAAAAACTACGGACGGATCGTGTTTACCAGCTCGGGGTCGGGAATATTCGGCAACTTCGGCCAGTCGAACTACGGCGCGGCCAAGATGGGCATGCTGGGTCTCATGAACGTCCTGGCGCTCGAAGGTGCCTCCCACAATATCCATGTGAACTGTCTTGGACCCGGGGCGGCAACTCGTATGACCAACACGGTACCGGGACGCGATGATGACATCGCCGAGCCGCCACCCGAACGCGCACCGCTGTTGGTGAGTCCGGCGGTGCTTTTCATGTGTAGTGACGATGCGCCCAATGGTGCGGTCATTCATGCCGCTGGCGGCCGGTTCTTCCGCTCGCAGATCTACGTGAACGAGGTGGTTGATCTCGGCATCGAGGCAACCTATGAAGATCTGGAAATGGAGGCTGAGCGGCTGATGGATATGAGCGTTGCCAAACCGTACGTGCGCCGACGCCCACGCAGTTGATCCGTGGTTGCCAAACCCGGCCAGGTATGGGCTGCGGCGAAGTCTCGGGGTTCAACTGTTGCGGCTGTTGATTTTCAGTGAAGAAGATCTGTCGGATCAGCGCTGCTTCTGGTTGCTCTCAAAACGTTTTATCTCGTCGGTAATGTTTTCCGCGAGGGCGTTCGGTATCGGGAAGGTCAGGTGATACTGAGATATTTTCCACCCATCACGGGTACTGATGAGTATGCCCGTCCCCCGGCTGGTGCCGTAGCTTTTGCTCATCAGAATTTCATCGAACCAGGCACTGTCCTGGGTAGGAGTCAGATTGATATTTCGCGTTTTCAGGAGGTAAACCCAGCCGTTCGTTTTACCGGCATAAGCTTGAAATACCGGTTTTATCCAGCGCTCGGTTGCGTCCGTGCCGATGAAAACGGCGTCATCGCTCATGAGATCGAAGTAGGTAACCCAATCACCGGTCGCGGCGGCGGCATGAAACTCGTCTAGAACCTCGGCTATCGCTGCGATCTTCGCCAAATGGTCGGCTGACGAAGCTCCGGCGGACACCGGTCCGCTCACGACCAACAGCCAGGTAACAACACTCAGGCCAAGTGCATACATCGCGCCTCCGAACTTAACAGGTGGACCAGTTGAAAGCACAACGATACTCTTTGCAGCGGGTTCGTTACAGCTACTGTACTCCTTCTTAAAACGCTAACCAGGATCATTCAATGCGTGTTCGAGTCTCCTGTGACCTGGAGTTGCATCTCGAGGTCGAAACACCGCTCATTTTGATGTTGCGTCCACAAAGTGGCGTCCTGCAACGGGTGTTGAAGGAGGCTTATACCTTTTCTCATCCGGTAAAAGTGGATGAGTATTCAGACATTTTTGGTAACTCGTGTCGGCGCATTGTTGCACCGGCAGCGGAATTCGAGATTCATGCTTCGGCCGAGATTGAAACGGTCGACCGCATGGATGAAATGTCGGGCGCGCCTTTTGTAAACGTTCAGGATCTGCCCGTTGAGGTTTTGAGCTACCTGGTGCCGACGCGCTACTGCGAATCGGACCGGTTGGGTGGCTTCACTCGCGACATGGTTGTCGACACGCTGTTGGGTTACAACCAGGTATCGGTAATTTCGGCGTGGATTCGAAACAACGTTCGATATGTGCCAGGCTCCAGTGAAATTCCTCTCTCTGCGGATGAAATCAGAAAACAAGGCCACGGTGTTTGTCGTGATCTGGCGCATCTTGGCATTGCGCTTTGTCGGAGTATCAGTATCCCGGCGCGAATGGTCGTGGGTTATCTTGTTGGCCTCAACCCGATGGACTTACACGCCTGGTTCGAAGCCTATGTCGGCAATCGATGGTATACGTTTGATCCGACGCAGAAAGATCTCGCTGCAGCCAGAGTCTCGATCGCCTATGGTAGAGATGCTGCCGACGTTGCCATGTTTCACCAGTTTGGTCCGCTACCCACCAGTAGCACTTTACGGGTGAAGGCCGATATCGTTACCGATTGATCGCGCGTTGCGAAGCCGCGGACGGTTGCGCACGTCCCCTTGGCGTGAGCTCCCTCTGTAACATCTCCGCCTGCGCCTGAGGAATATTCGGTATCTCTATTCGTTGGTTGTTGGCAAGACCGTTCACATCGATCACCACGTTCATCACCCCGTGGCGGCGCTGAAAAAGGCCCTGAACCA
>JACZXA010000026.1 GCA_022571865.1 Pseudomonadota bacterium
GTTCTGGTCGCATCGAGATTTACGTCCGGCCGTTTCCGGCTGACAATGCCGGTTCCGGTGGGCAGCTGATCTCAACGCGCGGCGGCACAGAGCCTCGATGGCCTCGAGGCGTCGAGGAGATCTTCTACATCGGGCCGAACGATATGCTCATGGCTGTGGCGGTGACGACTGGCGCGACGTTGGATGCAGGCATTCCGCGTCCGCTGTTTCGAATGCGTCCAGTGATCAGTGTTCTTCGCTACGACGTGACCAATGACGGCGAGCGCTTCCTGGTGGCCACGCCCGTTGACGACCGGGTTTCCGCGCCGATGACGGTCGTGTTGAATTGGTATGCGGAACTCGATCGCGGAGGCCGGTAATAGCCAATTGAGGCAGTTCGACCTCCGTACCGGTTGATAGTCTGGGCCTTGGTGAGACCCTATATCTGTTGTTGGCCTGGGGGCTGCCAAAGTTTCTCGGCTCGACTGGGGTGATCGCGACCCTAATCTATCTAGCCGTACAGATACGTCAAAACACACGTATTACTTGGTGGAGTGAAGCGAAATCCGGATTCAATCATGACTTTGTCATGTATCTAGATAAGATCATTAGCGTGTAGCAAAGTCGTTCTTATTGATTGAGTCGAATATTGCCTTTTTTGAGAAGAAAATTGGATCAGCATAAGGTTCTCTGTTCGTCCGCTCATGGCCGTAAATCGCCTGTTGCACCGCACCATGACGCTTCTGCTTTGGTGTAGATTTGGTTGGTACCACACCCACTGGAAAGACCAAATTTCCCCAGGATACTGAACCGCCATCCGGTTGAGTTAATATCGCGACTTCACTTAAGAAGGGAGCAACCATGGCCAAAGACATCGGTGAGGCGGTTCGGGAAGTCTGTCTGTGGTTTCCGGAATCTGAAGAAATCCCTTCCCGGGGATCTCCCGATTTCCGCGTGCGGAACAAAACCTTCGCATCCTACATCGTGAATCACCACGGTGACGGGAACATTGCTCTGTGGTTACCCTCCCCTCCCGGCGCGCAGGAACTTTATTCCGAGGCAGAACCCAACTACTATTTCGTGCCACCCTATGTCGGTCCCCGGGGATGGCTCGGCGTCCACCTCGATCAGGGCTTGAGCTGGATGGATATTGCCAGTCGGGTGCGCGAAGCCTACGTGATGGTGGCGCCAAAATCGTTGAGCGCAAACCTCGAAGCAATGCCGCCGATCGACCCGCCGACAGAAACCGTCGAACCAACCGAGTTCGATCCGTTGCTCGCAAAACGTGCACAGGAAGTTCTGGCGCCGTTGCGGGAAATCTGCCTGTCTCTACCTGAAACAAGTGAAGGCAAACAATTCGGCAAGCCGGTGTGGAAGGCCGGTAAGAAGTCCTTCTGCACGGCTTACGACTATGGGCACGGCATGCATCTTTCTTTCTGGGTGGGTGCCGACATGCAGGCGATGCTCACGTTCGAAGACCGCTACGTGATACCCGCCTACACCGGCCACAACGGCTGGATCTCACTCAACGTCGACGAAGATGCCAACTGGGACGAGATTCGCGAACTCATCCTCACCAGCTATCGGCACTTCGCCTTGAAACGTATGTTGAAGGAACTGGATCCGGCAGACGCCTGACGACTCAATGATTGTTCAACAACTGTTGTTGAATAAAACAAGAAACAGCTCAAACCAACTTCTGCTCGACACTTTCGATCTTCTCAGCCATCGTCTGCTCACGATCCGTTCGCGTACCCACCTTGATGGTCGTGCTGATTCGTGGTGCACCCATCTGGTGAACCCGCTCGTGGCAGGTTTTGATTGCGCTGAAAACCGTGTCCCAATCGCCTTCGACGTTGGTGCCGTACGCATGCATGCTGTGATTGAGACCGTAGGATTCCAGCACCTTCTGACATTCCGCGACTTCGCGACTGACCGACGTCCCAATGCCTATCGGCACGACGCAAAAATCTACGATGACGTTCATTATTATTTCTCCTCAAACACCTAAGCTCACGACAACACGACGAGCACCGTGACCGTCGTTATGTACCATGGCATGCTCTACCTGCAAACAGAAACAGAAACAGAAACAAAAACAGAAATTAGGAAACTCCCATGTCCTCAGCCATCAATCGTCGCGGTTTCCTGCGCTCCACGGCCCTGGCCGGAGCCGCGATAAGCGCCGCTCAGACTACCGTCGCCGCGACGCCCGCCAGCAAACACTCAACGACACGCCCGGTCGTGATTTCTTCCGCGAATGGTCTCACCAGCACCAACGGCGGCCCGACTTCCTGCGTTGAACAAGCTTACCGGATGATCACCGAAGGCGCCGACGTACTCGATGGATTGATTGCCGGGGTAAACATCGTTGAACTCGATCCAGAGGATGCCAGTGTGGGTTTCGGCGGTTTGCCCGACGCCGACGGGGTCGTGACGCTCGATTCCTGCTGCATGCACGGACCTAAAAAACGTGCCGGGGCGGTCGCCTGCCTCAAGGGTGTGCGCACGCCGTCCCTGGTCGCCCAGGCGGTTGCTGACAATACGGACCATCATCTGCTCGTGGACGAAGGCGCACAACAATTTGCGCGCAACATGGGCTTCACAATCGAAGACGATCTCAACACTGACCACTCCCGGGCTTTGTGGCTCGAATGGAAGAGGCGGACCGATCCCGGGCATTATCCCGATCCGAAATCGCGCGCCGAAGCGGGGCAACGCGTCGGTCTCGAGATGATCGCGGAAGGGAAGATAGATCCCGAACATTACTATGGCACCATCAACTGCAACGGCGTCAACGCCAACGGCGATGTTTGCGGGGTTACTACCACCAGCGGTCTCGCCTGGAAGATCCCGGGTCGCGTAGGTGACTCGCCGATACTCGGTGCAGGCTTGTACGTTGACAACGAAGTGGGGGCGGCCGGTTCCACCGGTCGCGGCGAAGCGAACATCTATAACCTTGCATCTTTTCTTGTTGTTGAGTTCCTCCGCCAGGGAATGAATCCACGCGATGCGGGCATGGCCGCACTCGAGCGAATTCGGTCCCAGACGATCGAACCGCGGCTGCTAAAAGAAGACGGCAACCCCGCATTCAACGTCACTTTCTACGTCCTCAGCAAGGCTGGTGAGCACGCAGGTGTAGCGATGTATGCGACCGATCGGTCGAAATACGCGGTGTGTGATGAGAACGGGGCCCGCCACGAGTCGATAGAGCCACTACTGCCAGGTTGAACGGAGCTTCTAACCTGCAGCGTGATAAATCAAATTCTTCGAAGCCGAGCGCAAACTGATCAACAATCGCCCACGTTCGTGCGCCGTTTTCTCTATGGCTGCCTGTTTCACAGGCCCGTATCCGCGAATCTGCTCCGGCAGGGATGCAAGCCGTACCGCAATGTCGTAGTTATCCACATCGAGCCGCTGATTCAATTCATCGAGCAACTGCCGATACTCTTCTATGAGTGCACGTTCCGCCCGTCGCTCCGCGCTATGGCCAAGAGGATCCCACCAGCGACCCCGCAGGACCCTGGCTTTCGCAAGCACCCTCATCAACGGCATCATCCACCCACCTAACTGGATCTTTCGGGGTCGACCGAGAGCATCTTTTCCCCGCGAAAGGAGCGGCGGTGCCATGTGAAATTTGAGTCGGTAACCCGGTTCGAAGGTCTCATCGAGGGCTCGAGCAAACCGCCCGTCGGTAAACAGTCTGGCCACTTCGTATTCATCTTTGTACGCCATGAGTTTGAAGAGGTTGGCCGCGACCGCGGACGTGAGGCTGGTTCCGCGATCGAGGCTTGCTTCAGCCGCTTGCACCCACTCCACCTCGGCACGATAACTTTCGGCATATTCTGAATTCTGATAATCCGTGAGATATTTCACCCGATACGCAATCGCTTCTTCGAGCGTTCGGGTCCGGGTTCCCGTACGTTCGTGCGCGGGCAATGATCCTGCTGCCGCTAACCGGCCGAGCGCAAACGCTCGTATGTTTTCTTCGACCGCAACGCCGTTCAACTCGATAGCCCGTTCGAGCGCCGCGAGCGTCAACGGTACCAGACCCTGCTGCCAGGCAAACCCAAGAGTCAGCACGTTGGCATAAATGGAGTGACCCATGAGTGAAATGGCCAACTCGTTTGCACTCAACGTCCTGACCCGACTCGCACCAACCGTCTGCTCCAACCGCTCGACACGCTTCGCTACGGCAACGTCTGCGTCGCGATCCTGCACCAAATCTCCGGTCGGAATCTCTGCAAGATTGGCGATCACCCGGGTATGTCCGCTACCCAACGCCAGCAAAGCCCTCGCCTCAGTTGCGACGACAACATCGCAGGCGATCAGCACATCGGCCATCCCGCGATCGATACGCACCTGATTCAGGGATTCAGGCGATGCCGACAACCGAACGTAACTCAACACCGCCCCGCCCTTCTGGGCGAAGCCCGTGAAGTCGAGCACCGAGGCGCCTTTTCCTTCCAGGTGTGCAGCCATCGTAACAAGCGCGCCAACAGTAGTCACACCCGTTCCGCCTACGCCGGTAATCAGCAGATCGTAGGAACGGCCAATGGTGGCAAAGGTCGGCTGGGGCAAGCCGTCGACGCGCAGGGCAAAATCGTCGATTACCGACTGCTCTCCTCGTTTGAGCTCTCCACCTTCGACGGTAACGAAGCTCGGGCAAAAGCCATCGACACAGGAAAAGTCTTTATTACACGACGACTGATCAATTTTTCGTTTGCGTCCTAATTCGGTGTCCACCGGAAATATGGACAAGCAGTTGGATTGCGTAGAACAGTCACCACAACCTTCGCAGACCGCCTGATTGATGAAAACGCGTTTTTTGAGATCTGCTATTTCACCGCGCTTGCGCTTGCGCCGAAGTTCCGTCGCGCAAACCTGATCGTAAATCAACACCGTAACGCCGGCTATGTCCCGAAGCTCCCGCTGCACCATATCGAGGTCTGCACGGCCATGAAAGCTGGTTGCTTCCGGAAAGTCCTGATGACGATTCTGGTCCGGGTCAATGCTAACCACGGCAATACGTTGTACCCCCTCGGCACGAACCTGGTTTGCGATGTCACGGACCGTCAGCGTCCCGTCGACCGGCTGTCCTCCCGTCATCGCCACCGCATCGTTGAAAAGAATCTTGAAGGTAATGTTCGTCTGCGCAGCCAGCGCCTGTCGGATCGCCATGGAGCCGGAGTGGAAATAGGTCCCCTCACCAAGATTCTGAAAGATATGTCGGTGACCGGTGAACCGCGATTTGCCGACCCAGTTCACCCCTTCACCACCCATCTGAATGAGCGACTCGGTATCACGGTCCATCCAGGAAGCCATGAAATGGCAGCCGATACCTGCCAATGCCTTACTGCCATCGGGTACTTTCGTCGATCGGTTGTGTGGACAGCCCGAGCAGAAGTATGGCCGGCGCTGAATCTTGTCTACCGGTGAAGTATCAACTCCGTTGCCGGCGAGATGTGCAAGTTCAGCCGTGAATTGCACTTCTGGAAATACCTGGCTGATCCTCGCCGCAACGATTGGAGCCAACAGCGTAGGATTGAGTTCACCCGTCCAGGGGACGAGCGGGTTGCCCGACTCATCGTATTTGCCGACCATCCGCCGTGGCTTGTCACCCGGGAAATCATAAAGCGACTCCTTCAGCCCACTTTCGATGATGCCCCGTTTCTCCTCGATGACTAACACTTCTTCCTTGCCGCGCAGAAACGCCCGCGCGCCTTCGGTTTCGAGTGGCCACACCATACCGACCTTGTAGATATCGATGCCGAGTTTGCGAGCGCGACGTTCGTCAATGCCAAGGAGTGCGAGCGCCTCCATAAGATCCAGGTGTCCCTTCCCGGTAGTGATGATCCCCATTCGAGCATTCGGAACGTCAAAGATGCGCTTGTCGATTCGGTTGGCTCGAGCGAAGGCACGGACCGCATCCAGCTTTTCCACCAGCCGTGCTTCCACCTGTGGTCCGGGAAAATCCGGCCAGCGGTAATGCAGTCCCGTTTCGGGAACCGAAAAGTCTTGCGGAACCTGGAAATCGGGCAACTCGTTCAAGGTGACGGACACAGCACTTTCCACCGTCTCGGAGATCGCCTTGAAGCCGACCCAGACACCCGAAAAACGAGACAGCGCAAACCCAAACAGTCCAAACTCGATGTATTCCTGAACACTCGCCGGGTTGAGCGTAGGCATGAACCAGGTCATGAACGCGACATCCGACTGGTGTGACATGCTCGACGACACACAGCCGTGATCGTCTCCGGCAACCACCAATACTCCACCGTGAGGGGAACTGCCGTAAGCGTTGCCGTGTTTCATGGCATCTCCGGCTCGGTCGACGCCCGGCCCTTTGCCATACCAGATTGAAAACACTCCATCGACCTCTGCGTCGGGATCACCTTCCACCTGCTGGGTTCCCATAATCGCCGTAGCCGCAAGCTCCTCATTCACCGCCGGCATGAATTCGATCTGGTGGGCGTCGAGAAATTCACGGGCCGCCCACAAGGCCTGATCGTAACCCCCGAGCGGCGAGCCGCGGTAGCCGCTGATGAAGCCCGCTGTATTGAGTCCGTTGGCACGGTCGAGCTGACGTTGCAGCATGGGCAGACGAACCAGTGCCTGGATGCCGGTGAGAAACACCCGGCCGCGTTGGCGTCGATAGCGGTCGTTCAACTGATAGCTGTCGAGCATCGGAATCCTGATGTTCATCATTGGAGGCACGACTACTGTGAATAATAGGTCGAAATCGCAGAAAGGTGCTTTCAATTCATTCAATAGTTAAGCTATTAATGAAAGATTATTTCATATAGGGTCCATAATTCATGAAATTATTTAATTTCTTGCAAATCAAGCGTGAAAATTGACCAAACAGACGAGCGAATTCTCGAGGCGCTCCAGACCCAGGGGCGGCTCGCAAACCAGCAACTTGCGGAGAATCTGGGTCTGTCTCCCGCCTCCTGCTGGAGGCGAATTCGCGCGCTGGAAGAGGGCGGCGTAATTCAACGTTACGCGGCATTGCTGGACCGTAAACTCCTCGGTCTGAACCTCTGTACGTTTGTTCACGTGAGCCTTGCCCGCCATGACAAGCAGAACGTGACGGCATTCGAAGCTGCTATCAAAAACCACCCGGAGGTACTCGAGTGTTATGCAACGACGGGAGATGCGGATTTCATGTTGCGTGTCGTTACCCGTGACATCGAAGCCTACGATCGTTTCCTTGAGAATTTCATGTTTACCCTGCCTGGGCTTTTACAGGTGAAATCCAACATCGCTCTCAGAGAAATCAAGTTTGAGACGAAGCTGCCGGTCACCAACCGAACGACGTAAACCGGTTTTTATCGCCACTTTCCTGAAATTTCGTTGCCGGGAGGTGACTGATGGGTCGAGTTGTGGTATTCAGGCGCCCCCCATTACCCGGCCAAGACCCTGCAATGCCCCTACATTACACAATAGACGCCTCCCTCAAGGTCATCCTCTCCACTGCCACCGGAACTCTCAACGCGACAGAGGTCGACGAACACCGAAAACTTCTGGCCGCAGACCGTCATTTCTCTCCCACGTTCGCGCACTTGATAGACCTCAGATCAATCACCGACTTACAAATTTCACCCAGAGGTGCTAAGTCACTGTCGGCATCGCCGATCTTCGGACCGGTGGCCAGACGGGCGTTTGTGGTCAACGGCGATCTCCTGTACGGAATGTCGCGCATTTTCAGTGGCTGGCACGAGAGTGCCCTGCACATGGAAATCTTCCGCTCGATGGACGATGCATTCAAGTGGCTGGGGATCGTCAGAGCGGCTTGACTGGGCATCGGCCGTTCTGGATCAGGCATTCGAGTTTTCTTCAGCCTCCGATTACTGTATATTCATCCAGCATCTAGTCAACAGCGACCGAACCGTGGCCGAACCCTGGGAGCGCGTGGTTGCGCACGCGGACATGGATGCGTTTTACGCATCCGTCGAACAGCTCGATGACCCGAAACTGCGGGGTCGTCCGGTCATTGTGGGTCCGCGCAGCAAACGTGGCGTGGTACTCACCGCCAGCTACGAAGCCCGCCCGTTCGGCGTCGGCAGCGCGATGCCCATGGTCAAGGCGCTGAGGCTCTGCCCTGACGCTATCGTCGTGCCACCCCGCTTCGAGCGGTATACGGAGCTCTCCGCAAGAATCATGGCGGTGTTCGAAGACTTCTCCCCCGATGTGGAACCCTTGAGCCTCGACGAAGCGTTCCTCGACATGACTGGGTCTGAACACCTGTTCGGTCCACCAAGACGCATGGGTGAAAAAATCAAGGCAGCAATCAAAGAAGCGACCGGCGGACTGACCGCGTCGGTCGGGTTGTCCCAGACCAAATACGTTGCCAAAGTCGCGAGCGGCTATCAAAAGCCCGACGGGCTTACCGTCGTTCCAAAAGAAGACGCCGTCAACTGGCTGGCGCCGCAGTCGGTTGCTCGACTCTGGGGCGCCGGTCCAAAAACCCAGGCGCGGCTGTATGCATTGGGATACCAGACTATTGGCGACATCGCTGGCGCGGATCTCGAGAAGCTGCAAACCACATTGGGCAGTCTCGGCAACCACCTCTTTGAACTGGCCAATGCACGGGATCCACGCCGAATCGAAGGGCATCGCGTAGCGAGAAGCATGGGATGTGACAGAACCTTGAACGAAGACGTCTCCGCCAATGAGGATATTCTGTTATACCTGAGACGCTCGGCTGACCACATCGCACGCCGCTTGAGGCGCAAAAATTACCTGGCTGGCGGGGTACGAGTGCGCTTGAAAACCACCGAATTCAAGCTGCTGACACGGCAGTGCACACTGGCTGAGCCAACGGATGTTGCTCAGGTTCTCTATGCTGGCGCACAAAAAATGCTTGATCGCTTCGACCATCCCGGACCCTTTCGCCTGGTTGGCCTTGCAGCCCATTCCCTCGAAGGGGCGGATGAATCCAGACAACTGGGTCTGCTGGACGCGGGGTCTGCACGAGCGCTGGAAGTCACGTTGGACCGGCTTGCCGAACGTTTTGGCGATAACGTGATCAGGCGCGCTCGTGACATAACTCAGACGACGGTCGTCGACCAAACGCCCGATCTCGATTTCCTGCGCTCTTAGTGGCAGGCTCTACGACAAGCTCTTGGAAGAGGGAGGAAGGCCAGTGGCGGAGCTTACCTGCTGGAACTGCGGACAAAATTTAGCGGAAGTACCGCTACCGATCAGCCGCCACGACCACTGCCCCCAGTGTTTTACCGAACTTCACTGTTGCCGGCTATGCCGCTTTTACGATCCGAAAATCCCGGATCAATGTGAGGAAGACAACGCCGACCCACCCCTGAACAAGGAGGTTGGTAATTTCTGTGAGTGGTTCCAGCCGCGCGCAGGGGCTTTTCAATCCAGTCGAACTCAGAAAAAGAACATTTCCCTCAACAAACTGGATTCGTTGTTTGGTGGTTCCGAGGCCAAAGACGAATTGGATTCATCGGAAAATGCGACCCCCAGCCCAACACCCGAACAGGACGACGTGCGCGCCAAACTCGATTCCCTTTTCTCGAAAGACGACGACTAGTTCAGGTCGACCTGCGCTTATCTGGCGCCGTATTTTGCCAGGATGACGGCAAAAATCTCTACCGCGTCCCACAGATTCTGAATTCTCAGGTTTTCGTTGGATCCGTGCTGATTGTTGTCATGATTAGCGATCGGCAACAACACGATGGGCATATCGAACGATCGCTCAAAAAGGTAAATTGGCAGGCTGCCGCCCATCGTGGGGGTCAACAACGTCATCTCGTCGTCGAGTCCGTTCAGGATCGCCGCCAATCGCAACGCTTCGGGTCCATCCAGGGCGGTACGAAAACCCGGATAACCCCCACGCGAATCAACCTTGATCACATTGCCATGAGCCATGAGAACCGACCGAGTCGGGTCTTCGTAGACGATGTGAAAACCCTGTCCTTTGATATGGCGCTCAATCGCGTCAAGCGCCCCATGAGGGGTCTGATCAGGAACCAGTCGAACGTTGAGCGAGGCGGTTGCGGTCGGACGGATCACGTTGCTGGAGCGTGACCCTACCCCGCCCGCTTGCAAGCCCTTGATGACGATGGCCGGTTTCATGATAGCCAACTCCAGCCGATCGCCACCGCCTTCCGTTCGTCCCAGGGCGAGTTCTTCGACAAGCTGTGCCTCCATGTCGGGCATGGCCGCGATCGCTTCTCGCTCGGCTGCCGTCACCGAGATGACATCGTCGTCGAAACCAACGACTGCAATTTCACCGGCATCATCCTTCAAACTCGCGAGCAACCGCACGAGCGTGTCCGTTGGGTTCGGTGCCCAGTTCCCATAGTGCCCCGAGTGCACCGGTCGAATAGGCCCGTAGGTAGTCAAATCGATGGTCATGCTGCCGCGGACGCCGAAAACCAACTGCCGACGGCGCGACTGATGCATGGGCCCGTCGCAAAACAGCATCAGATCGGCATTCAGACTACCGCCGTGCTGTTCGAGAATCTGTGCAAGCGTGGGTGAACCCGCTTCCTCCTCGCCATCGAGAATCAACTTGATGTTCACGCTCGGTTCGATGCCGGCTTCGTTGAGTGCATCGAGCGCGGTCATCAATGCGATCAGCGGCGCTTTATCGTCTCCGGCAGAACGGGCAAAGATCCGCCATTCGGGATCGATGGGCGCCACCGCATCGGTCCACGCGACGACTCGACCGCCGTCTTCGACAGACGCTGTGCGCAAGGTGGGCTCAAAGGGTGGGGTCTGCCACGCGCGCGCATCAACCGGTTGACCATCAAAGTGGGCATAAATAAGGATGGTCTCCATGGCTCCTGGTTGCATACGGGACGCGAGGACATAGGGCGCCCGTCCCGCCTTGACCACCTCGGAAGTAAAATCTCGCTGTGCCAGGTAATCGACGATCCAGGCGGCGTTGCGATCCATATCATCGGCATTGGCGGGAAGGTTGGAGACATTGGGAAGACTGAGGAATTCTCGAAACGATCTGACGATGCTGGTTTCGTTCTCAATACGGTAAGCGCGGGCTGCTTGCGCTACCGTGGCGACTTCCAGTACCTCATTCGGGTAACCTATGGCAGACATTAACGTGCCAGCCAGCACCCAACCGGCCATGAGCCCTGCAAGCTTCCCTCTCACCATTATTCTCCCTCTGCACAACGACCGTTCTAACACTTCAATGATCCTGCCAGACCGCAGGTACTGGCAGGCTCCACCGCCTTAGGCTAGTGTGCCGACTCCGCGCCAACTAGCCAAATCCGAGTCATCAACCTATTGGAGGCACCATGTCTGGAGGCGAAGAGTCGCAATGGGAACAGAGTGGCCTGCGTACCAAAGCAATTCATGCCGGTGAGGGTATCGACCCCACCACCGGGGCGTCCGCTCCTAACCTGGTGATGTCCACCACGTTTGCAATGTCACAACCCGGCGGATTTTCGATCAGTGATTTCGAGGGTGATGACGCACCCTTCATCTATTCCCGCTGGGGTAACCCGACGGTACGGCAACTCGAGGAAAAGCTCGCCGTTTTAGAAAACGCCCAGGACTGCATCGCCTTCGCATCGGGGATGGCGGCAACGGCCGGGTTGCTGCTTGGCACACTCGATTCCGGCGATCATCTCGTCATCAGCGACACGAACTACGCCGGCACTGCCGAACTCGTCAGACAGACACTGCCGCGGATGGGAATTCAGGTGTCTATTGTGGATACCAGCGACATCCAGTCGGTGCGCTGTGCCATGCGTGACGCCACGAAGATGTTATGGATAGAAACTCCGGCCAACCCCATATTACGGTTGTCGGACATCGCCGAGCTTGCCGAAGCAGCCCACGAATACGGTGCCTCGCTGGCGGTGGATTCGACTTTCGCCACGCCAATCGCCACACGGCCGATCGAACTCGGCGCTGACTACGTTGTTCACTCGCTGACCAAATACATCGGCGGGCACGGTGATGCACTGGGTGGAGCCGTGCTCGGCGACAAAAAATCACTTACCCGACTACGCAATGAAGCACTGGTTCACCAGGGCGGCGTGTTGAGCCCGTTCAACGCCTGGTTGATCGCCCGCGGTGCCGCGACGTTACCGTTACGCATGCAGGCCCACGAAGCGAATGCCCTGGTCATTGCCGAATTTCTGGAAAGCCATCCCAGGGTAACTCACATCAACTATCCCGGCCTGCCATCACACCCTCAGCATGAACTGGCAAAACGTCAGATGGCGAATTTCTCCGGCATGATCTCGTTCCAGACAAGCCAGGGCAATGAGCTTGCCCACCGCATGGCGCAGGAGTTGGATATCATTCACTACGCCGTGTCGCTCGGCCATCACCGCAGCCTGATCTGCTGGATTGCGACCGACGACATAATGGCTTCAACTTTTCAGCTACCGGATCGCCAACTCGAAGCGTATCGATCGTTTGCGGGTGACGGGCTGTTTAGATTGTCGGTCGGGTTAGAAGACCCTGAGGATCTTTGTCGCGACCTCGATCGAGTGTTGGCTGGCTAATCTGATGAACGTTACCCATACATTCTCTGCTAATCCCCTGGATCGAGGTGACAACGAACGCCGGGACCCGAGTTGGCTCGTTAACTCGCAGAGTGATTCCAACTCTCGGTTCTTACCCTTCTGGCAACTCAATGTGCTCGTTCAAGGCGGTTCCGAGTTGCTGCTCGGATGGCTGAACCCCAATCGTCTCGACGCGGCAACGTTTGAGTCCCCACCCGTATTCCTGGGATTGAGTGATGACATCGCCCATTTTGCTATTGATGTCTCAGAGCTCGCGAACCCCATTCAGGCACTGGGCCTGGATGACAGTTGGCGCTTCGAAGACGCACGTATGGCCGCCATGGTCCTGCCTGGAGATCAGTCCGGCATTCTGGCCCAGAGCCGCTCGCAGATCGACTGGCATAAACGGCATCGTTTCTGCGGCGCGTGCGGAACAGCAACGACACAGACGCGTGGCGGTCATCTTCGCAGGTGCCCGAACTGCAACGCCGAACACTTTCCACGCACCGACCCGGTGGCCATCATGCTCATCGTCGACGACGAGCGGTGTCTGCTGGGTCAGTCGGCAGGCAGGTTAGCGCGAACCGGCATGTACTCGGCTCTCGCCGGATTCATCGATCAGGGGGAGTCCATCGAGGAAGCGGTGCGGCGTGAGGTGCGCGAAGAAGCCGGGATTACGGTTGGCGAGGTTCGTTACCACTCATCCCAACCCTGGCCCTTCCCTTCGTCGTTGATGATCGGTTGTCACGGCAAAGCGATCTCAACCGATATTCGGATCGACAGCAACGAGATGGCGGACGTTCGCTGGTTTCCGCGTGACGACGTTTTAGGTGCGTTACGCCAGGAGCACCCGACGCTGAAAGTACCCGGTGCCATCGCCATCGCGCATCATCTGATCAAAGACTGGGCCTTTGGTGAGATTTCCTGGAAGTAGCCCGGTTTTGATCGTATGGCGATCTCCCATGAGCACGTTGGGCGGTATCACCCGCAGCCGCTTGAATTCGGCATCAATAACATCCGCGTCCGCACACCAGCCAACTGCGCCCGCCGCCAACGGCTTAAGCATAATGAGATCAAAGACGATAAGCTAAGCAACTCGATTCACGATGTATCAACCGCTTCATGTCACTAATCCGTGTGCAATCGGGCTGCCTCGCCTTCGGCCACGTGGCTCTCCTGGATCACGTAGAACTCGACATCACGGCATCCGAACGGGTCTGCCTGGTTGGGCGCAATGGCACCGGCAAGTCCACGCTGCTCAATGTTCTCACCGGCGAGCAGATTCTCGATAGCGGGCAATTGTGGAAGGCGGACGTTCTGAAAATCTCCAAACTCGCCCAGGAGATACCGGACGCTCTGGACGCCACTCTATTCGAGGTGGTGTCACAGGGTCTCGGTGACCATAGCGAATTGCTGGCCCGCTATCACAATGCGAGTCATGAACTGGCTGACGGTGGCGAAGCGGCACTTGCCGTTTTCAGCCGACTTCAGGCAGAAGTCGAACACGCCGGAGCCTGGGAAGGCTCGGAACGCATCGATGCCACGCTCAGCAGGCTGCAATTGCCACCCGATGAAAAAATGTCGACCTGTAGCGGCGGTGTACGCCGCCGCGCGATGCTGGGTCAGGCGCTGGTGAGCGAACCCGATCTGCTGCTACTGGATGAACCCACCAACCATCTGGATATCGACGCGATCAACGCGCTCGAGGAAGCCTTACTTGGCTTCAGGGGGGCCGTCGTATTCATCACCCACGATCGTACCTTCATCGATCGCCTCGCAACCCGCATCATCGAACTCGACCGAGGTGCCCTGCGTTCGTTTCCTGGAAGCTACTCGGAGTACCTCAAACGCAAAAACGCGATTCTCGAAACCGAAGCCGACTTCGACCGAAAGTTCGATCGATCCCTCGCTCAGGAGGAAACCTGGATCCGGCAAGGCATCAAGGCTCGCCGTACTCGCAACGAGGGGCGCGTGCGGCGCCTCGAAACCATGCGCCGGGAACGCGCCGAACGCTTGAGCCGCCAAGGCAAAGTAAAAATGTCGCTGGCGAACGCCGAACGCTCGGGCAGGCTCGTGGTTGAAACCGAGCAGGTGGAGTTTGCTTACGAGCAAACCGCACTGATCAAAGATTTCTCGACGCTCGTGCTGCGGGGTGACCGGATCGGCATCATCGGTAAAAACGGCAGCGGCAAGACGACGCTCTTGAAGCTGCTGCTTGGCGAACTCCAACCCACGAGTGGCCGCATCCGCCACGGAACACAGCTCAAGATTGCGTACTTTGACCAGGAGCGTCAGCAACTGGATCTCGAGCGAAGTGTGCGGGACAACCTTACCGGCGGATCTGATGAGATCCTGATTGGTGATAAACCGCGTCACGTCATCAGCTATCTTGGCGACTTCCTGTTTGCCCCGGCCAGAATCCAATCCCCGGTCAAAACGCTGTCCGGGGGCGAACGCAACCGGCTGCTGCTGGCAAAGCTGTTTGCAAAACCTGCAAATCTGATCGTGCTGGATGAACCGACCAACGATCTGGATGTGGAAACACTCGAACTGCTCGAAGAACTGCTCTGCGATTATCAGGGCACGCTGCTACTCGTCAGTCACGACCGAAGTTTCCTCGATCGCACCGTGACCAGCACACTCGTATTGACCGGCGACGGAAATATCACGGAACACGTCGGTGGATATAGTGACTGGGTGCGTTATCACCTCGAACAGCCACAACTCAGCCGGAAAACGACCGATGTCGGCAAGCGCAAAGCTCGAAAGGCAAAACACAATCGGACCGCCCCCGACAAACCAGCCAAGCTCAGCCAGAAGCAACAACGCGAACTGGACGCCCTGCCAGATTTGATTGATTCGATGGAAAAGCAGCTGACAAAATTACAGACACGCACCACCGAGGCGGATTTTTATCAACAGCCACAAGAGCACATTACTTTGGCAATGAAGGAACTTGCCGACGTCGAAAACCGTCTCAAACAATCATACCAACGGTGGGAAGAACTCGAAGGCTGACGCTTAGTCCGGCAGCGCCAGGGCAACCAATTCACCCGGCACACCTGGCCCACCGACTGCAACAACGATGAACTGTCTATCGTTCGCCATGAAAGTCATCGGGAGTCCGGTCTGGGTGGCAGGCAGTTCCAGTTCGGCGATGATGGTACCCGTATTTTTGTCATGCGCGCGAAAAACAGGATCGCCGCCCCAACCTTCTCCGGCGAACAACAACGTCTTTGTCACCAGTAATCCAGCGCGGCTCGACTTGCCGGTACGTGGTATGTCTAGTTCTGCAAGATCACGATGCTCACGGATCCGCTTCGGGGTATCGCCATTTGCCATCATCCAACGATGTTCGCCCGTATTCATATCGATGGCGGTTATACGTCCATACGGCGGCTTGATCAGGGGCAGACCACGCACCCGAGGCGCTACCGAGCCGACGCCAATGTAGTTCATGTCCGAGTGTTCAGGATCCGCCGCGAGCGCATAGACGCTCGGCCGCGTGATCGAAGCAACGTAAAGCATGCCCGTTTCAGGATCGGCGGCACCGCCCTCCCAGTTTGCTCCTCCAAGGGAACCGGGCAATATCAATGTTCCCTTCGACCCATCGTCCGCGTCGACCAGAGAAGGTGGCGAAAACAGACTGGTGCTCGTTCGATATCTTTTCACCACCTCCAAGGCTTCGGCATGCAATTCCGGGGTGAAATCAATGAGCGCTGCTTCGTTTACTCCCTGACGGTCGAACGGTGCCGGTCTGGTTGGGAATAGCTGTCTCGCCGCGGTGCGTTCACCTGGCACATCCGATTGTGGTACCGCCCGCTCCTCCATGGGCCACAATGGCTCGCCCGTTGTTCGGTTGAACGCATAGGCGAATGCCTGTTTGGTCAGTTGTATAACGGCCGGTATCGATTGTCCGTCGATGACGACGTCGAGCAATATCGGCGCGGTGGGATTGTCCCAGTCCCAGATGTCGTGTCGCACGATCTGCCGATGCCAGATCCGTTGGCCGGTGGTTGCATCCAAACAAACGAGGCTCGAAGAAAAGAGGTTGTTCCCAAGGCGGTGACCTCCGTATATATCACTGGTCGCCGCTTCCACGGGTAAATAGACGTATCCCAAAGAAGCGTCCGCAGACATCGGCGCCCAAACCGCAGCGTTTCCCGTGTACCGCCACGAATCGCCTTCCCAGGTGTCGTGGCCGAACTCACCCGGTTGCGCGATGGTATGAAAAGTCCAGAGCAGTTTGCCCGTTCGAGCGTCAAAACCCCGTACATGACCCGGCACATTGCGCATCGAAGGCGACCGCATACCGACATCCAACGCCGCGCCGACGATGACCACATCGTCTACGATCAGCGGAGGCGAACTTGCGCCGATTCGCGCGGTCGCCATATCAATATCTGGCGCCAGATCTTCTTTCAGATCCAGCACGCCACCGTCGGCAAACTCGCCCACCGGTCTACCCGTCTCGGCATCCAGCGAGATCAGGTGATATCCAGGTGTCAGTAAAAAAATCCGCGCGCCGCCATCGGCTCCTTGCCAATAGGCAACCCCGCGCCCGGAATTGCGGCGTGGTGCATAGTCAGCACGGTCGCCCTCATCGAACCGGTACATCCACAGGGTTTCGCCGGTCGCTCCATCGATGGCGACAGCCGCGCGGCGATATCCGGCGGTCGCGTACAGGATGCCGTCGATGGCAATGGGCGTGGTCGAGTATTTGCGTTCCGGTCTCGGTCCGTAATTTTCAGACTTCCACCGCCAGGCAACCTTGAGATCGGCAACGTTTTCCGCATTGATCTGGGAAAGTCCCGCATAACGGGTCGCACCGAGATCGGCGCCATAGTGGACCCAATCCTCGGCAACAGCGCCCAGTGCGGGGAACACTGCACCGAAGGTGACCCATAGCGCTAGTATAAGTCGCGAGCGCCTAGCGATCGGTCACTCTCACTGGCAATTCCCGGATGCCTCGGATGAAACTCGACAACAGATACTTGGGCTCACCAACCACCTCGATCTTCGAAAAACGTTTGAGGATTTCCTCCCAGAGGATTCTGAGTTGCATTTCACCCAGACGGTTACCTAAACAGCGATGAATGCCAAAACCGAAAGAAAGATGCTTACGCGGATTGGTGCGGTCGATGATAAACCGGTTGGCGTTGTCTATTGCCTCCTCGTCCCGGTTTCCTGAAACGTACCACATCACCACCTTCTCGCCTTTTTTGATCTGTTTATTATTGAGCTCGGTGTCTTCGAGCGCGGTGCGCGACATATGTGCGACGGGCGCCTGCCAGCGGATGATCTCCGGCACCATCGATGAAATCATCTCCGGATGTGCCTGCAACTTGGCAAACTCATCGGGATAATCCGAGAGAGCCAACACGCCCCCGGTGATCGAATTACGCGTCGTGTCGTTGCCGCCGACGATCAACAGCAGGATGTTGCCAAGATATTCGTTGGGGGGCATGTTTTTGGTCGACTCACCGTGCACGAGCATCGAGATGAGATCGGTGCCCGGCACTTTTTGCTCCTTTCGTTCCTTCCACACGCCGTCGAAGTATGCCCAGCATTTCCACAGTTCCTGGAAACCGGCTTCGATGGTTTCGAAAAATTCCGGGTTGCCGAGATTCTGCACGCTGTCAGACCAGTAGATGAGCTTGCCCCGATCTTCCTGCGGAATTCCAAACAACGTTGCCAGCATTTGTCCGGTCAGTTCTACCGACACTTCCCGAACCCAGTTGAATTCTTCGTTGCGAGGCAAAGCGTCCAGGATTGTGCCTGCGCGCTCGCGGATGAGGTCCTCCATCTGCGCCAGGTAGCGCTGGGTGAACATCGGCGCCACGACTTTACGCTGTTCGTCGTGTTTAGGTGGATCCTCCTGGATGAACATCGGTAGCGAAAAATTGGGGTCAGGGTCCGGCTCGGCGATCCCGCCCAGCGAAATGCCGCCGAGGCGCGAGTCGGACGAGAAGATCTTGTGGTTACCGTCGACATACATGATGTCGTCGTATTTGGTCACCGACCAGTACGGTCCGAACTGACTTTCCCTGCAGTAGTGCACGGGGTCCTCTTCGCGCAACCGTGCGAAATAATCCAGAACCACATTCGCCTCGAACAGATCCGGATGACCGGGATTCATTTCATCCAGCGGAATATCCCGAGGGTCACGGGTGACATCGATGGGCCACTGAGCCAACAGGTCAGTGTTGGTCTGTTTGAACATCTCCGTGCGGGTGATCGGTTCCGGTGGATTCTCTGCCATATCTGCCTCGATTAAGCGCCCCTGGTTGGCGCCAGTATAACGGGTTGATCGCAGCCTCTGCAGATGTTCGCATACGGCTGGCTGTGCAGACTCTCAGTGAACGGCACCCGTAATACCCCAAAGATCAAAAATGAAGGCATATTCCATGGCTCTCTCTTCATAGGTCCGAAATCGCCCCGAGGCACCACCATGACCGGCATCCATATTGATCCGGAAAAGCAACGTATTGTCGTCGGTTTTCAGTTCCCGCAACTTGGCCACCCACTTGGCGGGCTCGAAATACTGTACCTGGGAGTCATTGAAACCCGCCGTCACCAGCATGTTGGGATAGTCTCGAGCTTTGACCTGATCGTATGGAGAGTACGAAAGCATGTAGTCGTAGTGCACTTTCGTGCGTGGATCTCCCCATTCGTTCCACTCGTTGGATGTCAGCGGAATGCTGGCATCCAGCATCGTCGTGACAGCATCGACAAACGGTACCCGGGCAACGATTGCGAGATACAGTTCCGGCGCCGTGTTCGCGACGACTCCCATCAACAGACCACCCGCGCTGGTGCCACGCGCGATCACCTTGTCGGGAGCCGCGTAACCCTCGCGAACCAGCCCTCGAGTGACATCGATGAAGTCGGTGAAGGTATTTTTCTTGTTGAGCAACCGCCCGTCTTCATACCAGGCCCGACCAAGCATGTTGCCGCCTCTGACGTGCGCGACTGCTACGACCACACCACGGTCCATGAGGCTGATCAGGGAAGTATCGAACCAGGGATCATTGTTCGAGCCATAGGCACCATAACCGAACTGCAGTAACGGATTACTGCCATCGTTTTTGAACAGAGATTTACGATAGGCGAGGCTCACAGGAATCTGCTCGCCGTCTCGGGCTTCGATGAAGATACGTTCCGCTCGGTAATTTGAACCATCAAAATCCCCCACAACCTCATCCCGTTTCAACAGCTTTTTCTGTCCCGTAGATATATCCACGTCGTATATCGAAGCGGGTGTGGAGAAACTCGAATAACGGAGCCTTACGTTTTTTGCCGACTGTTCATGGTTGTTATCGAAGGTAAGCGAGTAACCCGGCTCATTGAACTCGATCGTGTTTTCGAGACGCCCATCCAAGCCGTAAACACCAACAACCACCGTACCCGCACGCCGTTCCCTGAGCAGCAACCTGTCTTCGAGCACCAACAATTCTTCGAACAACACTCCGTCTCGAGCGGCGACAACTGCTTCCCACCCAGCCTGATTGCCCAGCGAGTCAACGGCTACGCGCATGACTCGAAAATCGGGCGCCTCCCAATCGGTGAGAATGTACAACCAGTCCCCCTGTTTGCGGATGTCGTAGCGGTGCCCGTCTTGCGCGGCGAGCACCGAGACAAATTCACCAGCTAATGCGTTGGCATCCAGCAGCAGACTTTCGGTACTTTCGGTGGACTGGCGATCAATGATGAGCAGGGTCCCATCCAGAGACTTCCTGATACCGATATACATGGAGGTATCGACTTCTTCGTAAACCAGTACATCCATGCTCTGGTCCGTTCCTAGCCGGTGGCGGTATATTCGGTTGCCTAAGAGAGTCTGAAGATCCTGGCGAAGGTAAAACAACGTCTCGTTGTCATTCGCCCAGACAAACGAATCTTCCACGCCTTCGAGTCGATCACGCACCTCCTTTGTTTGTGGATAAATCGACGAAACGTATGAAGTAGATACCGCGAGCCTGCGTATCGAGTGAGTAGGCGAGCCACCGTTCATCCGGGCTGACCGCATAACCGCCAATGGAGAAATAGTCGCTTTCGGCAGCCAGCATATTGGCATCGATGAGTACTTCTTCCGGCGACTGCAAAGAACCTTTGCGACGTGCATAGATTGGATATTCGGCATCGTTCGCGTAGCGCTGGTAGTAGAAATATTTACCGTCGCGATAGGGAACGGTGTCGTAGTCCTTGCTTAAACGCCCGGTCAACTCCAGGTATAAATCGCTTCGTACAGACGCCAGGTGGGCAAGTCGACTTTCTGTATAGGCATTTTCAGCCTCGAGGTGGGCAATGATCTCGGGGTCGGTTCGAGTGTCATCGCGCATCCAGTAATAGTTGTCAATGCGACTATGGCCATGTGTCAGCAGTTCGTGCGGTGACTTTCTCGCAACCGGAGGTGCGTTTCCCGACTTGTCATCGACCCGTTGCGCGCCGCAGCCGCTGACTAGAATAACCAGCATCGCAGCTGAAATGGCTGACCGCAAAACATTGCCATGAGCCCGTCGTCCTGCTCCCCGGATCACGCCTGATTCTCCTTCGTGCTCGTTGCAGCGGGACCTTGCCCCGTGACTTCCAGGTCCACGAGTCTTTGATACTCGGACTCATCCATCCCTAATAATCGCCGAAATACTTCGAACGAATGTTCTCCCTGTAGCGGTGCATGGGATGTGACACCTCCGGGAGTACGGCTCAAGATAGCAGGCAATCCAGATTGCCACTTTTCACCTGCCTCCGGGTGCTCGACAAGAACCATATGACCGCGGTCACGTAACGCCGTGTCCTCGGCAGTTTCTTTCGGATTCAGCACTGGCGCGGCCGGGGTGCCTACCGTGGTCAACGACGCGGCCAGGACATGTTTGTCCCAGGTTTTTACCGCGGCTGCGATCATCTCATCCACTTCCGCTTCATGATTTTTACGTGTTGCACGCTGGGCAAACGAAGACGCATCGAGCTTCAATACTGCACACAACTTCCTCCACTGGTCGTCGGACTCGACGCCAATGGCACACCACTGATCTTCTCCCTGGGTTGGATAGATGCCGTGAGGGCAATGCAGTGGATGGGTGTTCCCCAGCGGACCCCGTACCGTGCCAAGGAGTTCATACTCGAGCCAGGCATCTCCGATAAACGTGAAGTTCGCCTCCTGCATGGACAGATCGATGTACTGCCCTTCACCGGTTCTCTCCCGATGCATCAGAGCAAGCGCAATAGCCGAGAAACCGCACAACCCCGCGACAGGATCTGGATACATCTGCCCGGAATTGAGCGGGTGTTCACCCGGATAACCCAGCAGCGCCGACATCCCCGACGAAGGCTCGATCGTGCCACCGATACCGGGCACGTTGACCCATGGACCCGTCGCCCCATAGGCCGACAGGCTCGCCATCACCAGGTCGGGCTTGATTGCCGATAACGTGTCGTAGTCGATACCCAGCTTACCCATCACCCGAGGCGAGAAGTTCTCTGCCACAAAGTCGGCGTGTGCGACCAGCGACTTGAAGATCTGCAGGCCTTCTTGGGTGTTGAGGTCGAGGGTGATGCATTGTTTGTTGAGATTCACCGAGTTGTATAGCGGGCTGCAGTTCCAGGCATGTTGGGCCGAAGGCATATCCTTCAACCGCTTGGGGATCGGGTTCTGATAAGTGCCACGCCAACTGTCCAGACGACCACGTACTTCCAGCTGTATGACTTCGGCACCCATGAGCGCCAGCAACTCCGTGGCGTAAGTACCGGCCCAGGCCTGGGTCAGCACGAGGCCACGAAAACCGTTCAAAGGGCCTTTTCCTTTCGGGTCTTCACCCCCCTCATTGTTTTCGCGTATCCGGGCGGGTTTATTTCTCGGCTCATCGGGTTGTTCATGCGAAATATCAGGGTCCAGGCGCCAACCGCTCCTGCTCATTTTCGCGAAAGGTCCCGGGAACCGAATACCGGTATTTGAACGCCGAAAGAACTCCCGCGCGTTGAATTGTGGATTGTCCGCCAGTTCATCCATGTACAACACAGGACCTGCGATGACACGCTGCGCCGCCAGGGCATCAAAAAGTTCCATCCTCGTCCAGCCTGCCATCGCGGAACTTACCCGATCGGCAAATCGATCTTTCAGCTTGGGGCGCAACCCTGCCTGTTGGAGCTCGGAATCCTCGGCGAGATCGGGTAGACCCAGAAGGCGCATCGCCTTGATCCAGAAGGCGGGTCGCGAGATCGTCAAGGCGAAATAGCCGTCCGCTACCCGAACCGGCCCCTCGTTCACGTCCAGCTGGAGTTTTCGAGGCCAGATGAATCCCGAGTACTGATAACGCAAAGGTGCCGGTGCCGCTGTGGAAACCAGGACCTCAAGCTCCGCTACATCGATGAGTTGACCCAAAAACTGGTTTCGGCTCTGTTCAATCAGCGCACACAGCACGGCACCGAAAGCAAAAGTGCCGGCTTGATAAGAAGCCTGGTAGCCACTGGCTTTCAGGGGTGAACGTCCCTGCAACCCGTTGACGGCCGCCCATCCCGACAAGGCGTTTACGGTCAGGTCGTTCCCCGGCAGGCAACTTCGTTCGCCCGTTTGACCATACGGTGTTATGGCACATACCACCGCCTGCGGATTCACCGCCCGTATCGAAGCGTAATCGTTTATCGCACCAGGAAGCGCATCGGTCACGACAATGTGGGCAATTGCAATCGTCTCTTCAATGGCATCCGGCGCCACGTTTCGTTTGTTCGCCAGAAAGTACTCGGCACTGATGCTTTTGCCATCGGCAAACGGTGGGTGCGCTCGCAATGGATGGCCATCGGCGGGTTCTACCATCTGCACATCCGCTCCGTAGTCTGCCAATAACCGGGAGCACCAGGCGGTTGCAGCACGCGTACCAACATCGACAACACGAAAACCCGCGAGGGTCATCTGCTCAGCCATGTGATCTCCACGTCATTGGCTTAGGGTAACTCATCGGGAACGTTCTAATGCGAACACGAGTAGCCTGGCAAATCGTGTTGGGGGTATTCTCGATTCATCGAGAGAATTCAAGAGGTGAACAGACATGGAATTTGAGTACGTGCGTTATGAACGTCTGGAAGACATCGTCAAGATCACGATCGATCGGCCCGATGTCATGAACGTCATCAGCCGCAGGGTTTATGCGGAACTGGACGCGAGGTTTGCCACTGCTGAAGAAGACGATCAGATCAAAGTCATCGTGATCGCCGGGGCGGGCGACAATTTCGGCGCGGGGCACGACATCGGCAGCCCAGCCATGCGGGCGGAACTCGACGAATATCCCCGGGATTTCTCACCCCTCGGTCGAGTGCAAGCCATGGACCGGGGCGTTTACTGGCGAATGCACGACCGCTGGCGCAACATCGGGAAGCCGACCATCGCCATGGTTCAAGGCTACTGCATCATGGGCTCCTGGATGCTCGTTTCCGCATGCGATCTGACGGTTGCCGCACACGATGCCCGATTCGCCGACCGCTCGGTGCGCTGGGGTGGAGCAAATCATGAATACCCCACCCAGTTCTGGGAGCTTGGCATTAAGAAGGCCAAGGAATACCTCTGGACGGGGGACTTCATCGACGCGCACGAAGCCCACCGTCTGGGTATGGTCAACCGGGTCGTACCTCGCGACAAACTGGAGGAGGCAACGATGTGGTTGGCACGCCGCATTGCTCTCAACAGCCTCTATTCGTTGAAAGTTTCCAAGATGTCGATCAACCAGGCGGCCGACATCATGGGACAAAGTGCCGCCGTTCGTGCCTCCGGCAATTTCTGGGTCATGTCCAGCGGTGGGGGTAAAAGTCAGGAAGTTGACAGCAACGACCGGGTGGACTGGTCAAAAGCCCAGAACGCTCGATTCGACGAGCAGGATGAAGGACGACCCTGGTGAGCACACCCCAGCGGCGCCGGGGGTTTCAGCGTTTTCCGGACCCCCGGCAAACGCTGATATCCGAACTACAATTAGCTCACTCATTGGCATTTTTGGACCCGACTCATCCCAGAATCAACACAGCAAGACGGACAAACCCCGGCTTCAAAAGACAGCGAAGTCAGCCCTGGCGAGGCTGCCCAACAAGCCCCACCCGGGGCGGACGGCGACGAGATTTAGTGGCACTAGCAGTCTGTCGGACTCAGGATAAATCGGCTGCGGAAGTGGGAAAGCGGTTCATTTTTCCGCTCTTTTTCGTCACGTAGCACCACGACAACTTCACGAAGTTCTATTCTTCCTCAGCAACACCCCGCCACCAACACCACGACGATCCGTCGTTGCGCCAGCGATGGCATGCCGTCAAGCTAGGCGATGTCCCAACCGAGGCAAGCGAGCGCGACCAACCATGAACAACTTCGACTCGCCGACTTCTTTTCGATCTAGTTGGCAACATGTGCTGCCGCGCCGATGACAGTACCTCCAAGCACTTCGACACATTATGGATAGCTACTTTGCACAGACGAACAAAAAATGCTCTCCAGTTACCTCCGCTAACTATCTCTGTGAACAACACGGGTCGCAAATAACATGACATCACTTACCCGCAAAACTCTGACTACTATCGTGTTGTCAGTAGCGTGCCACTGGGCCACAGCCAGCGAAATACCCACCTACCAGGAGGACATTGATTTTCGGGTCCGGGAAGTGGCTCCGGACGTCATTGCCTGGCGCCGCGACATCCACCAACATCCCGAGCTCAGCAACCGGGAAACCCGAACCTCGGCACTCGTCGCCGAGCACTTGCGTAAGCTCGGCCTCGAGGTGAGAACCGGTATTGCGCATACCGGCGTTGTTGGTGTTTTACGCGGCGGCAAGCCGGGTAAAGTCGTTGCGTTGCGTGCGGATATGGATGCTTTACCCGTCACCGAACAGGTAGACGTACCGTTTGCCTCAAAGGTGCGCACCACATACAACAACGCGCAAGTCGGGGTGATGCATGCTTGCGGACACGACGTCCACACGGCCGTGCTGATGGGAACTGCGTCGGTGTTGGCCGGCATGCGAGAGGAAATTCCCGGGACGGTCGTTTTCATCTTCCAACCGGCCGAGGAAGGACCACCCGCGGGTGAAGACGGCGGCGCTAAGATGATGATCGCGGAAGGTGTGTTGGATGCGCCCAGGCCCGACGCTATCTTCGGACTGCATGCCTGGCCGATGCGGCGCGGGGTAATAGGGTATCGGTCCGGCGGCATCATGGCGGGCGCCGATGGACTGGCCATTACGATCACGGGAAAGCAGACCCACGGTGCGGTGCCTTGGGCGGGAGTCGATCCCATTGTTGTCGCGGCGCAGGTAATCATGGGGCTGCAGACCATTACCAGCCGGCAGATAGACCCAACCACAGCACCTTCGGTCATCACAATCGGCATGATTCATGGCGGTATCAGGGGAAACATCATCCCCGATAAGGTTGAAATGGTAGGCACTGTGCGAGTTCTCGAACCATCGATCCGAGACGACCTGCTCGCGCGCATCGAGCGAACCGTTACTTTCATCGCCGAAAGTGCCGGTGCAACGGCCGAGGTTACTATCAGTCCATATTCGCCCGTTACTTACAACGACCCCGAGCTGACTCGCCAGATTGTTCCAACGCTCGAGCGAATGGCGCCTGAGGCTGCTGTGGAAATCGCGCCCATCACACCGTCCGAAGATTTCTCCTATTTCCAGGAGCGTATCCCGGGCGTTTACTTCTTCCTCGGCATATCACCGCCCGACGAGCCGAACCCGGCACCCAATCACTCACCCTTTTTCTATGTCGACGAGGAAGCATTGCCAATCGGCGTACGCACCTTATCCACCGTGGCGATGGATTACCTCGCAGACGGATAACGCCGGCAACCGGCTACGTGAGGAGTCGCCGCGCCCGCGGGAAACTAATTATTCCCATAGGAAGGTAATATTCCCGAGGGAAAGTACTATTCCCGCGGGAATGCAAATATGATCGCAAACAAACAACGAGAGGAGAAAACCGTGGCAAAAAATGTCCAGTGGTACTACTACAGAAACGGCTGAACCAGCTGCAATCGAGCCGCCAAGTTTTTGGAGGCCAACAATATCAAGGTACTCGAACGATCGCCGGCGAGCCAGAAGCTGCGCGAAACCGACGCGCGAGTTTTGCTCAAATCTGCAAACAAACTGATTATCGCAAAAGGGAAAAAGGTTACGGAGTTCACACTGGGCGAGCGTATCCCCAAAGAAGCGGTTCTTGCGATGCTTGGCCCAACGGGCAATCTACGCGCGCCAACGTTACGCGTAGGCAAGAATCTCGTTGTCGGCTTTAATGAAGAAGCCTATGGGAGCGTGTTTGGTTAGTTTCGGTTTCCGACCCCTTTTTCAAGCCCTCGTTTTCTGCCCGACCTATAGGCAAGGCGGACTGCGGTCCGACGGTTGTTGAACATCGACTCGTGAAGCGTTGTGAATCGCAACGTTGCTTTGCTCACCCATTTTTCCAAAATAGAAGAACATGATGGAAATGAAATCCGATATCGAAATTGCCAGAGGCTCCAAGCTGAAACCCATCACCGAAATCGGCGCCGCTCTGGATATTCCGGAAACATCAATCCAGCAATACGGTCTCTACAAAGCCAAACTCGACTTCGCATTCCTAAATTCACTGGCCTCGAAACCGGACGGGAAGCTGATTCTAGTCACTGCAGTTTCCCCGACACCCGCGGGAGAAGGCAAAACCACAACCACCGTCGGTCTCGGTGATGCGCTCAACAGCCTCGGCAGGAAAACGATGATCTGTCTGCGCGAACCGTCGCTCGGGCCTTGCTTCGGCATGAAAGGCGGTGCGGCGGGAGGTGGTTATGCTCAAGTCGTCCCGATGGAAGACATTAACCTGCATTTCACCGGAGATATGCATGCAATCACCACGGCACACAATTTACTTACCGCGCTGATCGACAACCACATCCATTGGCACAACAACAGTAAATTTGATTCCCGCCGTATTACCTGGCGTCGAGTTATCGACATCAACGATCGAACCCTGCGCCGAATCAACACAGGCCTCGGTGGAACCGCCAATGGTATTCCCCGCGAGACAGGGTTTGACCTGACTGTCGCCTCAGAAGTGATGGCGGTTTTCTGCTTGTCCGAGAACATCCGGGATCTGCAGCAACGTCTGGCAAAAATGATCGTCGGCTACACTCGCGAAAGACTTCCGATCACAACGGCAGAACTAAAAGCGGACGGTCCTATGACCGCGATTCTGCGCGATGCACTGATGCCTAATCTTGTACAAACCCTGGAAAACAATCCCGCAATTATTCATGGCGGACCTTTCGCGAACATCGCCCACGGCTGCAACAGCGTCATTGCCACAAAAGCCGCCTTGAAATTATCCGACTATGTTGTCACCGAAGCCGGTTTCGGCGCCGACCTCGGCGCGGAAAAGTTTTTTAATATCAAATGTAGAAAGGCGGGCCTCAAGCCAGAGGTCGCCGTGATAGTTGCCACCGTCAGAGCACTCAAAATGCATGGCGGCATCGGCAAAGACGATCTGGCAAAAGAGAACATCGTCGCCGTGCAAAGAGGCATTGTGAACCTCGCCCGCCATATCAGAAATGTGGGCAAATTTGGTGTCCCAATTGTCGTTGCTATCAATCGCTTCAACGCCGATACCGATAGTGAACTGAAGACGATCAAGGAGATGTGTGCCGAACTCGGTGTTAAAGCGGTTGAGGCCAATCACTGGGCAAATGGCAGCGAAGGAGCAATAAATCTCGCGGAAAACGTCATACAGCTAGCCGAGTCTGGGGCTTCTCAGTTTCGTACCCTTTATGATGACGAAATGACTCTCTGGGATAAGACCCAAGAGATCGCGCGAAACATCTATGGCGCATCGGAAGTCATTGCGGACAAGACCATACGCAACCAGTTTCGACGCTACCAGAAAACCTACGGCCATTTCCCGATCTGCATAGCAAAAACACCATACAGTTTTTCTACCGACCCGAATCTGATGGGCGCACCCACCAACCATGTTGTTCCGATCAAAGAGCTGCGTTTATGTGCGGGCGCAGAATTTCTAGTTGTTGTCTGCGGTGACATCATGACAATGCCGGGGCTACCCGAGAAACCCAGCGCCCATGATATCCATGTCAACGAAGACGGGCAGATCGAGGGTCTTTTCTAAGATCATTCCGTACTAGCCTGGATTATTCATGAAGAAGCGTAGCGAGGTTGGGGTCGAGGGCAACTCGCTTGTGAGTTGCTTGGCAGGTTTGCAGTGCAAACTGCCGAGCACCCGGAGGGAGCACGCCCGCCTGCGAGGCCCGGTGTTTTGCTGCTATCAGCGACCGCAGTAGCTTGTTCATGAATGATCCAGGCTAGCGGTTGCCAGCACCCCCGCATCGATCAATGCAGAGATTTCCGCTGCTTCAAACCCGTGTTCCCGCAACACCTCACAACTGTGCTCGCCCAGTAGCGGCGCGATTCGTTTCGTGCCAGGTGGGGTGACATCGAACAAGGCAGCGGG
>JACZXA010000212.1 GCA_022571865.1 Pseudomonadota bacterium
CAGATGGCGACTTCGCTTGGGCTCACACCCAGGCAGCACAGCTCCGGTGACAGGGACCGGTTGCTGGGAATCAGCAAGCGCGGCGATGCGCATTTACGAACACTACTCATCCACGGTGCTCGAGCCGCTAGTGATGCCCGGGCGGCGAGAGAGGTAGCGCTCGTCGGAAACCCAATCGGTTGTTCGCGATTCGTCGAAAATCCAGGCCAATAGCAACGGGCACTTAGTACGCATTCGCACCATCCCGGCAAACGTCCGCTCCCTGGTATCCTAGAAATTACATGAAGTATTCCCGAAAGCCGACATTCCTGGGACAGAGGCTCAGCGGTAGAAACGGCCAGGAGCGGATGCGGCGTACTTCTGGCGTAGTCAAAACTAATTTTCATTTTCGCTTCCTTCGGAGTTGAAGCGCAAAAACAACTGCAATCAGACTGGTAAGCAAAAATGTCACAAATATGACGTTAGGCCACCACATTGGTATTCCTGATGGATCGACGAACGCGATCTCTGAGTTTTGCGCTTCTATGCGGCGGAGTATTTCAGATTGCAAACTTGCAGTACGGGCTCCATGAGTCCTGACACCGGACACTATGTCGAAAGAAACGAAAACAAACAGGATAGAGAGAAGCCAGAATTGAATGCGAGTCAATTTCTCCGCAACGATATAGCTCGCGAGGAGATATGCAAACAACACTGAGATGTAGACTGTGACCATAGTGGCAAAGAGTTGTGCGTACTCGGCGTATAAGGAGAGCAGTTCGTAATCGGTCATCGATGGAGGCTCATCTAACAACCACTATACGGACCCGTGTCATACTCGATCCCTCGAACACCTGACTGATACACTTCGTAGATCCCGCACCGCAACAAAAAGCAGCCACCTAGAACAGGGCCTTTGGCGAGCACAAACGGCCAGAACCAGACCATCGAAGTAAAAAAGGGCCACTAACTATACCTGTGTCGGGATCAACGTGACGCCAGACGCTCGCGCTCGCAAACAAGTTGTGGACCAGGTACAGCTTTGTTGGATTGCCCGAACCCATGATCAACAACCGCTAGCCATCGAGTCCATCGTCCTCCCCCCATTTGTGACGCGCCAACCCTAAACCAGAGGTGTTGAACTGTCCGTTCGGTCACTCAAACGGTTTTTAGGCTCTAAATCAAATACTACCTTTGGGGTGCAGCACCCAAAGGCACGTCTATAGCGAACACGAAACGCTGACCGTCGCTGCTGACGTTTTTCCACTGTTGAGGATCTCCGACCAAGGGGCCCGGTAACGTGAACAAAAGCCTGGGGGTCCCCACTCGAAACGTGGGCGTTGTGGTCACCTCCAATGCCATCACCTCCCAATCGGGAGTCAGGTAGAACAGCTCCTTGCCGTCCTGCCGCCAGAAGATCATGCCGCGGGCACCGGCGATGGAAACTTGCACCGGGTTCGCGCCTCCCGTACCGGCTTCAGGCGTATTCGCCTCAAACGGGTGTACATAGACCTCAAATACATCGACCGCGGTCTCGTCAGAGAGGTAGGCTATGAAGCGCGAATCGGGCGACAATCGTGCCTGCGCCACGTCGTACTCGTCACGCAGCCACTCAATCGCCGGCCGCTCCAGAGCGTTGTGATCTCCGCTAAGCGGCACCAAATGCAGGACGCCCGCGCAGCCGTCATGGAAGGTCAGGAACTTGCCGTCCGCCGACCAATCTGTCAGCACCATCCATGCCCCCGGCGTGTACTGATACAACCGCTCTTCATTGCCAGTTCCGTCCCACGCCTTCCGATAGATACTGGTGGACGTCCGGCGCGGCGAAACGGAGTCCACATAGGCGATGTAATCGCCGTCCGGAGACCAGATGGGTGCAAAAAACTCTTCTAAGGAATCATTGGTGATTGCTCTGCCCTGACCCGAGGCGACGTCGAAGGTCCAGATGCCCACGTTATCCGTCTTCGGATCGTTTCTCACAACCGCCACCCTGGTTCCGTCGGGCGAAAGCGCTGGGTCCCTGTAACGACCAGGTTCCCCTACCGTGCTCAGAACTTTGCCTTGGCGGTCCAACACCGTAATCTGCTGAAGCTTCGGCGTCGGGGGCACAGCCAAAACGATTCGCTGCCCGTCTCGGCTGACACTGCCCAACACGTCAGCAAATCCCGTCCCGGGGATCGTATCGGGTGCTTTGAATAGCAAAGTAGGGCTACCAAACTCGAACCCTTGCGCAGTGTCGACCCGCACTACCATTACGCCCTTGTCTGCGTCCAGGTAATACAGTTCTTGGCCGTCCCGTCGCCAGAAGACCATCCCTAGGGCCCCTTCGGTAGACACCTGCCACTGTTCAACCGCGGCGTTCTCGTCACCTGCAAGTGCTACAGAGCGGACGAAGATCTCGTTGCGTCCGGTCTCATCCGACCGGTAGGCGAAAAAACGGCTGTCGTGGGACAGGCGCGCCCCCGTGATGGTGGACTCGGACCGAGCGATCTCGATGGCCTGGCCGTCGCCATCCAGAGGGAGAAGGTACAATGTTCCTCCGGAGAGGTCCCACCCGTCGAAATTCAGGAAACGTCCGTCCATGGACCAGTCGGTGACGTCAATCCACCCACCCGAGTGCTGGTAGAGGCGTTCCTCTTCGCCCTCTCCGTTTGCAGCTTGTCGATAAATCCCGAAATAGCTGTCACGCAAGGCAACATAAGCAAGCTGGCTGCCGTCCGGGGACCAGGCCGGTGAGTGCACTTGCTCCATGGACTGACTCGAGGTGATCCGAGTGCCGTTGCCCGTGGCCACATCAAACACCCAGAGGTCCGAGGATTGGGCTTCCATGTCAGACTGGATCACCGCGACGCGCGTCGCATCCGGTGAGAAGACTGGCCTGAAGTACATCGCCCGCTCGCCTAACGTGTGCCTCACCTTGCCTTCGCGGTCGAACACGGTGAGTACCCGAGCATTTTTCTCAAACCGCCGGGCGATCCGCTCGGCCCTTGCGGCCTGTGCTGTGGCGACGAACTGGTTGTCGGCTCTCGCAGGGGGCGCCCCCTGGGCTAGGCTGGGCAACTGAGCCAACAAGAAGACACCTGTCGCTATCATGAAGGCGACCCGGTAAGTATTTTTCACGTGCTACCTCTTTCGTTGATAGCCGGTCACGCAGCCTTGTCTGGGCGCATGCATGTCATCCTCGATACTCAGATTTCAACAGTTTTGTGGACACAACGACACAACCGTTCCGTCCGGCAAAGTGATCATCCGTATGAGCCCGGAGAGAGACCCGTTCCGAGCACGGCTGGCTTCTACGGTAACGGTCTCGCCGATGGCGTTCTCGAAATGGCTCTTGCCGATGCCGCGGACTCGAAAAAACTTGGGCGACGGCCCCTCGAACGACCAAGTCTCCACCCGGGCCTGGTCACCCTTCGCATCCACGAACAACCCGATGTGAGGATTCCTCCAGTCGATCTTGGTGAGCGTGCCGGTCCGCGTGAATCGCTGGTCGAAGTCGAAGGTGGCCGACATGTTGTGATGCGGCCACGCCGGTCCCACGAAAATCAGGGTAAGAGCAACGAAAGCAAAAAGATTTTTTTTCATAATGACGCCCCTGTAATTTCAGCAGTCAGGTGACATTCGGGTCCTTCGGCAGGGTCTTCCAAGGCGTGTCGGAGAAAGCGAAGTCCAGTACCTTTCCATCTCCGTCTTTCAACAAGTCCAGCCGGACCCTACGCTCGTTGTTCTGATTGTGCCATCAGAATTTGCTTCTTCTTCGAAGGGAGGAGATTCATCCCGCACTGCAACAAAAAGCAGCCGTCTCGATTCCGCTGCTTTTCATACATTATCGGCCAAAACGGTCATTGAATAGAGCTTTGTTCGCGACGACTGTCAACGAACTCTAGAAAATCTGAGGAGCGAGATATGGCTCCTCCCGAGCCCCTCCATATCTCGTAGATCGGGAGAGTCACCGTCCTTTCAACATTCGGTGAATCTTCGAGATAGCCGGATTTGAACTGGTAGTATTGATTCTGATATAGCGTCATCAACATGGTGTAGAGAATGATGCCCCTGCGCGTCTCTTCCCCGTCCGAGAGAGGTGCTCCAGTGACTACCTTCTCCCACGTCCCCGCGTATCGCAGGATTTCAGCCTGAAAGATCATCTCCGAGTCCAAGATTGCCTGGAGGGTCGCGGCTCTGGTTTCTCGGTTTCCGTCCTCTATCTGGAATCCAACGAAAAGCAACGACAAGATGACTCCGACCGCAGCGATTATTTCGGCAACTGATGCAAAATCTGACAATCTTTGATTCATATTTCCCCCATTTATTCCTGATCAAACTATTTCTAGAGTAGACCAGTGTAAATAATGGCTAGGAAAGTGTCCGCCGCTACGCGAATGGGTTATAGATATATCCCGCAGCGCAACAAAAAGCGGCCCCTTATATCAGGTCCCTAAGCAGACACAATCGGCCACAACCAGACGAAGCCGCGTAGCAGGGTGTCAGAATTTGTCACAGGCTTTAGTGCAGATTTAAGCACTGGTTGTAAGAACAGGGATTCGATGTTGCACGTGATGAAGGCATCAGCCTTCCAATGGAGCAGTGTTCAGATGACCACAAACGAAAAGACACTAGAGCGTAAGGCTAGCGATTGCAGTCGTCTGTGGCACTTTTGGGCGTTACCGTTGCCAAATCTCTGGGATGCTCCCGTTGATGACGCGATGAGGTACTTAGAGATTTGCCACGCACTGTGCCTACTGGAACTAAAACATGGGTCGGTGGATTAAACGCCTAGCCTCGCTGTTCGTTATGGCTACATTCTCGGCCGTCGCGCAGACCGGCGAACCGCTCGAGGCATGGGCGCGGGTTCTCGATGCTTACGTCGACGAGCGAGGACGGGTGGACTTTGCTCGATTGAAAGCTAGTCCGAACGATTTGAGAGCCTATGTCGACTATATCGCGACTGTCAGCCCGCGGTCGACACCGGACGCCTTTTCGACCGCCAATGCTGAGCTCGCTTACTATCTAAACAGCTATAACGCGCTGGCGATGTACAACGTGATCGACGCTGGTATCCCCCGATCGCTCGCGAGTTTCTTCAAGAAATTTAGATTCTTCTACTGGAAAAAATTCAACGTCGGAGGAGAAAAAACATCCCTCTACCGATACGAGAACGATGTCATCCGCAGGCTCGGCGATGCGCGCGTGCACTTCGCATTGAACTGCATGTCCATCTCCTGCCCACAATTACCCAGGACGCCTTTTACGGCAAGCTTGGTACAGCAGCAGCTCGACTCCGAGACGCGCCAGTTCTTCGCCGAAGCGCGCAACATCCGTGTCGATCATGAGCGGCTAGTGGTCGAAGTCTCGGAGATCCTCGATTTCTACACCGAAGACTTCCTCGCAACGGATCCATCGCTGATCGCCTATATCAATCGATATCGGGACGATCAGATACCGGATAGTTACACCGTGGAATTCATCGACTATGACTGGACGGTAAACAGTCAATGTGAATCTGATAATGGCGGCTGCATCCGGTTTTAGGTCTGCGATGGAGGAAGGCACCAATGTACGGAGGCGGGAAAGATTTTATCCCGTGTTGCAACAAAAGCGGCCGCGCAGTTCACGCTCTATAGCAGACACAATCGGCCAGAACCGGACGCGGTGTCATATCTGCTAGGCTGAACAAATAACCGAATACCTCCCCCCAGAGCAAAAATGACCAACTCAGGCTGAGAAAGATTGGTGTCATACAGGCAAACTAATTATCCAGGAAAATCAAAGTACTGAAGAATCTTCTGTTTCTTAGTAAGCTTGTTGGCGCATTGTAAATACAAAACAACTTCAAAATGGTGCGAGTATGTTTAAAAGAGTGACTGCAGCGGTTTTTCTGGTGGCAATGCTACCTGCAGTGACATCATGGGCAAAAAACGCTCCCGTGTTGCCAGTGGCGGACTTTGCGTTGTTGGATCAGCAAGGTGTTTTCCACCAGCTCAGTTATCGGCGTGACTTACGTGCCATTGTTATTGCGACCCAGGGTGGAAACTGCGCAGATGCAAATGAGCAGCTCAGAGCTTTCGATGGTGCAAGGGAAATCCTGTCCGGGGAACCCACAATTCTCTATCTGCTAAATGCCAATGGGGATTCACGTGAAGCAGTTGAGGCGATGGGAGAAAAAGCAGGGACGTCGGTCGCCGTGTTGCTTGATGAAACCCAACTCGTTGCCGAAAGCCTGTCTTTTCGAAACAATGGAGAATTGCTGATTATCGACCCTGGTTCGCTCAAGGTTCTATTTCGGGGTCTTACACCACAGCGGTCCGAAGACATTGCAACGCTGGTCAGAAAAGTTCTCAGCAGCAGTCAGGTTGAAAATCCGGATAGTGAGGAAACCCATGGAAGCACTCGCGATATTTGCCCGATTGCTTTTGAGGCGCATCCTGACTTGATCTCCTATCAGAAAGATATCGTACCTATCGTTGAGGAGCGCTGCATAGGCTGTCATCACGAAAATGGAATCGCCCCCTGGGCGATGTCGAGTCATGCAATGTTACAAGGCTGGGCACCCATGATGCGTGAAGTCGTGATGACGAAGCGCATGCCGCCTGGTCAGATTGATCCACAATATGGAAAATTTGAAGGTGTGAATGAAATTACCAACACCGAACAGCGCCTGCTGGTGGAGTGGATTAACCGGGGTGCCAACATGACAGGCAGTGACGATCCGCTCGCGGAGCGTCCACCGGTCGAGACAAGTTGGAAACTTGGTGAACCCGACATTCTGGTAAAAATTCCGAGGCAGAAAATCCCGGCGACCGGTGTGGTCGACTACGTCAACTTGAGCCTGGATCTTGGATTAACGGAAGATGTTTACGTTCGTGGTTTCGAGATACACCCTCAAAACAGGAAGGTGCTGCACCACGTGACCGTGAATATTGAACCGGATAGTATTTTTGGCGCTTTTGGAAGGTTCCTTTCACAACAGCGTCTGGGAGGGTATGCGCCGGGTCGACAACCCACTCACTACCCCGCAGACACGGGCAAGTTGTTTGAAGCAGACTCGAAGCTTGGGTTGCAACTTCACTACACCACCTACGGTAAACAGGCTTCTGATGAAACTGAAGTGGGGTTGTATTTATGGGATAAGAAGCCGAAGTACGAAATGCATGCGGAAGGAGAAGTTAAACTCCTGTTCAAGATTCCACCTGGAGAAAAGGAACATCAGGTGAGGACGGAAATGACGTTCGACAAAGATGTCTATTTGTATTCCTTCACACCACACATGCACTTTCGGGGTAAGGCGATGCGCTATACCGCTCATTATCCGGATGGACGTTCGGAGATCCTTTTGTCGGTACCTAACTACGACTTCAACTGGCAGATGAACTACAACCTGGCCGAACCCAAGTTATTACCTTCCGGAACCGTCATGGAAGTATCGGGATCATTCGATAACTCTGAGCTCAATCCACACAATCCTGATGCCACCAGGCAAGTGTGGTTTGGATTGCAAAGCTGGGATGAAATGTTCATCGGATTTCTTGATTACCGGGAAGTTGGAAGCCAGTAGGTGGTTTCGCCAATCAGGTGAACACGGGAACGAACTCTTGTTAGCCTGAAATATCTCAAACTGCCCATTTCTATTCGGGAGAGGTTAACTGATACCTCAGCTCGTTTCCGCCTAGCAAGTTCTATCCAGATCCATGTGGGTCCTCCACAGTCGCATGGCGCGGCTTCTCAAGGTATGTTCTTTGCGATTAGCAAAGCGGACGCGCAACCAGGCACTGTTTTGGAGCCCTATCGGCCATAACCGGAAGTTTTACCCTGAATGTTGCTTACATTTTTTGTCACTTTGCGTGACACTCTTCAACGGGTCTCTTGGCGAACAAATTCTCTCAGAATTTCCTTCTCTTCAAATATTGCCTCAA
>JACZXA010000027.1 GCA_022571865.1 Pseudomonadota bacterium
GATTCCGTTTATGCGTATCGTTTCGACTGGGACGAACTACGCAGCATTTTGACGCTGGATCTAGCCAAGCTATTGGGCGCTGCACACGCCATGGAGATACCGTTCGTATTCGGTAACTTCGATTTCATCGACCGCACGATGGTCATCGCCGGTGATGTTATCCCTGCTCGTGATGCGCTTTCGGCGAGCATGATGTCTTACTGGGCCGAATTCGCTCACACGGGTCAGCCTGGCCGTGGTCGCGATGGAAGTGAAAACGAATGGACCAGTTGGGAAAATGGCGCTGCGTCTAACAACCGCCTCCTGATTCTGGACAGCAGCAACGATGGTGGAATCAGGATGTCACCGTTCAGAATCACGCGCGAGGATCTTCGCGCACGCCTTCTTGCAGACGTAAGCTTCGCGACACAGGAAGACCATTGCCAGGCGTATAAGCAACTCTTCGATGGAGATGAATTTGTGCAAAGTGAGTATGAATCCCTGGGTGAGTCGGGGTGTAGCGCTGAACATGAATGAATAGAGGTTTGCTGGTATCGGTGCCTGCGCATTGAAAATTCTGTCTGCAGCAAACACGGGTACTAATTTTTGCTGAATCCCTGCTTCCGTAGATGAACATCTCCACTCTCGATTACGCCATCGTCGGCCTTTATTTAGTGGGGATGATCGGCCTCGGCTACTACCTCTACCGCAAAGCACCAAGCTTCGAAGAATATCTCATCGCTGGTCGCTCGATGACCACACCGATTTTGGTTTGCACACTCGCGTCCACTTATTACGGGCTGGATGTTTTGTTCGGTACTTCGGAAGTGGGTTTCAACGATGGCGTTGTCGCCTTCTTCGGGTACTCCAACTTGTCCCTCGGAATTTATCTCTTCGCGGCATTGGCACTCAGCAAGCGCTTGCGACAGGCAAAGTTCACGTCGCTACCGGATATCCTGGAACGCCACTATGGACGATCCACAGGCGTTATTGGTGCTCTTGCCTCGATTATCTATTCACTTCCCGCGCTGAGCCTCTTCGCCCTCGGGCGAGTCTGTCATGTGATGTTCGGGATGGACCCTATGTTCGGTGCACTGTTACTCGGGTTGGTGGCGCTGGCTTATACCCTCCGTGGCGGTCTATGGGCGGTCGCGATCACCGACACGGTTCAATTCGTGCTGATGTGCCTGACGCTGGCGATCGGGATTCCCTTGTTGATGTCTGAGATGGGCGGCTTCGATGCGGTGTCCTTAAGCGCACCCGATGGCTATTTCGATTGGTTCGGCGGTATGCCTGTGTGGCTGATGATCGCTTATGCGGCAACCGGGATCAGCATACTGGTGGACCCGGGATTCTACCAACGCATATTCGCCGCCGCAGATTATCGCCAGGCTCGCAACGCCATGCTCATCAGCTTGCTCATCTGGGTGGCATACGACTGGCTGGTAACGGCGGGCGGGTGGCATGTTGGCCGCTACCGGCGTCAGTGCCGGCGTGTTGCCGGCAGATCTGCATTCAAACGACGCGTTGCTTAGCGCGGTTACGCTGGCACTGCCAGTTGGTCTTGTCGGTATTTTCCTGGCGGGTGTGCTCGCCACGGCCATGTCAACCATTGATTCTTATACGTTGGTGGCAGGTGCGAACGGTTGTGTGGCACGTCTTTGTCTACCCACCATGATTACCCCGGCAACGGTGACACCGATCGCCACAATACCGATAACAATGGCGGCAAGTGCGTTGATGTCAGGCGTAACACCGAGGCGCACTTTGGAATAGATCACCATGGGTAATGTATTCGCACCCGGCCCAGACACGAAGCTCGCAATCACCAGATCATCTAACGACAATGTGAAGGCGAGCAACCAGCCTGAAATCATACCTGGCGCAACAATCGGTAACGTGATATCCCACGCGACGCGGGCCGGCCGGCCGCCCAGGTCCATCGCAGCTTCCTCGAGTGCACCGTCCATGCCTGCAAGCCGCGCCTGCACGATGACGGCAACGTAGGCAAGAGAAAAAGTGATGTGTGCCAGAGTCACCGTGTTGGCGCCACGAGTGGCAGGCCAGCCGATCAAATTCTGCAACGTTACAAACATCAGGAGCAACGACAAACCGGTTATGATCGAAGGCATGACCAGGGGAGCGGCTACCATCCCGGAAAACAACAACCGTCCCGGAAATCGACCCATTCGAGTTAGCGCAAGAGCCGCCAGCGTTCCCAACACGATAGCAACTGAGGCGCTCACGAACGCGATTCGCAAACTCAACAAAGCAGCGTCGATGAGCTGCTCGTTTTCAAACAGAACGCCATACCACCGCAGGGAAAACCCGGTCCATACCGAGGTGAGGCTCGAATCGTTGAACGAGAACGCAATGAGCACCATGATCGGGAGATACAGAAAGGCATATCCAAAACACAGAATCGAAAGTACCAATATCGAACGCCGCTTCATGACAGTTTGGTCTCGCGAACCTGGCTGCGTTGAAAGAGCATCATCGGTAACACCAGCAACACCAGCAGCACCGTTGCAACAGCCGATGCGAGAGGCCAATCGCGATTGGTGAAGAATTCGTCGAACAACACCCGCCCGATCATGAGCGAGTCTGCACCACCAAGAAGGGAAGGTATGACAAACTCACCAAGCGCCGGGATGAATACCAGAAGACACCCGCCCACGATCCCGGGAACCGATAATGGCAGCGTTACATCGAAAAACACTCGTGACGGGCGCGCACCAAGATCCGCGGCCGCTTCGTGTAAATCCAGATCCAGCCGTTCGAGCGCGACGTACAAGGGCAGCACCATAAACGGTAGATAGCTGTACACGATACCGATATACACCGCAAAGTCGGTGTATAGCAGCTTCAATGGTTCGTCCGTCAAGCCCAGATAAACGAGTACGTTATTGATGATGCCGTAGGTGCCGAGCATCGTCATCCAGGCATAAACCCTTAAGAGAAACGACGTCCAGAAGGGCAAAACAATCAAAAGTAACAGCACGTTGCGATATGGCTGACGCGTTCTGGCAATCCCGTAAGCCATCGGGTAACCAAGTAACAGACACAAAACGGTTGCGGTACCGGCAATTCGTAACGACTTCAGGTAACTGGTGTAATACAAATCGTCTTCGAACAGAAAACGAAAGTTGTCGAGCGTCGCTTTGAGCCTGTCGAAACCACTGGCAGCCCAATCGAAAAAAGCGGTGTACGGCGGTTGACCTACGATCGGATCCGAGAAGCTGATCTTGAAAACGATGAGGAAAGGCAGGAGAAAAAAGAGGCTCAGCCAAAGGTAGGGCATGCCTATGACAAAACGACGCCAGAGCTTCCCTTTCACGCCGTCAGTACGATGCTGCTCGCCGGATCCCAGGACAGATACACCTCGTCGTCCCATTCAACCGCTCGCTCAGAACGCCGTTCAGTGTTCTGCATACTCACCTGCACGATAGCCGCACTCGCGATCTTGATCCGATATATGGACAGATTTCCATAGTATGCAAGATCAAGAACCGTCCCTTTCAGCTGCGTGCGCTCCTCATCGTTCTGGGGGGATTTGCTGATCACAATCTTTTCGGGGCGCACGGCCGCATGCACTTTGTTTCCAACCTTGATCCCGTGGTCGACGTTTTCCGATCGAAGCGTTGCTCGAATGACAGTTCCGGCTTCGGCAGACTCGATCAACACATGAGAACCATTCACTTCCGTCACTGTTCCAGCAAACATGTTTATCGTGCCGAAAAAATCCGCAACGAAGCGACTTTTTGGAAACTCGTAAACCTCAGCGGGTGTACCGATCTGCACGAACTCCCCTTCGTCCATCACCGCAATGCGTGTCGCGAGTGTCATGGCTTCTTCCTGATCGTGAGTAACGACAACGAAGGTCACGCCCAACTTATCCTGGATGTTCATCAACTCGAACTGAGTTCGCTCGCGCAGCCTTTTGTCGAGTGCAGCCAGCGGCTCGTCCAACAACAAGACCTTGGGGCGTTTTACCAGCGCCCTGGCCAACGCCACTCGCTGCAATTGTCCACCCGACAGTTGATCGGGCTTGCGTTTGGCGAGTTCCGAGAGCTGCACGAGTTCCAACATCTCGGCGACTCTCGTAACAACCTCCCTTTTCGGCAGACCCTCTTTCTTCAAACCGTAGGCAACGTTTTTCTCTACGGTCATGTGGGGGAAAACCGCATAGGACTGAAACATCATATTTACGGGTCGCTCGTATGGTGGGACATCGGTCATCTCCACACCATCGATGATCATCCGTCCCGAGGTAGGAACCTCGAACCCGGCAAGCATTCTCAGCAAGGTCGATTTCCCGCAACCGGAACTACCCAGAATCGCAAACAACTCGCCCTTATAAATATCGAGATCGACGGCATTGACCGCTTTGACGTCTCCGAACCACTTCGACAAACCTTCGATGCGAATGAACGGCTCCGCCGATGGATCGTCCCAGGGATCGTTAGCCATTTATTGTCCTGTATCGCAAATCAGTTTAAGCGGTGAGTTCTGGAGCCCGGATATTGCAGGGATATTGCAAGAGCACGCAGAGTTTTGGGTGAGAAATCGTGGTCGTCATGACGGCTCGTGACCGAAAGCGTAGCCGTAGCTACGGAAGCGAGGACCTGTTTGCGCTTGCGTAAACAGGTCCTCGTTCGCATAGCGAACGCGCTGAACATCTGGCGTCTCGGCGGCCGCGAGATCCAGCCAAAAACTGCACAGGCGCATCAACCACACTTCGAACCTATTCGAAGTATAGAAAATTTCTAATAATTTCAAAATGTTAACCATCATATGCGCCGAACTCGTGCAACATCCGGGCTAGAGCCCGGTCTTCACGCGAGACCACACGCGGGAGCGCAGACGTTCGATCTTCGGTTCGTACACCATCGTGGGTTGCAATCGACGTTGTGTCTCGGCGTCGGGATAAATTCCGAGATCACTCGTTATCGCAGGATCCATCAGCGCCGTGGCATCCCGGTTGGGATTGGCATAACCGATAAAATCAGAGATCGGCGCAATCACCTCCGGGCGCAATAGAAAATTTAAAAACAAGTGTGCATTGTCTGGATGGTGTGCATCGGCTGGAATGTACAAGACGTCGAACCAGATGGTCGAGCCTTCGATGGGCATTGTATAAGCCAGGTTTACTTCGAGGCCGGCATCGCGCGCCCTGCGGCTGGCAATCGAGTAGTCACCCGACCAGCTCTGAGCGATACAGACCTCCCGGCTCGGAAGATCCACGAGCATTTTCGCTGAGCTGAAGTACTTGATGTACGGCCTGATCGACTTGAGCAGCACCTCCACTTCCCTGAGCTGCGCAGGCTCCACCGAATCGGCTTGGTACCCGAGATAGGCCAGCACCACTGGAATGACGGATATCGGCGAATCGAGCAAAGACACACCGCAGTCTGCAAATTTCGAAACGATCTCAGGCTTGAACAGCAAATCGCCACTCTCGACTGGCGCGTTTGGCATTCGCTCAAGAATCATGTCCACGTTATAGGTGAAACCCGTTGTGCCCCACATATAAGGCATGCCAAATCGAACTCCGGGGTCGAATTTGCCGAATTGTTCGAGCAGTGCCGGGTCCAGATGTTTCCAGTTTGGCAACCGAGTCTTGTCAAGCGGTTGGTAGATGCCAACGGCAATGAGCCTCGATGAGAAGGCAGCGCTGTGCAGCACCAGATCGTATCCCGAATTCCCCGCCATCAACTTGGCGTCCACCATTTCGGAGGTTTCGTAGATATCGTAGTTGACCTCAATTCCGTATTCGGCTTCGAAGTCGGCAATGGTGTCGGCCCCGATGTAGTCCGCCCAGTTGTATATATTGAGCAAGGGTTCTTCCGTCGCGGCCGGGCGCGCGAGGGGACTCAACAAACCGAAAAAGATGGTCAAGCTGGAAAATATCAGGCCACGGAGCACTGTCTTTATTCTCTGCTGGGGTTGAGTGGATCCTACGCTATTTTCCCTCGGAGAAGTCATCCGAGTCGCCTCGATCCCGATTGAGAATACCCCCGGCGTCACGCAGGAAATAGGCAAAGATGACAACGGCAGTGCCTGCCAGCACCAGGGCCATGATCCAAGTGAACAAATCCCAGCCGTTCACACCGCCGCCTCAGGGTGTGGATCCTCGAGATCGGGGTCTTCGGGTGGCAGGGTCGGAATATGTGGCTCGCCTATCCGGTTACCGATGAGAAACCCTACCATGCTTGCTGGCAGGCTGAAGTAGAGCGCGTATTCCTGCCACAGCTCAAACGTTTCGCCACCAAGCGTGAACGTCCATATATAGGTTCCATAAACTTCGTCGGCAACCCCTAACTGCTGAATGCCCACATAATAGACGATCACGCTCCCGAGACCCGTCAGACAACTCAATACACCAGCCATCGCGGTTTTCTTCCCCTTCCAGTACAGGCCGAGAAAAATTGGCACCAACACGGTCGATGTGAGGGCCGTGGCGGTGAACACCCACAACGCCATCAGTTTATCGAACAGGAACGCGAGCGCATAACCCAACATCCACGCAAGTACCACGCCCAGCTTCGTCGCTCGGACGAGTTCCTTGTCCGTGGCATTGGGCCTCGCCAAGGGTCGCCACAAATCGTAAGAGACATTCGCACCGGCCACCAACGTATACGAATCAATAGTCGACATGGCCGTGGCAAGTACACCGGCCAGGAAAATACCAACGAGACCAACTGGCAGCGCCATCGTAACCGCCATTAACAGCGCGTCGTTTGAATGCATATCTGCTGGTAACGTACCATTGCTGACCGCAGCAGCAGCCAGCATGCCACCGGCGGTTACCAGCCAATCGTAAGCAAGCCAGACGAATACGCTGATGAGCATGGCGTTGCGAGCCATCCGGTAATCCGCGGCGGCAAACATACGCTGGTAGAATCCCGGATCCACCAATATGCTGATTCCAGTAGCGGCGTAAGCGATCATCAACCACACAGGCATACCGCCGAACCAATCGAAGTAGCCATCGGGTGCAATTACCGACACGGCGTCAAAGCCACCCACTTCAGACATCAACAGCGGTATTCCGATCGCGAGTGTCAGGCACATCAACACAAATTGAACCGTGTCGGTGATGGCAACAGCCCACAGGCCACCCAGCAGTGTATATGCCAGCGCCACCAACCCGAGTAACAGTGCACCCAACATCGGGTCCATACCGAACATCACGTGACAGATTCGTCCAAGCGCAAAGAGGCTCAGTGCAGGAAGTGAATAGAAAATCGATGCGAGCGCGCCAGCAACGCTCGCGGGCCGCCCGTAATGGCGTTCCAGAATATCCGGCAGCGAGGTGAACTTCGCCTGCCGCAGGCGCTTGCTGAGCGCGAGTGCCGCGAATATATAAATTCCGAGGGACAGGTTCGAGTAACCGAAGAAGGCGACGACACCATCGTTGTAACCCACTTCCGACGTGCCAAATAGAACATCCAGCCCGTAATAGGTGGAGGCGAGCGTGCAGACGAGAATCGGCGTGGTCATCGAGCGACCCGCAAGGAGATATTCTTCGAAACTTGGGGATTTACGGTAGAGGTAGTAGCCGAGGCCGATCATCCCCACCAGATAGATACCGACGATGGCGTAATCGAGAGCGGAGATGGTCATCTACGGCTTATCCTCGCGATAAGCCGTTAGGGAACCTAGGCGCAGACTCGCTGCGCTCGCCGTCATCCATCTGCATCATTGTGGTCGTAGCTGAAACAACCTAAGGAGGACACTCAATTCCAGGAACCGCGACTTCCATGCCTACAGGAGCACATGGCTTCGCGCGTTCACCGGCCGCCCCTGGCTATTCATGTTCAGCCGCGCAACCCGACTTACCTAAGGACTCGTACTCGCTTTGCACGAAGTCGTCTCCACTGAAGAGTTGCTCATACATCTGACAGTGTTGTGCTTGCGTTGCAAAACTGGTGTCGCTCAAGAGCCGTGCGCGAAGGTCCTCTCGGGTGATTCTGTACGGTGACATCCTTATTCCACCGTCACGGCTGGTGTCCAGAATCAGCAGACGGTTGTTGGAAGCTGCACCATTTTCCCAACTCGTCCACTCGTTTTCGGTTCCGTCACGCCCGCGACCGGGATTACCCGTATGGGCGAATTCAGCCCAGTACGACATCATACTCGCGGACAGCGCATCACGACCGGGAATGGCATCACTGCTGATAACCATTGTCCGATCGACAATATCGAAGTTGCCAAATACGAACGGTATTTCCAGAGCGTGTGCTGCGCCCAATAGCTTGCTCAGATCCAGACTCAGGATGCTGCGCAGTTCGTCCCAGTCGAATCGATAGGCATAAACGGAATCGCCCTGAGTATCACGAAGGTGTTCGGCCAGATTGTCCACCGCACGGATTTTCCATGCATCGGTTCCGTAGGCGCTGTCCCGATCGTAAGCCGCCTCATCGCGAATCTTGTAAGGAATGCCAAATATTCGCTCGGTCGCATCGGGCCCCAGCATCATGAATAGTTTTACCTCGTCACGGTTGGTTCCGAGAATTACCGGGGTAACGTTGTAGGTCGAGGTATCGGCGAACAGTTCATCGGCCTGTACATCCTTCGGCAGTACATAACCATCGCCGAAGATATAGGGTGTTCCGCTCATCGCTGCACCGCCTTGGCCCACCAATATCTCGGCGGTGGATTTGCGGCGTAGATACGCGCCCACCTCAGCGTCCGTCATCGCGAGTTGTACTGCCTTGGCGCCATCACGGTCCTCTCCCTCGCCATCGGTTATGAGCAGATTGTTCACCAACTCCCGCGAACTTCTGGGATTTCCCGGCTCGACATCGTCATTGAAGTTCTCAGCAACCCTAAACGGGAGAAGGGTCAGGCCGCCGCTCTCGACGATGGCTTGGTGATAGAGCCCGGCCGCCAGCGGCGACACCATCATCGTGAGCACGTTGAAGCCGCCGGCGGACTCACCAAAGATGGTCACGTTGTCTACATCCCCATGAAACTCGGCGATGTTCGCCTGCACCCACTCGAGCGCACGAACGATATCCAGAGTTCCGTAGTTGCCGGAGTCATCAGCGGGGTCGCCATCGCGCAGCCCCGGGTGCGTGAGCCAGCCAAAAGGGCCAAGCCGATAGTTGATGGTGACGACGACAACATCGTGAGTCGAAGCAAGATTGGCCCCATTGTATATAACGGTGCCCGCCTCACCGATGTGATTGCCACCACCGTGAATCCACACCATGACCGGACGATGCGCCTGTGCATCAGCCGGCTCCCAGACGTTCAGGTATAAACAATCTTCGCTCCCGGATATCGCCGGGCCATCCTCTCCCCCAACCATGCCGCGTTGTGCACAAGCCGAACCGAAGCTGATGGCATTACGCACGCCTTCCCAGGCTTCCGGCACGCGCGGCGCTTTCCAGCGCAGGTCGCCGATGGGTGGTTTGGCAAACGGGATGCCGAGCCAGGCAGGACTGCCATTATCTTCAACGTAACCGACCAGTTCGCCGGTCTCGATGGCACGATGAGTCTCTTCGGCAATGATTGGTGGTGGCGCCACAGCGGTGATTCTCGATACGTACCAGTATCCGGTGGTACCGATGGCGACCACGATGATGAGTAGAACGATCAGCGTTTTTTTCATGATTCCTCGCTCTAGAATCGGAGCTCTAAATCTTGGGTGTTCGCGTGTGTGACGATGTTGCAACTTCCGTCAGCTTGGTCACTCCAGGACAGGAGTGCAACCGCTTAAGGCGCAGATTTTTCATACACGACCTCGCCGTCGAGTAAGGTGAGTACCACATTCGTCGCGGCAAACTCGGCCCATCGCTCTTGCTCGGCCAATTCGACGACGTTGCGGTCCAGAACCGCGAGGTCGGCTCGTTTGCCCACCTCGATCGAGCCGACCCGATCCGCCTGCCCCAAGGCGTTTGCACCATTGATGGTATAGGCGGCAAGAAGATCGTGAACGTTCACCGTCTGGTTGGCGTTCAGCGCCGCACCTTCATTCGCCCGGGTCAATCCGATGGCCATATTGACGAAAGGCCGCGGCGACCGCGTTTCCACGGGTGCATCGCTACCGGCGACCAATATGGCTCCGGCTTCTTTCAGGCTCCGTACCGGGTAGACGTTGCGCATATAGTAGCTGTCGAGATCGTAAAGGTGGGTTTCGTCTTCGAGCTCGGCAAAAAACGGAATGACCATCATGTCGTAACTGAAATCCGGGTCCATCCAGGCGTAGGTGAAGGCCATGTACAAGCCGAGTTTGCCAATTCGCTTCTGATCGTCGGGATGTACGAGTTGCGCGTGGGCAATGGCGTAGGGAAGAAAAGAGTCGCCATTCGCTGCCTGCGCCGCCTCGAAAGCATCCACCGCCACACGCACCGCCCGATCGCCAATCGCGTGGGAGTGCACAGTGAACCCCGCCGCATCGAGCGCCCTGGTGTAATCGAGCACGAATTTTTCATCATCTTCGAGCACTCCGCGGCTGAAGAGGCACTGTCCCGGGTGAAACCCGTGTTCATTCAAAAACGCCTGCCTGGCAGCGCCGCTGGGTACAGTTCCATCCCGTACGGATTGACACAACGCGCTTCCGGTATCGACGTAACCCATGAGGCGCAGCTTTCCGGCCTCCACATCAACGTCGAAACGAGGTTGAAGGTAGGGTTCGAGCGACGCACCGGCGGGTAAGGTCGGCGGTGTAACCAGGGGATTGCCTTCAATCACGCCGTCCACAAATATCTTGGCTGCGTGCGGCGATATCAATGCCGAATCTTGATAACGCGTTCGATAGACGTCGAGTTCCTCGACCATACGCGCGATATCCACGACACCGTCGGAGGTGTAGTCGGTCGGATCCAGATACATCGCTGCATGGAGACGGAAGCCGAGATCACCCGATTGTTCGAGCGCATGAAAAGCTTCCAGCGCTTGCGGTATCAACATCGCATCCTGAGCCGAGGTGATACCGTAGGACGCGAGTAGCGGGCCAACTTGCGCGCCCACTTCTCGCGCTAGACTTACGCTCAGCCATTGCGGGGGTTCAACCAGGTTACGTGCGTCTTCGTTGAGCGCACCATTGGGTTCACCTGAAGAATCCAGCCCGACAAACTCCCGAAACTCGACAAACTGGGTTCTGAGCGTTTCTCCGCTCAAGCCGACACGCACGCCTTGTGAGTCCACGGCCCGGGCAAGTGCTACGCTGTTCACCGCCGCGTGGTGCCCATCGTTACCCTGGAGAATGATCGGATGTTCGCTCGAAACGGCATCGAGCGCTGCAAGAAGATTGGGATACTGTACCGAGGAACCGTTTCCGACGAACGGGTTCCACTGTTCTACCGTCAGCCATGAGCCCGGTGCGAGCTGGTAACGACGAATACAATCTTCGAGGAGAGGCACCATTTCGGCCAGCGACAAATCGGCGCTCTGGAGATCGCAGGTATCACGATCGACAACACCGAGCAGGTGAATGTGCACGTCGTGAAGCCCCGGCATGATCATCCGACCTTCCAGATCTATCAATCGAGTGTGCTCGCCTTCGAGCTCGGTTACCGCGGCGTTGTCACCCAGGCGCACGATCTCGCCGTCTCGTACCGCAATTGCTTCGGCAATGCTCCCGGCTGCATCCGCCGTATAAACATAGCCGTTGTGTAAAATGAGATCGGCCGGCTCGGGAACACTGCGCCCGCCGACATCGGTACCGCAGCCGCCTGCAAGGAGCGATACCAGTACGACGACTCTAATCGCGAACTTCATGATTCCCCCGATTCCGAACACGAATTGTCGCGACAGGTTAACCCATGACAGTCGTGGTCGCAGCACAGGAGCATTGGCTCAGGACAACGCGGTAAACCGACCTGGAAAATGGCTCGAAAAATAGTCGATCGCAATGCGTTTCGCTTTTGCGCGCGACATATCGCGAGGTGTCAACAAGATATCCAACCACAACCCATCGGTGAGGGCGCTGTAGCCGCTGGCAACGATCTCGGTATCGGTGTGCGGATGCCTGCCGGTTCTGCAGATCTCATCACACAGCGTCTGAATCGCCAGCACATATTCCCTGTCGAGCGCGGAACAGATGCGCCGGTAGGTGGGTCGGGATTTTGCCTCCCCCCAGAACGCAACCCATACCGCTAATTTTTCCCGTTGACAAACTCTGGCGCTGAACTCGATATCTATGAGGTTCGCGAGCTGTTCCGTCGGACTGCCTTCGATGCGAACAGCTTTTTGCCATTCAGACTGATACTCATCTGCAATGTACCGCAGCGTCTCCACCAGCAGCTTCTCCTTGCTCTGGAAATGGAGGTTTACGATGCCAAGGCTCAGGCCGGCCTCTTTGGTGATTTCCGCCATGGTAGTCGCAGACAATCCATTGCGGGAAACGCACTTCATGGTCGCGCGAATCAGCTGCTCGCGACGTTGTGCTTTGGAGACGGTGCGTGCGGGGGCTGTAGCAACCATAACCTGCGTCTTCTGTGAGACTCCGATGGTCTTCTATGAGACCCCGATGATACAGCGCTCCGTCAGGATCGCAAATAAATGAATGATCATTCATTCATAATGGACAATTTTTGTCTTGGACAGCATACTGCCCTGGCGCGCTGCTAATCATGAAAGGTAAACCAGGTGTCGCTCTCCCTCGGTCGTTCCATTGCTCAGTTCAACCAAGCCGTGCAACGATTACCGCTTGGCACGTCATCGAGTTGTTGCCGCTGGGGCAACGATAAAACGATCTTCGTCCCTCATGGCAACGGACGTGTCTACGCGTTTGAGCGTGCCCTAGACATCACCTCGAGAAAACTACCAACGGAGTTCAATTCGTGAAACGTTATGACGCCATTGTCATCGGTGCAGGCCACAACGGTCTGACCAATGCCGCGTATCTTGCCAAGGCCGGCCTCGACGTACTCGTCGTCGAGCGCAATCCATACATCGGCGGCGCCACCGTCAGCCGAGAGCTGCATGAGGGCTGGCTGTATTCGAACTGCTCTTACGTGTGCAGCCTGCTGCGCCCGGAGATCACCCGCGATCTGGAGTTACCCCGCCATGGGCTGCAGGTAGTGCCTTATGGTGGCGGTGTCACCTTCATGGAAAACGGTGACTACTTCGCAAGCTTCGAAGATCACGAGGCGCAACTGCGAGAGATTGCCCGCCATTCGGTGCGAGACGCCAACGCCTACGAACGCTACCACACCGACGTCACCAAGCAGACCCGCCTGATCCGGCCTTTTCTCCTGCGTACCCCGCCGGATCCAACGTCGTTCAAACCCCGCGACATCAAAGAACTGCTGTTCCTGGCCAAGGCGTTTTACCACCTCGGTGAGGAAACGCTCAACGACACGTTTCGTTTCTGGACGATGAGCATCGGCGACTATCTCAATGAGTACTTCGAAACCGATGTGCTGAAAGCCGCACTCGCGGGCAGCGGTATCATCGGCACCGCACTTGGCGTCTATTCGCCAGGCAGTGCTTACGTACTGCTGCACCACTATATGGGCGATGTCGACGGTACCGTTGGTGCCTGGGGGTTCGCACGCGGGGGCATGGGTGCGGTGTCCGGGGCATTGGCCAAGGCATTTCAGTCCTACGGTGGCGAAATCAAGGTAGCTGCCGAGGTCAGCCGCATCGTCGTCAAGAACGGGCGCACCACCGGCGTCGCACTCGCCAATGGCGATGAGTACCACTCGGATATCGTGGTTTCAAACCTCGACCCGCGCCGTACTTTCACCGTGATCATGGATGAAAGCGACCTGCCTGCCGACATCGTTACCAAGGCAAAAAACTTCAAGATCCGCGGCTCCTCCGGAAAACTGAATATCGCCCTCGACGGTCTACCCACCTTTACCGGGCTGGACCCGAACAGCCGCTTAATGATCGGCGACATGCACTTCAGTGACTCGTTGGAAAACATGGAACGCGCCTATGACGATTGGAAGAACGGCACCTGGTCGAAAAAACCCTATCTCGACATGGTGATACCCACGCAGACGGATCCAACCATGGCGCCTCCGGGGAAACACATGATGAGCGTGTTCGTGCAATACGCGCCACCGAAGCTCGCCACCGGTGAGTGGACGGACGCTGACCGCGATGCATTCGGCAAAACCGTCCTCGACACGATCGGCAACCACAGCCCGGACTTCAAAGACCTCATCCTGCATGTTGAAGTACGCACGCCCCAGGACATCGAAAATGAGGTGGGGTTGACGGAAGGCAACATCTTTCAGGGTGAGCTCACTTTCGATCAGTTGCTGTTCAACCGGCCATTCCCCGGCTACGCCCAGTATCGCGGGCCGGTACAGGGTCTGTATCTGTGTGGCTCAGGCACCCATCCCGGTGGCGGGGTAATGTCCGCACCCGGTGCCAACGCTGCGCGGGAGATTTTTCTCGATCTCAAACGAGATAATCTCGTCCCGGAGGCATACGCCGATGACTGAATACGATGCGGTGGTAATCGGCGCGGGCCACAACGGTCTGGTCTGTGCTGCCTATCTGGCGAAAAAAGGCCGGCGCGTACTCATCGCCGAAGCGGCGGAAATCGTGGGTGGCGCATCGATCACGCGGGAATTTGCAGCGGGTTATTCGGTTTCGGCTTGCGCGCACCTGCTGTATCAGTTCCATCCCGGGATCGCCCGAGACCTCGAACTCGAGAAACACGGCCTCGAGCTCGCCTCCGACGACCTTGCAACAATTGCTTTGGCAAGCGACGGCCATTACCGACGATTCAGTGGCAGTGTGGTGACCGGCAACGGTCTGACGCAGAAAGACATCTCAGGATTTGCCGCCTTCCACGAACAGATGACTCGTTACGCCAAACTGCTCGCCAAAGTGGCAGGCCGGCGCCCGCCGAAACTCATTGAGAGCGATTGGCACGACAAACTGAACCTGGCAAAGATCGGCCTCGACATTCGCCGACTCGGGCGCGACGACATGCGCGAATTGTTGCGAATCGGCGCGATCAATCTGTTCGATGTACTCAACGAGAAGTTTACCGATGAGCTGTTGAAAGGGGCGCTGAGCGTCGACGGGGTACTCGGTGCGCATATGGGTCCGCGCTCGCCCAACACGGTGCTCGCATATCTATATCGGCATCTCGGTGACGGCTTCGGTACATCGGGTCCTGCCATTCCCAGAGGCGGTATGGGTAGCGTCACCATGGCGCTTGCCGCCGCTGCCCGCGCAGAAGGCGTCGAGATACGCAACCGCACTCCGGTCACGAAGATACTCTGCTCGGCCGGACGCACCACCGGGGTAAAACTCGGCAGTGGCGAAACGGTGGAAGCCGGTCTGGTCGTATCCAATGCAGATCCGAAAACCACCTTCGAGACGCTCGTTGGATTTCCCGAACTGGAGGCAGGATTCTCCCGCCGGGTACACAATATTCGTGCTCGAGGTACGACCGCGAAACTGCATCTCGCACTCGATGGGATGCCGGAATTTACCGGAATCGATGCGATCGACTCAGGCGCCCGCCTGGTTGTTGCACCGGATCTGGCCTACGTGGAGCGCGCATTCGATCCGGCGAAATACGGTGAATTTTCGCCAGCACCCATCATGGAGATCACCATCCCTTCGGTGCACGACGAGACCCTTGCACCGGCCGGCAAACATGTGTTGTCCGCCGTCGTCCAGTTTGCACCCTATGAGCTGAAGGCGGGATGGGACGCGAGCAAGAAATCATTCGAGAACACGATCCTCGCAACGCTCTCGCAATACGCACCCGGCATTCGTGACCAGATCGTGGCTTCCGAGGTGCTTACTCCTTGGGACATCGAACAACAATTTCGCATTCGTGGCGGTCACTGGCACCACTGTGAGTTCAGTCTCGATCAATTCATGATGATGCGCCCGGCATTTGGCGCCACTCAGTACTACACGCCCATCGATGGCCTGTATTTGTGCGGCGCAGGCGCACATCCCGGCGGGGGTGTCATGGGACTGGCCGGCCGCAACGCGGCCAATGAAATCGTCAAGCGGGAGAAAACCACATGATTGCCCATGATGAACGCCGAGTCATTGAAACGCCGTTCCACTCGCGCGTGCAAGCCGCCTGTGCTCTCAATGAATGGGAAGAATGGAAAGGTTATACGACCGTAACTGCCTTCACCGATGTAGCACTCGAGTATTTCGCCATTCGCAACAGCTGCGGCATCTTCGATCTGACACCCATGATCAAGTATCGGATCACAGGCCCTGATGCGGGTGCCTACCTCAGCCGCCTCGTGACGCGCAACATTTCGAAACAAAGTTCCGGGCAGGTGATGTATTGCTGCTGGTGCAACGACGCGGGACAGGTGCTCGACGATGGCACGCTATTCAAGTTTGACGACAACACCTACCGAATCTGCTCTCAGGAACGCCATATGGATTGGTTCGGTGCTTCCGCAATGGGGTTCAACGTACAGATCGAAGACGAAACCGACCAAGTCGCCGCCCTGGCGTTCCAAGGTCCCACAAGCTGTGCGGTGCTCAAACAGATGGGTTTTCAGGACATAGAAAATCTCAAACCCTATCGGTTTACTTCGTTCCCGTTCGACGGCCAGGAGTTGATGATCTCTCGCACGGGTTTCACCGGAGATCTCGGTTATGAACTCTGGTGTGATCCCGAACAAGCCGAAACGCTCTGGGACGCGCTCATGGAGGCTGGACGAAACTACGGTATTCGCCCCTTTGGCGCCGCAGCTCTGGGGATGGCGCGCATCGAAGCAGGATTCATTCAAGCCGGGGTCGACTTCATGCCGGCACTCGATGTTGTACGATCCGAGCGATGTCGATCGCCTTACGAAATTGGACTCGGTTGGCTGGTTCACTTGAAGAAGCCAAACTTCAACGGCCGCAAAGCCTTGATCGCGGAGAAAGAAAAAGGCTCGCGGTACCGTTTTGTCAAGCTCATCGTCGAAGGTAACAAGCCCGCCGAACACGCCTTCGTCTACAACCGCCGTAACCAGGCGATCGGCACGGTGACGACGGCCGGATGGTCTCCAACGACAAAGTCCAATCTGGCGTTCGCCTCTCTGGAGATGCCCTGGGGACTCGAAGACGATGAACTTTTCGTCGAGATCTACTACATTCGGGAACTCAAGTGGACCCGGGTCATGGAGCGCTGCCACGTCGTGAAAGACGCCTTCTTCGATCCAGAAAGGCGCCACGCCACACCCGCGTGGGATTTCTGATCGGGAACGACCACGAGTCAGACAGCGAGATTAGTACCATGGCTAAGATCCGGAAGGTGTCGTCTCTGTTACTCCTCACAGTCGTTGCTGTTTCCAATCCGTCGTTCGCTGCAACGGATCCAGCGTGCCCCTTCGGAGCCACCCTACCTTCTTCGGATGTCTTGATTGGTTACATTTCTCAAGCCCGCCGAACGAATCAAGGCGGGGGTTGGGTTCAACTGGGTTCGTTTCGAGTTCTCGGCATCGTCCGAAAACCTCGACTGGTGGCCTCCGACGGTGCCGCGATCGGCGAAGGTATGAACTACTGGAATGTTCTCGAACCCCCAGCCGCACCTACCTCCCTGAAACAGGTGTCATCATTTCTCGATCTACTCGGCACAGACCACTGCGTGTTCCATGCGCAGCCCGAGGAGGACTTGCCGTTATGGACAATTCTCTCCGACCGGCCGCTCCCCGGAGTTTTCCACCACCCGAGCCCCTCTGAGACTGCCTACTTCGCTGAACATCACAATAGTTGCGTCGATCAAGGTGACTACCCTGCTTCCAGGAAACCACCCTGCTCACGCCCGAAACTTCTTGGGGTATCCGAACTGAACCAGGATGGCGAGAAGCAGTATTGGGCGACCGAACCCTACCGGTGGGACACGGGTATCACGGTCTGGAAACACACTGAAAATGGTCTTTCTTCGATCAGAAAAGTGTGCAGCGGGTGTAGCGATTGAAGTGAGGTTTCGTTCCGTCGAGTTTCGATTCTTGCTAACATCGCCTCATGAGCTCCTGAGTCCCATCAGTCTGAATATTCCACGCTGAGCGATCAGTGCCGTTCTCTGTCTGGAACTGGAGCCACCTCCTATATGACCACCAACAAATCGCACGATACGGTGCAAATCGATGTCGATCTGGTCACACGACTCATTGCCAACCAGTTTCCCGATTGGAAAAATCTCCCCATCACGCCTGTCGCACTCGGCGGATGGGATAACAGAACGTTTCATCTGGGCGACACGATGATGGTCCGATTACCCAGTGCAGAACACTATGGCGCAGCGGTTGATAAAGAACCGACATGGCTCCCTAGAATTGCCCCTTATCTTCCTTTAGCTATCCCAACGCCATTGGCCAAGGGGAGACCCGGGAGTGAGTACCCGTGGCACTGGTCGGTATATGGATGGCTGGACGGGGAAAACGCGACCATCGATTCTATTGACGACCTGAACCGATTTGCCATTGCTCTGGCTGACTTTCTCGCCGCGTTGCAGCGGATCGATACACGGGGAGCACCGCGTGCCACAAGGCGCAGCTTGCGTGGAGGATCGCTGTCGATATACGACGCGCAGACTCGCGAAGCGCTCGACAGGCTGCAAGGCGATATCGACACGGACGCCGCAACGGCTATCTGGAATGAGGCACTTCAAGCCCCGTTTTCTGCAAAGCGCATCTGGTATCACGGTGATGTTGGCGCTGGCAATCTTCTCGTACAGCACGGCGAGTTAGCTGCCGTGATTGATTTTTCCGGGTTGGCCGTCGGTGACCCTGCCTGCGACATGGCGATTGCCTGGACGTTGTTGACCGCAATCAGTAGAGGGGCGTTCCGGTCTGCGTTGTCGGTGGATGACGCGATCTGGGCGCGCGGGCGCGGCTGGGCATTGTGGAAGGCGATGATCGTTCTCGCCAGGCTCACAGAAACGAATGCCGTGGAAGCCGGTTCAGCACAGGTCGCGGTTGATGAGCTTCTCAACGACTACCGAAACAGGTGCCCACCGGCGAAATCGAGTGTGTCGAGTAGGGCCATTGGGGAAGGTGGTCAGGGGTAGGGGCGTAAATGGTGCATAACGGCCATACGTGCACTGAATCGGTGCGAATTGCCCCTAAAACGGCGAATTAGCCGCGCCGCCATCAAGCTTAACCATTTGAAAAACAATACCTTTTCTAGGTTGGCCCGATATATGCATCCTAAGCTGCCAACGCGGAGCACATAAAATAAATCAGCATCCCCAGTTACTCTGAAGTGGTGCTGAAACTCATCAATACACCTTTTGGAGAAACAATGAACAAGTCTGCCAAGTTAATGATTGCGGGTGCGGTTCTGTCGATGGCCGTTGCGACCCCGGCCATGGCTGAGATTTCAGCCAACATGGGTCTGTTGTCGGATTATTTCTATCGAGGCATCATCCAGAACACCACCGCCACCACCAATGGAGGCGTGGATTTTGAGCAAGGCGGTTTTTATCTGGGTACCTGGGCGGCCGACGTAGAAGATGGTCTGGAAGTCGATGTATACGGCGGTTACAACTACGAGTTTGAAAGTGGCTTTACGCTGGGCGCCGGATTCACGGGTTATTATTACACCGGTGATTTCGATGACACCTACCGGGAAATCAACCTGAACGCCAGTTACGGCATCGTCAGCTTCGAATACAGTTTTGGTGAATATGACAACTTCGGCGGCCCCGATCTCGACTATGATTTCACCGCCATCACCGTTGAGAAAAACGGGTTCTACGGCAAGTACGGCACTTTCGGTGACGACTTCGATGGTGACTATTTTGAATTTGGATACGGCACGGAAATCGGCGGTTTCGACGCAGGTGTCTACATCCTTTTCAACGACAAAGACCTTGATCTGGAAACCGGTGACGGCACCGAATCGATTGTCTTCAGCATCAGCAAGTCATTTTCTTTGCTGGACTGACTCGAATCAATTCATGAGGGTAGTCCGCGAAACCGGACGCCTTCATGACCTTAAAGGCCTACGACAGATTTTCAACCGATGTGCCGGACCTGCTTGCCTTGCTTCCAGTCCCGGACCGGTGAGTCACAGCCTCCCGCCGCGTAATGCGCGGAGATGGCGCGGCGAAACGACCGGGAGTGATTTCGCCCGGACCCGTGGATCAACAATGGGTGAAACAGCAGCGTATCCCCGGGCATCATTTCTACATGCACTCGCTTGTCGAGGTCTATGTTCTCAATCCCGAAGAAAGCGTGATTGACGTATTCCCAATCAGGTTCGGCATGCTCCAGCAATTCGCCTTTGTGACTGCCAGGAATCACTGCCAGGCAACCCGTCTCCCTCGTCGCCGGCAACATGGCCGTCCATACCCCGACAATTTTCTCCGCGGGACGAATCCGGAAGTAGCGTAAGTCCTGATGCAACGGATGTCGGCCGTCTATCCCAGGTGGTTTGTTGAACAAGTTCGTCGAGAGACTATAGATATCATCACCCAGCAGCGAACGAATGGCGTCAAGCAGCTTCGGCTGGAGCACGTAGTCATAGAGTTCGGGGTCGTCTTCGAAGCTCATCATCTTGTTGATGGCATGCAGCGGGGTTTCTGGTTCTACCGCCCCTTTTACGACCATGATGTCCCGCATGATCTTCATCTGTGGTGGAGGTTTTAGTTTGGCTTCAACAAATGAAACGAAGCGTTTGTCATATCGCTCAAGTGCATCCGGCGCGATGAGACCCGGCAGAAGCAGGTAACCCTGCTCGAAATACCGGGCGATCTCCGCTTCGGAAAGCCGCGTCGAATTCATTTGATGGCCAATGAGTAATTGTAAAACGCCGTGTCCCGTTCATAACCGAGCGCCTCGTACACGGACTGGGCCGTCGTGTTGTCCACGGCTGTTTCCAGTTGAATACGCACTGCGCCCGAATCTTCTGCAAGCTTTTTCGCCCGATTCATCAACGCGGTGCCAACACCGCCTTTTCTTACCCCTGCATCCACATATAAATCGTAGAGAATCCAGATCGGGGCCGCCGCCACCGAGCAGAAAGTAGCATACAGCTGGGTAAAACCCAGTCCGATGCCTTCGTCGTCGGTTGCGAGGTAAATGACCGACTCATCATTGCTGAGACGAGCCTCGATATAGTCCCGCGCTTTGTCGAGATCCGCGGGTTGCTCATAAAACTGCCGATAGTGATCGAACAAACGACTCACCTCATCGAGGTCTGCCAAAGTTGCACGTTTGATATTCACAGTCAGCTCCCTCCATCAATGTTGCGCGCCGCCACCGTTCCGGGTGATGGGGTATGACCTGACTCACCGGGAGCAGATCGACTATCCCACACTAACAGCTGTTCGAGGCCAATTCTTTTCGGACCTCGGCAGTCAGTCGGTTGTCTTGCGCCTGCACTCGTTTATTGATGCGAACGCCCAGGTAGCGCGCCGCTCGGGTACGGCGATCGTCATCGGGTAGCGCCTATGGGTAATATGCCGTGAATCTCAGGAGAAATCGTGCCCGAGCCCCATACCAATTCTTACTACGCGGCGACCGCCCATGTTGAAACGAACTATCCGCAGCTCTCCGGAAGCGAGCGCTGCGATGTCGCCATTATCGGTGGAGGGTTTTCCGGTGTGGCAACGGCGTTGAGCCTCGCCGAACGGGGTTACGACGTCATATTGATGGAACAGCACAAGATTGCCTGGGGCGCAAGTGGGCGCAACGGCGGACAGTTGATCAACGGTTTTGGTGGGACGAAGCGCATTCGCCATCAATTAGGCGAATCCGTGGAAGATCTCATCTGGGAGATGGGTTGGCAGGGTCACCAGATCATCGAAGCGCGGATCGAAAAATACGCCATTCAATGCGACTACAAGCCCGGATACATGGAAGTGGCCCTGAGACCCCGCCAGGTACGTGAACTGGAGGAGGATATCGAATACTACCAGCGCAGGGGTCTGGGCGATGACGTGCATCTGATCAGCAAAACCGAGTTGCCCGACATCATTGGAACCGATACTTATCTGGGCGGGCTGATCAACAATAAAAATGGCCACCTGCACCCACTCAACCTCTGTATCGGCGAGGCCCGGGCCGCCGCCGGTCTGGGGGTGAGGATCTTTGAGGGAACCAAGGTGCTGGACATCCACTACGGTGAAAAACCGGTGGTCAGCACCGCCACCGGAAACGTCGAGGCAAATACCGTCGTGATCGCGGGCAACGCCTATCACCACCTGGACCCGAAACGGTTCTCCGGACTCATTTTTCCCGCCGGAAGTTACCTGATCGCAACCGAGCCTTTGACCGAAGCAGAGGTGCAAGCACTCAACCCGCTCGATCTCGCCGTCGCCGACCTCAACAACGTGCTCGACTACTTCCGGTTATCCGCGGACAAACGAATGATTTTTGGCGGCCGCTGCAACTATTCCGGCCGGGTTCCCAAAAACATCAAGGACACCTTGCTCCCGCGATTGCTCAAGATTTATCCACAGCTCGCAGCCAAAAGCATCGACTACCAGTGGGGCGGCAACATCGGCATCGTGATCAATCGCGTTCCGCTCATCCGGCGTTGGGATAAAAACGTATTCTCAGCCATGGGTTACTCGGGACATGGGCTGAACGTCGCTCATCTCGCGGGCGATATCCTGGCGGACGCCATTGCCGGGTCCTTCGAACGGCTCGACGTCTTCGACCGTATCGAGCACATCCGAATTCCCTTCGGCCGTTGGTTCGGCAATCAGATCGTCGCGCTGGGAATGCTCTATTACCGGATGAAAGATCTGCTGTAACCGTCCGTTCACTTGAGTCTATCGAACGAGGCCGAATCCCTCGGTTATACTAACGCTTCTTATCTGGAGGGGACTCATGCGCAACCGTACTTGCCCATCGCTCATGGGCGTCCTCTTCCTGCTCGCAACTGCTTGCAGTTATGCCGAAAACGGTTGGAGAAACGATCTTTCACCCATCGATCAAGACGATTGGAATCGAGCGTATGCGTCGCACCTGCTCAGTCGTGCCGGATTCGGAGGCACCAACGCAGGAGTTCGCGCGTTCGCCAAGCTCGATCCGGAAAATGCCGTGCGGCGGCTCGTGTATTTCGAAGGTGTGCCAACGCAAGAACTACCACCGTTCGAACACTCAGGCGTGTTCGATGAAGGGCTCGATCCGTTTCTGCCCAGCCGTCCAGCCACAACCGACAGAGCAAAGGCCACGGGCGAAGCGCTGGGTGTCCAGGTAAAACGCTCTGGCAACCGCCCTATCCAACCGGTGGTCAACAAGTTCTTCTACTGGTTGCGCGCAAGCCGTCTGGAAACCGACCGCGTGGCCTATTGGTGGGCAAATCGCATGCTCACCTCTCCTCGTCCCCTGCAGGAGAAAATGGCCTTGTTCTGGCACGGGCATTTCGCCACGAACGAAGACAAGGTACGCGACTACCGCAAAGGTCTAAAACAGCTGGAGCTGTTTCACAGAGAAGGTCTCGGCAACTTCCGCACTCTCATCATCGCGGTTGCGCAAGATCCGGCAATGCTCGCGTTTCTCGATGCCGGCGTGAACGTCAAGGGTTCACCGAACGAGAACTTCGCACGTGAAATCATGGAGTTATTCACCATGGGTGTGGGTAACTATACCGAGCAGGACATTCGCGAGGCGGCGCGCGCCTTTACCGGCTGGAATTTTTCCGGGCTCGAGTTTCGGCTGTCGCCCGATCAACATGACGATACAGACAAGACGTTCCTCGGCAAGCGCGGACCGTTCGATGGCGTCGACATCATCAACCTCATTCTGGAACAGGAAGCCACTGCCCGGCACATAGCCGGTAAACTCTACCGCTATTTCGTCAGGCAGGATCTCGACCACGATCTCCAGGTACGTTTAGGTGCAAGCTTCAAATCGCTCGATTACGACCTCGCCGCGTTTCTGGAGATGTTGTTTCTGTCGAAAGATTTTTATGCACCTGCTTCAATCGGAACGCGCATCAAAGGGCCCGTTGAGTTGGTTGTTTCAACCTATCGCAAGGTGGGGCTGAAACGAATTCCCGGCGTTCCTGATTTCAACGTAACAACCGGGTCTCTCGGTCAACGACTGATGCATCCGCCAACGGTTGCAGGGTGGTCACACGGAAGAAGCTGGATCACACCCAGCCTGCTGTTCGAACGGGGTAACTTCGTTCTCGACATGGTGTTTCCCGACATCGCCTTCGTTCCTCCCGATCGCTACCCGAGTTACGGCGCACAGATAGTGACGGTGCATAAGCGCTTGCGCCAGGGCATGGATATATCGAGCGCGACCAAACCAGAGGGCGTGAGCACATCATCCGACATGATGGCGGCGTCCAATCTGCTGGCTGACCGTGATGAAGCGTTCAATACCCGTTACGGCAGCTATCGCGGCTGGCAAATGGCCATCGAGCGGGTCAAGCCCATCTCGAGACACACTGCCCGGCTGGATCTCACCACCCAGGTACTCCAGGCCAAACTCAAAACCCCACACGAGGTGGTCGACTATTTTGTCGAGCGGTTCTTTTCGGTGGAGCTCGATGCGGAAACCCTCGAGTTACTGGCCACCTTTTTCGAATCGGAGCTGGGTACTGACGATGTCGAATCCGCGGCGTCTTATCTGGAAGAACCGCTGCGGATGCTGTTGCACGCGATATTGAGCCGCCCGGAATATCAATTGGGCTGAAGCAGGAGGAGCCGATGACAACACATAAATCGATCAGCCGGCGGGACTTCCTCCACACCAATCTGGCCGTGGCCGGTGGCATGCTGTTTGCCCCCCTCTTGTCTGGAGCAGCAGACGCAAACTTGAATAACGACCGTATCCTCGTGGTTGTTGAGCTTTCCGGTGGAAACGACGGGCTGAATACGGTCGTGCCGTACACGAACGACGCCTACTACAACCATCGACCCAACATCGCCATCAAAGCGTCCGAGGTACTGAGGCTCGACGATGATTTCGGTCTCAACCCCGGCATGTTGGGTTTCGAACGATTGTGGAACTCGGGCGAGCTCGCCATCGTTCACGGCTGCGGCTACGACAACCCCTCGTTTTCCCATTTCACGTCGATGGCCTATTGGCACACCGCTTCCCCCAACAGCGGTGACGAGTTCGGCTGGTTAGGAAGGCTCGCTGACATCATGTCTCCCGAACCGGTTGCAAACATGCTGATCAACATAGGATCCAGGCAGTCGCTGGCGGTTAACAGCCGCGTCCACACACCGGTAGTTTTTGACAATCCCGAACGCTTCCAACGTAATGGATTCATCCAGGAGCGTGCGGTCCTCGATTCCGTGTCCGAGGCAACATCGGAAGAATTCGACAATCCGACCCGCCGTTTTCTCAATGAGGTAGCCAGGAGCGCGCGCAGCACGTCTGCGCTCGTGCGCCGCGCATGGACAGACTACCAGACGCCTATCGACTACGGCATCGCAGCTATGGATCTGCCTAAGGTTGCTGCATGTATTAGTTATGGATTGCCCACCCCCTTGTATCACGTTTCGTTCCGCAACAACTCATTCGACACCCATGTCCAACAGCCCGCGCTACACCGGCGATTGCTGAGCTACGCCTGCGACGGCATACACGGCTTCCTGCGCGACATGGATCGATTGGGATTTGGCGACCGTGTGGTGGTTCTGGTGTATTCGGAGTTCGGCCGTCGGGTGCCTGAGAACGCAAATCTCGGGACCGATCACGGTAGTGCCAATCTGATGTTCCTCGCAGGTAAACAGATCAAGGGGGGGCATTATGGAACGCCCCCAAGCCTTACCGAGCTTACCGCCGGAGACAATCTCATCCACACGGTAGATTTTCGCCAGGTTTACGCCACCGCCATCGACGGATGGTTGCAGGCCAATGCCGCGGCACAGGTGTTGAAAGGCCAGTTTCCGCCTCTGCCTGTTTTCGTGTAGGGCGGAGGAGTACTTCGAACATGGCTGAACACAAGACTGAACAAACAAAGTCGAGCGTCAATGCGTTTATCAGCAGCATCGAAAACGAACGGCGCTGCCGCGACGCAGATGTGTTGATACAACTGATGAGCAAGCTCACCGGGGAGTTGCCGAGAATGTGGGGGCCGAGCATCGTCGGCTTCGGCAGTTATCACTACAAATACGACAGCGGTCACGAAGGTGACTCATTGATCGTATCTTTCTCGCCACGCAAACAGAACCTGGTCGTTTACATCATGCCGGGCTTTTCAGACTGTGCGCACTTGCTCGAGAAGCTGGGCAAGTTCAAGACGGGAAAGTCTTGTTTGTACATTAACAAACTAGACGACGTCGACCTGTCCATTCTTAGCGAATTAATCGATGATTCCGTGACGAAAATGCGGCTTCGCTATTCCTGAGGGTTCTGGGGGCACCTACTTTTTCGAAAGCGAAAGTTTGCCCCTCCCAAAACCGGTGACTTCTGGTATCCGTCCCTATCTTCCCTGCCTCGGCCACATGCTGCCATCTACCGGATTGGCATCGATGCGCCAGCCCGGCCGTGTCGTTCGCCTCGGTCTTGAATGCTTCTTATCCTCAAGGCAGCGGTTGAACTTGTCCAGAACTCTGAATACGGCCAGCGCACTGGTCAAGATGTAGCTATTTTTTCATTCAAGGTGTCGCAGGTACTGTGCGACATAATCGAAATCGACCAGATCTATATAAGCGTCAGTGAGTTTTTTTGTTACCGGACCTGGAATGCACCCGTCGCCGATGGTGGCACCACAAAAAGACTTGGCAGGTACGATACACAGGCTGGTTGAGGTCAAGAACATCTCGTCGGCATTGTACGCGTCGTACAGGTCCAGATCTTTTTCGACGACGCGGAAGCCGAGCTTTTCCGCAAGCTCAATCGCACAGGCTCGTGAGACGCCTGGCAGCACAAACTGCTCACGAGGGGTTAGGCAGACATCGTCCTTGACGAGAAAGATGTTGGCTCCCAGGCCTTCGCAGAGATTGCCATTGACATCGAGCAGAACGGTGTAAGCGTTCTCCCCCGAGCCAGGGGCCGCCATGTTGGCGTTGATCAGATTGAGATAATTGAGGGTTTTAGCTCGGGGGGTCAGCGCGTCCGGAGCGGTTCGTCGTACCGGAGACAGCACCAGGTCGAGGCCGTCACGGTAATAGGTTGCACGGGCTTGCAAGGGCAACGGTAAACACTCGACGATTACCGTCGCGCCCTCCTGATCCCAGCCTTCGTCCCCCACTGCGGCGAGCCCTCGTGATATGCGCTGTGCCACCCAGTAGTCGGTGCTCTCATCGAGAAAATGGGAATTGCGATCGAGCACCTCCCGACTTATCTCAATCATCTGCTCGGGCATCAAACCTGCATCGATTCTCAGCGCTTTCAGGGAGCGGTAGAGGCGCTCGATGTGCTCACGAATCTTGAAAATTTTTCCGTTGAAGGTTCGAGTCATGTCGAAAACGCCGTCACCGTACAGGAAGCCACGGTCCCTGAAAGGAATACGTATCTCACCTTCCGGCAGATAATCACCGTTGTAATACGCGATTCGCTGGTTCGAAGCTTCCGCCATGACTCTTCTCCTTGATTTCCCGGCTCAGGGTTCGGTTGCGATCAGCACCACCTTCTGCAGATATTATTCGAACCGTTTGCCGGGGTAAGCCCTTCTACAAATCGATAGGAAGTTCCAGATATTCGTTGTATATCATGTCGCGGTGCTCCAGCAAGATCGGATTCATCGCAGCTTGAACAACTGGATCGGTGTTGGTGTAACTGGCTCGAAGACGATCAGGCATAGGACACAAATCGGGCGGAAGGGGTTGGACCAACGCCGCAAACGTTGCCCAGTAGATGTCTAATGCGGACAGCTCGGTGCCAATGAAAAACATGCTACCGCTTTCTCGTTGCTGCTCAAGTCGCGCGCCCAAGATCTTGAGCAACTCCGCCACCCGGATCGGTGCGGTTTTTGCCTCTTCCTCGGTGTAGCCATATTTTTTGCCGATGTACGCGGAAAAAACACGAGCGGATTCTTCGGTGTTCGGATTAGACAACGTCGGATGGATAAGCATCAGGCGCTTGGACCATCCAAAACCATGCTCCCCGCATAACTCATTGCAATACCCGAACATCACCATCCGCTGTTCTAGAGATTCAGGGATGAGCGACGGATTAGGCTGAAGCCGCTCTGCCAAAAACAGCTGCTCAATCCAGGTGGAGCGCGGCGGCTCATCGTTCCAGACTGCAACTGGTGCAGTTGCCTGAGCTGTCCATTCTATGAGTTCGCGATTTTCCCCACCGAGCTCTTGACGGACGCGTACGAAAGAAATGCCTTTGACATAAAGTATCCCTTTGGCAGCCTCACTCCACGGACCGGGAACCCCGGGCGAGAGCACGAGCCTAAGTCCGGAAAGGGCCCTTGCTTGTGCAACATCTATATAATCTGCCACGAGCTACCTCCTGATTGCCCCGGTGATTGTGGTCTCAATTACTCCGCTGAGTGGCCGGGCGCAATTAAGTAGGAGACGGTGTCGGATCGTCAAAAAAACCGCTTTCCTTATGCTTCACCGAGTGCGCCATGAAGCCATACATAATCTCAAATAGCAGCCACACAAATCCAGCTACTTTTGATGTCTGAACAGCCAACTTCGGCCATGATCGACTGTGAGCCCTAAAAAAGCGCTTCCGCAGAATCGTTAATGGAATGAGAATCATTCCCAAAGGGTCAGCCTTTCACTAAGAATCCGCGCGAAAGCAGACGTACAAACCACGGTTTTCAAGATCGAAAACGG
>JACZXA010000028.1 GCA_022571865.1 Pseudomonadota bacterium
CGAGTTCTACAACGACGGGCTTATGGTTATCGTGATGAGGAGTTTCTCAAGCTGAAAATTGTGGCGGCTTTTCTCCCGCCGCTACCCAGAAATACCAGTATCAACCCACACACTTCCGCGTAGACCCGTTTTTTCCAGTTGAAGCGCAAGCTCGGCACGGAACCGCGAAAGAGTAGTAGCTCAGCAAGCTCAGACTCGCTTAGTTCGAATGGCACGAGTAAGCACACTTGATCGTAGTCGATGTAATACCTGCCGCGGAAGAATTTACCCATGGGTGGGATTAGCCGGCGAACTAAATCGACGGTCATGGGCGTCATTGGCTCGTTGAAGTTTTCCGCCAGCGGTTTGAAGAGTACCCAACGGCCTTCAACGTTGAGTGGTTCGGGAAGAAGCGCAATCGAGGCGGTAATCGCCCGGCTTTGCAACGCGAACAGACGGCCGTTTTCGAAGGCCCACTCCACGTCCTGTGGAGCACCGAAGAGTTCCTCTGCAGATCTCGAGAGTGTCGCGATGTCGGAAGCTTCGGTGGCATTCAGCGTGGCGATACCCTGCTGGTGGATAGGCACAGGTTCGAGGCGGTTGCCGTCAGAATCAGCAAGATTTTCCGCGACCTTATAACGTTTGCGCCCAATGTTTGATTGGCTGATTTGCCCGTTGGACGCTACGAAGTACGAGTCCGGTGATACGCGACCGTCAACAAGTGCCGCGCCCAAACCCCAGGTGGATTCGATCAGGCAGTCTTCAGGTCGAATGCCGGTGGGATCTCTGCTGAAGCAGACACCGGATCTATCTGCTTGCACCATGCGTTGCACGATGACGGCCATGGCAAAATGCTCGTCTTGCTCATCGCGGCTGAGTTCCTCCTGCTTCACAGGAGGCTTGTGCGCGCGGTAGGCAAGCGCTGCTTGGTTCCACAAACTCAACCAGCAGTCGACGATCGCTTTGCTCAACCCTTCGCGGCGAATGTAGTAATAGGTTGCGTGCTGACCCGCGAAGCTACGTTCATTGCCATCTTCGCCGATAGCGGAGCTACGGACGGCGACCGTCTCGTTCGGGTTGGTGAAGGTGGTCGTGAACTGTTCGTCGACGCTTGCGAGTAGATCGGCCTGCAGCGCCCGCAGTGCTGTGGGTTTCGTTGTTCGGGAGACATTGGGATAGTGAGCTCGAAACGCGTCGGCGGTTATGACAAATCCGCTGGGTACGCTGAATCCCGCACCGATGAGTTTCCCGAGGTGTGCAGCTTTACCGCCTACTACGGAAACATCGTCGCCTGCGACCTCCTCCAGCGGTCGAACCCAGCTCATAACGGTTGGTTAACCATGGAAGGCGATGGTACGAGCATATGCGAGCGTTAGCCAACCGGCACGGGAGGCGCAGCGCGACTAGCTGTGCGTAGCCGCGCTTATGCAACTGCAGTGGGCGATGATCAGGCTTTGGCGCTTTCCCGGCCATCCATGCGTTCGGCCCAGGCAACCAGATTTGCGTTGCTCTCATCCAACGGTTGACCGACCGTCTTGGCGAACCGGAGGAAACACGAAAGCAGAATGTCGGCGAGCGTCAGGCGATCGCCGCAAATGTATTGTTTGCCTTCCATCAGCCCGTTGAGCCAGGTCAACCTTTCGCTGGCAACACGCTTTAAGCCCTCGGCCGCCTCGGGGAGGGTGGTCATTCGATCTTTGAACATCGCCAACCCTTCACCATAACGAAAACCATTGGTCATCGGCTCGCAGATGTAGAGGTCAACGCGACGCGTCCACATTCGCGCTTCTGCACGTTGTTCCGGGGTGGAACCCATTAGCGGGTCTCCGGGGCTTACTTCGTCGAGGTATTCACAGATGGCGGTTATCTCCGACAGATAGCTACCGTCATCAAGCTCGAGACAGGGTAATCCACCAGAAGGGTTTTTCTCCAGATACGGACCCTGACGGTTCTCACCCGCCATGAGGTCGACCTCGATGGTGTCCAGGGTGATTCCGCGTTCGGCGGCAAAGGTGCGAACGACCTGAGGGTTAGGACCGATGGAGTTGTAAAATTTCACGGCAGTCTCCTAGCACAAGTGGTGCGGCCATTGTATGGCGCGTCTTTCCGCGACGCTAGAACGGTTGGCCTAGAAAGAAGTAAATGGATTTCGCCCCACCCTGGGTGAGCCCGAATGCGAGGTATATCGGACCGATGGGGCTGTCCAGTCCGAGAAAGAGGCTGCCGGCGACCTCGAGGCTCGAGAAGCTAGCGTTGTGCTTGTCCTGCCATATCTGTCCGGTTTCCAACGTCGCGCCCACATAGGCCGGGAGGATGGGACTCGACAGCCAACGGTACGAATAGACCAGTCTGCCGATCGCCAGATGTTGCCCCACCTTCTGATCGACTTCGAGGCCGGAAAGATTCAAAAAGCCGCCTAGTGTGAACTGCTCATGGAACGGGGCTTCGCCTCGATATACGCTGTTGAGGTCCGTGCTGACAAGCAGCGTGTGGTTCGCGCTGCTCACCGCCTGGGAGAGCGAGAGGCGCCAGGCACGATAGTTGGTGTCTGCACCAAGAGCTGAGTTGGACCAGACCCAACCGACGTCGAGCGTTTTACCTTGTCGCGGAAAATACAGGCTGTCGAGGCTGTCGTAACGCACACCGAGGGTAACGAGGCCCGTATTGGCGCCCACGGTGTCGATTGCCGGATCGCCGATCAACCGCCGACGGGTCCCCTCGCCGTACAGTATGTCGAGGCGAACTTCGGCTTTGGGTCCGAAGGTATAACCCGCACCCATTTCCACCTGCGCCTGACGGATCTGGTACTCGGCGATGAGGTTGTCCTCGTCGAACAGACCTCGATTGAATGCCTTGACTGCGATGCTCGGATTGACAAACCAGTTCCCGCGCCTGCCCAGAGGCTGAAACCACTCGGTGCTGAGCAGAGGCCGTTCACCGATGTTCAGCTCGGTGCGCCATTCGCCCGCATGAGGATTGCGTTCCGTTAGCGTCAGTGCCATGCCGAGGTTGTAGTGGTTGCGACCCTGAAAGTTATCCTGAAGTCCCAGACCAAACTGAAGATAGTTCGGGCCCCAGTCTCGTTTCTGCGGTTGAATGAGTAACTTTCCATCACTAAATCGATAAGGAACCTGAGAAAAAAGCTCCAGACCGTAGAGTTCGTCGACGGCAGCTTCTATCTCTGATACGGCGATATGTCCGGGAACAATATGCAGTTTGTTTTTTAAGAGCTCTGGGTTGACCGTGCTGTCGGTAATGACTTCGATGTTTTGGACCAGCAAGGTGTCTACAGAATTTCGTCTCAGGCTCGCCAGATAGTCTTGAAACTCCGACTCGGGTAGTGCGAGCCCGGAGAATCGATGCGATTGGTCCATCGTTGCGCGATGGGCCAGGGGAATTGCCGACGTTGCGATCTCAAAATCCAAGGAGGTCACGTTTTCGATCTCAGGCACGATGAGTATGTCGGTGGTCTTAAGGCTTGCGATTTGCGGGTCGGTATTTTTCCGGGTCAGGATGGTCGTCAATTGGTCAGTAAGATCGAATACTGAAAGAAGCACGTCCTTGTCGCGAAGCTGAGAACTCAGATCGACCGCGATGATGACGTCGGGGTTCATGGCTTGTGCGACATTTACCGGCAGGTTGTTGGCGACGCCGCCGTCTACCAGCAGTTTTCCGTCCAGTAGAATGGGACCAATGAACGCGGGAATAGCCACACTTGCGAACATGGCGTCGGCAAGGTTACCGGTGACTAGTTCCACAGGTTCGCCGGTGCTGATATCGGTTGCTACGGCAACGAAGGGAATGCCGAGGCGGGAAAAATCATCGATATCGCTCACGTGAAGCGTGTGGCGGGTTAGAAATGTTTTTAGATGATGGCCGTGGACCATACCTTTCGGGAGTTTGATACCGTCCCAGCCAACCCCGGAAGCGGCTCTCACAAGCAGGCTTGCATCTTCTCGTTTACGCCTGAAGCGGAAGGCCTGACGTTCAGGATCGTCGGAAAAAATGGCTGGCCAATCTGCGCGCGCTACCACGCGTTCCATCTGTTCCGGCGAGTAGCCTGAGGCATAAAGACCGCCGACTACTGCACCCATGCTGGTGCCAACGATGCCGTGAATGGGTATCCGCATCTGTTCCAACGCTTTGATCACGCCGATGTGGGCCACACCGCGTGCGCCGCCGCCACTTAATACCAGAACGACCTTGGGTTCGCTGGCGTGAGCGGTTAGTACACAGACAGACGAGATCGCGAGCCAGATCAGCAGTTTGCGAATCACCATTCGCCGATATTCGCCATGTTTTGCCAGGGGTCGGCAGCGGCTAAGGCGTCGCCCTTTTGCAGTAATTCGACGGAAACACCGTCAGGGGAGCGGACAAAAGCCATGCGACCATCGCGCGGCGGACGGTTGATCGTGATACCGGCATCCACGAGCTTCTGACATAACGCGTAGATGTCGTCCACCGCGTAGGCCAGGTGACCGAAATTGCGTCCACCCTCCAACTCCTCCGGATCCCAGTTGTAGGTCAGCTCGACCTGTGCGTCTTCGTCACCGGGTGCTGCAAGGAACACGAGCGTAAATCGACCCGCCTCGCTATCGAACCGACGCAACTCATTGAGCCCCAGGGTTTGAAAGAAGTTGATGGTATCTTCGAGATCGCTGACGCGCACCATCGTGTGCAGATACTTCATGATGTCCTCCTTAGTTGCGCCTTTGAGTGATGAGCTGGTGAGATCGACTGAGCATCGAGCACTGGAAGTGAATCATAACAGGCAAAAAAAACCCCGCGGTTGCGGGGTTTACCATTCGGTTAGCTCTATTGGAGAGTAATTTTTGGAGAGTTAGGGGTTGCCCGTCAAGGCCACAGGGTAACGAAAGAAACCATGCTCACCGCCAGTGCGAGAAAAGCACCGAGGAGAAGAACGCTTTCCATTGTTGTCAATTTGCTGTCGCCGTCGAGAGCGACTGCTTGCAACTCTTGCCAGTGCGGTTTCTTGTGCATCATATCTTTCACTAATACCAGTTACTTTCCAGGAGCCATAACCTGTAGGTAACGTGTCTGTTGCCTTGACGGTACGCTATAAATCTTAGGGATCAACTCTGCAATCAGGAGGCAACAAAACTGGAGGTAATGTGGAACGCTCTTCCCGAATCCGCCACAGACTTTGAGGGTCTTACGGCGTGTAAGCCACTGCCAGCGGAGGATGCAGAGATAAACGCACACTGATCATCGCTTATGGCGTCGTCCCCGTAGGTGGGATATCGACATACTCACGCCATGGCGACCCCACGATCACTGTTGGTCGATGACCAGGTGCCCATGTACTACCACCTGGTGTCGAGATGTGTGCAGCGAGCGTGGCTTTGTGGCATTGATCCGCATACCGGCAATGATTACTCACACCGCAAACAGTGGATCATCGATCGCATGCGACACCTGGCCCAGTACTTTGCGGTAGAAGTCGCCGCCTATGCCATCATGGCCAACCATTTCCACCTGGTCGTCTATTTCGATCCTAATGCGAGTGAACGATGGTCGGATCAAGAAGTAGCCAGAAGATGGGTCGAGGCATTCCCACCCAAACATCGTGGGGTGATCGACGAGTCTCTGCAGGCATGGCAGTTCGAACGTCTGGTGGACGACGAGCAAGCACTGGCAGCAACGAGAGAGAAGCTCAGTAGCCTCTCCTGCTTCGTGCAGCATCTGAAACAGCCCATTGCCTGGCGGGCTAATCGAGAGTCAGGGTGTGATGGTGACTATTGGGCCAATCGCTTCTATTCCGGGGCGCTACTCACCGAAGAAGCTGTCTTGGCTGCTATGGCCTATGTCGATCTAAACCCGGTCCGTGCTCACATCGCGCAAACCATTGAGGCCTGTGAGGGCACTTCTGTTCAGGAACGGCTTAAACATCTAGCGAGCACGCCAGAGCGCTTGTCGCAGATCATGGAACCCATCGTGTCTGGACTGACTCTCTCGAGTGAGGAACAGCCACCGATGCAGGCCCGGGTGCGCATCACGTTGGACGACTATCTGATTCAGTTACGAACGATCATCGGGAATGACAAGACCGAGCTCCAAGACAAGCCCAAGCGTTGGATCGCCATGGTTGCCGCCATCCGGAGAAAACAACGGGCCTATGGCACCAGGCAGGCACTGAGCGAATGGATTGAGCAACGGGGTATGCGACTTCTGGAACAGGCCTTGCCTGGGTAGTGTAGAGATCAAATCTGGACCCTCTGAAACGCGCCTTCCGGTGCTTTCCCAGGATTATAGCTTCCGCAAACCTACCAAATACCCAACGAGTTCAAGCTGAAACCAGTTTGCACCGTAACTTATTCATCGTTCTTCAATGTGTGTGGCCAATTCAAGGATGTCAATGTGTGTGGCCAATTCAAGGATAAGGATGCAAGGATGAATGTGTGTGGCCAATTCAAGATGAACACATTTTTAAATAGTTTTGTTATAAAATTAGGGACTTTAGTTCATTACCGAAGAGAACGACGAAATTGGCAGAGACAGATCGTACATCCGATAGGCTGCTCATGCTGCTGAAAACCCGCGGCAACCTGAGCACCAAGGCGCTTGCCGAAGCGCTGGGTATCAGCGTTCCGGCGGTGCGCCAGCATCTCAAGGCGCAGAGTGAGTTTGTCGAGATGGATGAACAGCGTCACAGGGTCGGTCGGCCGGCCCAGATCTGGCGTCTCACACCGGCGGCACAAAGCCGTTTTCCGGATACCCATGCGGAACTGACCGTGCGTTTGATTGAATCTATCGAACATTCCCTTGGTGAGGCGGCCCTGAACGCCGTCATCGCAGATCGAATGAAGGAAACGCTACGCAATTACCAGCGGCGGTTGTCCGGTGTTACTTCCCTGGCCGGAAAGCTCAAACGGTTGGTGCAGATTCGTTCCGAAGAAGGGTATATGGCCGAACTGGTACGAGATGAGGGTCGCTGGCTCTTGTTTGAGAATCACTGTCCCATCTGCGCGGCTGCCACGCATTGCCAGGGCTTCTGCCGTAACGAGTTGTTGCTGTTTCAGACGCTACTGGGTGATGAAGTGGAGGTCGAACGAATTGAATACCTGCTGGAGGGCGGGGAGCGCTGTACTTATGCCATTTCCGGTGGATGACGTGCGAACGGTGACCGATGAATTTACCGCGTTCATGGAAGATCCGGATGCGGACAAACCCAATCCCATTCATTCGACCGAGACTGCCAGAGAACATGGGTTTCGTGGTGCGCTGGTAGGAGGTGCGACGGCTTTCGGCTGGACGGCGCGCACGATCGTTGCAGCATTGGGTGCTCGGTGGTTGGACAATGGTTGGGTCCATCTGAAGTTCGTGAATCCCATCTACCCCGAGGACGCGCTTCGTTTTGAGGTTGAGCACAACAACGACAACATCTGGTCGCTTGGGGTTAAACGTGATAAGGACGTGTGCATTGTGGGTGAGTTGGGTCTCGGCCGCGCACCCTGGTTCGATCTACTCAGCGAGCCTCAGTTTCATCGGGGGGTGCCTGTAGCTGACACGCTGCCCGTATTAACGCTGGATAACGCACCTGTCGGAGGGCAATTCCAGCCCATGGCGGTGCCGTTGAGTATAGAGGCGGCCCAAACCTTCGCACGGGACAGAGAACGGGAAACCCTGGAAATATTGACGGGAGACCGTCCCCGAGTCCATCCAGCCTGGGTTGCCGAGCAGCTCATTCACATGCTGCATCATTCATATGATTACGGACCATCCATCCATGCACAGAGTCATATCCAACACCTTCAGCCTGCGTTCGCCGGGCAGACGTTTTCCATCACGGCCGATTGCCGCGAGGTGTATGAGCGTAAGGGGCATCATTACATCGTGAACGACGGCGCGATCTGGTCTGAACGTGGAGATGAACTCGTTCGGCTTCGGCATACCTCGGTGTTTCGCATAGCGAAACTAACCACCTCATCGGGCGTTTAGCCGTTGCGAATGTCTTGCGTCGGGGGAGCCGCCCACAGATTACCGCTGCTGTCGATGTGATAGGGGCACCCCAGCTCGTCGAGTGCCTTTGTCAGCTCGGCGGTTGTTACGCCAAGACACTGCGCAAGTTCCTCTTGATTCAGTATGGCAACCGATTTGCGTTTGCCGTGTCGTCGACGGTGCAGGGGTCGTAGTTTGAAATCTGACATACTGTATATATATACAGCATCAGGCAGGAAAATTCGAACTATTAGTGATCAGCCGCTGTCCAGCGCCTGGCAGATCTCTGGCAGTGCCGCCGCAAGTCGATCCATGGCCTTGCGCAATTCCTCAACATTCTGAGTCAGGCCAAACCGCACATGGCTCCGGGTTGCCGCACCAAACCCGCCGCCGGGAATACTCGAAATTCCGGCTTTTGCCAAAAGGAGTTCGGCGAATGCGGTACCGTCGGACGTTATCTGCGAGGCATCAACCATGACGAACATGCCCCCTGCAGGGCGGATGTAGCCGAGTTCATCGAAACCGGCAAGCCGGTCGATCAGGTAGTCGCGGCGCTTCTGATATTCAACGCGCATCTCCTCGACATGCTCCGTATCGGTTTGCAACGCAAACGCCGCACCGTCCTGAACGAACTGCGAACATCCGAAAAGGCTTGCTGCCGAGAACCGCTCCAGCGCTTTGGACAGCTTCTTTTCTGCAACCACCCAGCCAATGCGCCAGCCAGACATGGCGTGAGACTTGGAAAGTCCATCCACCACGGCGATGTTGTCCAGGTGCTCGGCGCTGTTCAGCAGCGAGACGTGGGGGGTATCGAACGTGATCAGGCTGTAAACCTCATCGCTAATCAGCCAGATATTCCGCTCGCGGCAGATCCCGGCAAGGTGTTTGAGGGTTTCAGGCGCAATGATGTTGCCGCAGGGGTTGCCAGGCGTGTTGATCAAAACGGCCTTGGTTCTAGGGGTCAGCGCCGCTTCGATGTGTGCGACATCGAGCAGTGCGTCTTGCGATAAGTCTAGCGCTACGGGCACCGTTCTGGCTTGAACGGCCGTCAGGATGCCCTGATAGCCCAGGTACATGGGATCCGGTACGACGATCTCGTCGCCTGGATCCAGCATACAGGTCAGCAGGGCGTACAACGCACTGGTGGCGCCGGGAAAGATGGTGAATTGCTCGTATGAAAAATGCCGTTCCGGGGACGAATCCCGGCCTGCGGACGAATCCCGCCTGGCGATCGAATGCCGCCTCGCGGTCGTGCACTCCAACGTGGCGAGCGCCTCGCGCAACACCCGTTCACCAGCCGCCGGCGAATAATGAGTGCGGCCCGCGTTGATGCGCTCAACCAGATGCCGAGTGATATCAACCGGTGTGTTGAAATCTGGATCGCCCACGCTCAATAATGTGACCTCCTCGCCGCGTTCGATGCGTTTCAGCGCTTCGTAGTGAATCCGCCACACATCGTTGGCGGGCGTGTCCAGCAGGTTGGTAATACGGCTGAAAGGAAGTTTGCTATCGGACTGGGTGGTCATGGGTTTGCTGGCCGGAGGTTGGTATTACCAGAATAGATGTTAATGAACCTCAACGTTGAACCCAACCGCCGGTGAAGGGTATGGCCTGACCGACAAAGAAGTTGCTTTCATCACTGGCGAGGAACAACGCGAACTGCGCATCTTCGCGAGCGGTGGCTAACCGGCCGAGTGGCACCTGGCGTTGCAACGATTTCTGGAATGACTCTTTGGCCCTCAACTCAGGTGGGTAATACACCGGATTCTCGACGTAGTTCTGCGCGATCAGGTTGACTTGAATATTGTGAGGCGCAACCTCCACACCAACGGATTGAACATAACCGACCTGGGCCGCTCGGGCTGCACTATAAGCCGCCACGGTCTTGAGGCCCTTCAATGCCGTTGCGCTGCCGTAAACGATGATTTTACCGCGGCCCCGTTCGATCATCTGCGGAAGGATGGCGCGGGTAATTCGATGCAGCGGGTGCACCATCATGTCGAACGTAGTTTGCCAGTCCTGGTCTGCCAATTCGTGAGTCGCGATGCCGCTGAAGTTGGGAGAAGCGAGATTTGCGATAAAAACATCCACCTGACCGGCATCCTCCACGAGCGCTTCGCAGGCCCCTGGAAGGGTCGGATCGCGGGTGTCGGCGATGATCACGGCACCTTCCTCCGCAAATAACGTTTGCGTCGCAGGACCCATGTAGTCGTCAGCCTGGGTGATGAGCACTCTTTGACCGGTCAGTCGTTGGGACATCGGTGATTCCTCTCCGTTGCAAAAAATTGCGAAGGCCAGGTTAACGGACCGATGGAGCCGTTTCCCGACTGGGTGACAATTATGTGGCAGTTTCCTGCACAATGGGCCGTCTTCAGCGCAACACAACAATAAATCGTGGAAGTTCTTCAGCTACTGATCAGCGGTGTTTCGATAGGGTGTGTCTACGGACTCATCGCGCTTGGTTTTGTACTCATCTACAAAGCAACCGAGATGGTCAACTTCGCCCAGGGTGACATCATGATGCTGGGTGCCTATGCGGCCATCACCTATATCAACGTGCTTGGTATGCCCTTTATCTGGGGAGTGGTGGCCGCCTTATTAACCATGGCAGTCTTTGGCGTTTTGCTCGAACGCCTGCTGCTGCGACCTATGATCGGCGAACCCCACTTTGCCGTGCTGATGTTGACCATCGGGCTGGGCTTTATCCTCAGAGCCATCGCGGGAGCCGTCTGGGGTAGTGAACCTCGGGTACTCGACTCACCTTTTGCAGGCATGGTGTGGCGAATCGATGAACTCGTGGTGGGTGTGGAGAACGTGGCCATCGTCGGCGGCACCATTATTTTGTGCGGGTTGCTGTTTCTGTTTTTTCGTTTTACCCGCCTTGGTATCGCCATGCAGGCTGCGTCCCAGAATCAGCTGGCAGCGTATTACGTGGGTATCCCGGTGAAGAAAATATACTCTCTGGTGTGGGCGCTCTCTGCCGTTATCGCCACGGTCGCCGGTATTTTGACGGCCCCTGTGTCGTTGATCGATCCACTCATGGGTTTTGTCGGCATCAAAGCGTTTGCGGCAGCCATCGTTGGCGGCTTCGGCAGTCTGCCGGGTGCGATTCTCGGTGGCTTGTTGGTTGGTATCGTCGAGCAGTTTGCAGCGTTGTACCTGCCACCGGGTTTTTCCGATATGAGCGCCTACGTTCTGTTGCTGATCATACTCATCATTCGCCCGGAAGGGTTGTTCGCCACCATGCAGCGCAAAAAGGTTTGACCTTGATTGGATTTGAATATACGGACAAGGACGCCTCCGGCCCGTCCCACGTCAGGCAAATCGGCACCGTGCTCGTTTTTAGCCCGGATCACATACGCGTGGGTATGCTCCCCTCACAGAAAGCGGCGCGCCCGCGCGATGTACCTGCTCTAGAACCTCTGGAGCGCGCAAATTCATATCGAATCAAGGTTCACTCATGCGTTTCATAAGGAAAACTCATTACAACCAGGACATTCGGTTGTTCAAACACAACGGTCAACGTTTCTGGTATGGGTTGCTCGCGGTAATTGTTCTCGCGGCGCCTTTGTGGCTCGATCGGTTTTATCTCGGCGAGTTGTCCCTTGTGTTCATCTACGCGATCGCGGGAATCGGGCTCATGCTGCTCGTTGGCTACACGGGATTGGTCAGTCTCGGACACGCGGCTTTCCTTGCCATCGGTGCATATACGCATGCGTATTTATTAACATCCGGTTGGCCGTTCCTGACGGCGATTATCGGTGCCGCGAGCTTGACCGCATTTGTTGGTGCCATTGTGGCAATTCCGGCGATGCGTATGACGGGGATTTATCTTGCCATTGCCACCCTGGCATTCGCGGTGATTGTCGAGCAGGTGCTGACGCATTGGCAATCGGTCACCGGTGGTTATCGCGGCCTGCTGGTTCCCGATGCGAACCTGTTCGGCCTGGATCTAACCACACCGGTTGTTTTCTATTTTCTATGCCTGCTGGTATTGATCGTTGGGCTGCTCATCGCGCTGAACCTGCTGCGTAGTCCATCGGGAAGAGCCATGGTTGCCGTACGAGATTCAGAAGTCTCGGCGCAAAGCATGGGTATTCACGTCGCCGCGACCAAGCGGATGGCCTTCGCGATATCGGCTGGGTTCACAGGGGTTGCGGGTGCTCTGTTTTCTCACAAGATCGGGTACCTGTCGCCCGATGCGTTTACCCTACTCACCTCGATTCAGTTGTTGCTCATGGTGGTGGTCGGGGGCCTGGGTTCCATGCACGGAGTGATTTACGGTGCGATCTTCATCGGTTTGCTGCCACAGGCGATTGCGCTCTTACGCGACGGCTTGCCTCCGGTGATTGCCCAGATTCCCGGCGTCGAACCTGGAATTTTCGGCCTGATTCTGGTTCTTTTTCTGATTTACGAACCGCTCGGCATTTACGGACGCTGGCAGAAGATCAGGCTGTATTTCGAAGAGTTTCCGCTTTACCGCAGGGCGACCTATAAACGCCAGAAGAGCTACCTGCGTACCGAGCGATTACGATGAGTGTGAAACGATTCGCCTGCTGTCATGAGTTTGCGCTAGTGAGTTTGCGCTAGTGAGTTTGTTAGTCGCAGACAACATCGCCGTTAGCTTCGGCGGCATCAAAGCCGTGCAGGATGTGTCTTTCAGTGTGGAATCGGGGGAGGTGTTCAGCATTGTCGGCCCGAACGGGGCCGGTAAAACCACGATCTTCAACCTGATCAGCCGAATATACGATGTCGATCACGGCACGGTGATCTTCAACGGCTCGGACATCACAAATGTTCCAACACATGCCATTGCCGAATTGGGTATCGCGCGTACGTTTCAGAACACCGAACTTTTTGAGCGGGAAACCGTACTCAAGAATCTGCTCATCGGTTGTCACATCCATCGCACAACCAACCTGCTGAAAGACTTGCTGTTTCTGCCTTCGGTGCGGACCCAGGAACTCGCGTTTCGCAAGACGGTTGAAGACGTAATTGATCTGCTGGATCTGCAGAGTTACCGCGACCAGGTGATTGGCAACCTGCCCTATGGTGTGCGAAAAGTTGTCGAGGTTGCCCGCGCTCTTTGCCTGCAACCAAAGTTGCTGCTGCTCGATGAGCCCTCCACCGGATTGAACCTGGAGGAGACCGAGGATCTGTCGTTCTGGCTTGAAGACATCAAGGAGGATCTCGGCATCACCGTGATCATGGTTGAACACGACATGAACCTGGTTTCTAAAGCCTCGGACCGGGTGATGGCTTTATCCGATGGTGCGTTGATAACCATTGGTACGCCGGCAGAGGTGCAAAATCATCCGGAAGTTTTGCGCGCCTATCTCGGCGATTAGCAGGGAGAAACAAAGTTGAGTGCGCTACTTGAACTCAAGAACATCGAAACCTACTACGGACCCATCATGGCGATCCGCGGGATCAGCATGGAGGTTCCTGAAGGCAAGATCGTTTTGCTGCTGGGTGCAAACGGTGCTGGAAAAACCACGGTGTTGAAAACGATCAGCGGCGCGATGGATCCTTTGAAGGGCACCATTACTTATCAAGGCGAAGAGATTCAAGCGCGAGATCCCGATTGGGTGGCGCGTAAGGGTATTGCCCATGTGCCGGAAGGTCGGGAAGTGTTTCCATTTCTCTCGGTGGAAGACAATTTGCGCATGGGTGCATTTTCCCGCCACGACGATGAGATCGGCAGCGATCTGGAACTCGTTTACGGCTATTTTCCGATTCTCGCGGAGCTTTCGAAATCGCAAGCGGAATATCTCTCGGGCGGCCAACAACAGATGCTGGCCATCGGGCGAGCTTTGATGATGCGCCCGCGACTCATGTTGCTGGACGAACCTTCGCTCGGCCTCGCACCGAAGTTGGTGCATGAGATCGCCGAGATCATCCAACGGCTGAACTCGGAACAATCCGTCACCATGCTGCTGGTGGAGCAGAATGCGAAAATGGCGCTGGATATCGGCGACTTCGGCTATGTGATGGAAGTGGGTCGCATCGTCATGGAAGGCAGTTGTGAACGGCTACGCAATGCGACCGACATTCAGGAATTCTATCTCGGCATGAAAGATGAGGGCGTGCGGGGTCGGCGACGTTGGAAGCAGAGGAAGACCTGGCGATGAACGAACAGGTCATCGACGGTTGCCGGACGGTCTCGGCGCTTTTCTGGCAACGCGCCTGTACGTTGCCGGACAAGGTCGCATTACGTGAAAAAGACTTTGGCATCTGGAACGAATACACCTGGGGCATGTGGGGCGAGCAGTCCCGCCTGGTGGGTCTGGGTCTAAAATCGCTGGGACTGAAACGAGGCGATGTGTGTTCCATCGGTTCGGAAGTCAATAAGGAGTGGCTGTTCACTGATCTCGGTGTCATCGGTATTGGTGGTGTGGTCAACGGCGTTTATGCCACAGATGCATCGAATCAGGTTGAGTACCTGATCAACGACAGCGGTACGCGGTTTTATTTTGCCGAGGACGAGGAACAACTCGACAAGGTGCTCGAAGTTCGCGAGAGAACCCCAACGCTCGAGAAGGTCATCATTTTCGATATGGACGGGTTGCGCAACTTTTCCGACGAGCAATGTTTGAGTTTTGCTGAATTGTTGGAACTGGGTAGAAATTACGCGCAGGCAAATCCCGAAGTCTGGTGCGAAGAAGTGGCGGCAGCCGATCCCGAAGATCTGATGGTGCTTACCTACACTTCAGGCACCACGGGCCGCCCCAAAGGCGCCATGATCAGCCAACGCAACATGATGTACATGATGCGTAACCTGCAGAATATTTACGGTATTTATCCAACCGATGAGCAACTCGGTTTTCTGCCGTTGGCGCACGTAGCCGGCCAGATTTTCTATGCATTTTCCGTCATCGAATCGTGTTCGATCATCAACCTCGTGGAAGAACTCGAAACGGCTATACAGGATCAGCAGGAGATTGCCCCCACGATTCACTTCGCCGTTCCGCGAGTGTGGGAGAAGCAATACTCCACCGTTGCGATAAAGCTGAAAGAGGGTACGGCGTTGGGACGTTTTGCTCACGATCTGGCTCTCAAGTCCGGTACCCGGATTGCCGAGTATCGCAAACGCGGCGAACGCCCGGGCTGGATGTCGTTGTTGTGGTTCCGGGTCCTGGATTTTCTCGTGCTGAAGAACATTCGGATCATGCTTGGCATCGATAATTGCCGCTGGCTGTCGACGGCGGCGGCACCAATCGCCCCGGACCTCATCGATTGGTTCTGGGCGCTCGGTAAACCCATGTTTGAGGTGTACGGGCAAACCGAATGTACCGGTCTCGTCACCGCCAACTCCCCGGACGATTTCCGCATTGGCAGCGTCGGTAAAGCCACGATGGAGTCCGAAGTCGTATTGGGCGAGGATCAGGAAATTCTGATTCGCGGCCCCGGGGTCGTACTCGGTTATTGGAACCAACCGGAAAAAACCGCGGAAACTTTCCGTCAGGGCTGGTTGCATACGGGAGATATCGGGAGGATCGACGACGATGGCTTCATCTATGTGATCGATCGCATGAAGGACATCATCATCACCGCGGGTGGCAAGAACATCACCCCGAGCGAGATCGAAAATCAGCTTAAATTTTCACCATACATATCCGATGCGGTGGTCGTGGGCGACCGACGTCCCTACCTCACCTGCCTCGTGATGATCGATCAGGAAAACGTCACCCACTATGCTCAGGACAATAACGTACCGTTTACCAACTACATGAGCCTGTGTCATACGCAAGCCGTACAGGACCTCGTCTGGCAGGAAATTGAGCGGGTCAATACCAAGTTTGCGCGTGTGGAGACCATCAAGAAGTTTTGTCTGATCGACCAGTTGTTGGACCCGGAAGACGAAGAACTTACCCCAACGATGAAACTCAAACGCAACGTCGTCAACAGGAAGTACGCGCATCTCATCGAGAGTATGTACTAACACGTCGTTCATCGTTCCACTCGGTTCGTAACCGCGAGAAAAGACGACCGTATTTGTAGAGTTCCCAGGCAGTCACGGCAATGAAAAATATCACTACGATCATCACACCACGGTTAATTTCGCTCTGAACATCCACACTTACCGTTGCATCCACTTCAACTAGAGAACCACTGGTTAACAAGATGATGGCCAGACCGATAAACGCAACGTCCAGAAAACATTCCAGGGCCAGCGTTTTTTGGTGCCAGTCGCCTCGCGCTGCCAAGTAGGCGTGTAGTAGAAAGAACGAACCCAGAACCACGTTCAAGGGCCAGTAGATCGCTGACCACGCTTCCGACATAGCGACGCTCGTAGGGGCGATCTCCAGCCAATTAGAGAACGTCAATACCTCGTTCCACCACAGTAGCAGGACGCCTTCGACGATTATGTTGATAAGCAGATCCTGACGGTCGACCGGTGTACTCGGGCCATGATCGAGGGCATCAGGATGCCAGTTTTCGTACCAGTTCAACCTTTCCCCGGAATATTCGATGGCCGCAAACACCAGAGTGACGATCACCACGACGGTGATCGCCGTATCGAGCAGATGCCAGAACAGGCCGAAGAACGAAAGGTCCCCGTTCGACTCGAAACCCGAAACGGCCAGAAACATGACGAGATTAATGACCAGTACAACGATCGGGATGATCTTCAACGCATGTAAGTACGCGGGGAACAGCGGCGGACCGATCAGATACTGCTGTGAAAGATAAGCTCCCGCGATCTTCATCGGATGACCGAATTCGCTCAAGACTGCCTTTTCGTCGGCAATGCTGGGTTGGCGATTTTCTGCCGTGGCATGGTCGAGCACCTGCTCTTCGAGCGTTGCCCGCAGTTCTGCAATAACGTCTTCGCGAAGGTCTTTCGGTAGAAGTTGTCTTGCCTGGTTCAGGTAGTTTTCCACTAACCTCATTATTTACCTCCATCAAGAAGAGCGTGTATTCCATCGTCGAGTTGCCGCCACTCTTCGCAGAGTCGCTCGTAAACGGCCCGGCCACTGGCGGTCATTGAATAAAAGCGCTTCTTACGTTTGTCCTCCAAGCGCCATTCGCTTTCGAGCAGACCCTGGTGTTCGAGCCTGCGTATGAGGGGGTACAACGTTCCTTCGTCGATGTTGACGCCTCCTTCGCTGAGGGATTTGCGTAGCGAGTAGCCGTAGTGTTCACGCTGCAGTTGAGCGAGCACTGCCAGCACGATCACGCCACGACGCATCTCTTGCCTCAGCTTGTCGAAAGTCTCCTGGTCTGCCTGGTCCATCATAAATACTGTGCGGTACCAAGTGTGTGTCACATACTATATGGTACACAGTAATAATACAAGCAAGCCGGTCAAGCCGCGGGACAAACCTGACCCGAAGCGCCCCACTTGTCACTTGCGAGCAAGTACGGATTTACCGATGTGGATGGAAAACAACCCAGGTCGATGTCCCTTCAGGAAAGGTAGTTCGTTGGTCTTCTTGTAACGGTTGTGGAAATTCACGAGAATTCTCGACCAAATCCCGAAAACTCTCCCAACCAAGAGGCACACATGCCAGCGCTACATTCCGACATCGATCCCGACGGTCTGCTCGAATATTCGGTTGTTTATACCGATCGTTCTCTCAACCACATGTCTCAATCGTTTCAGGGCGTGATGAGGGATATCTCCCGGCTCCTGAAAACCGTTTACAACGCAGACGTCGCCATCGTCGTTCCCGGCAGCGGCACCTTCGGCATGGAGGCCGTAGCTCGACAGTTTGCAACCGGAAAAAATTGCCTGGTCATTCGTAACGGCTGGTTCAGTTATCGCTGGACGCAGATATTCGAGATGGGGGACATTCCGGCGAGTTCGGTTGCGCTGAAGGCGCGTCAGGTAGCCGAGGGCAGCCAGGCACCGTTCGAGCCTGTTCCGGTCGAGGAGGTGGTGGCAACCATACGCTCGCAACAACCGGATCTGGTTTTTGCTCCTCATGTGGAAACCTCTTCCGGAATGATCCTGCCACCAGATTACCTGAGCGCGGTGGCCGATGCCGTGCACGAAGTGGGAGGGCTGTTTGTCCTCGACTGTATTGCGTCGGGCACCATCTGGGTCGACATGAAAGGTTCAGGCGTGGACGTGCTTGTCAGCGCGCCGCAGAAAGGGTGGAGTGGATCGCCCTGTTGCGCCCTGGTGATGTTGAGTGAGCAAGCTCGTGAACGCCTGAGTTCCACAACCAGCAGCAGCTTCGCCTGCGATCTGGGTAAATGGCATCAGATCATGCAGGCCTACGTTGGCGGTGGACATGCCTATCACGCAACCATGCCAACCGATGGATTGCGGAAGTTGCGCGACGTAATGCTGGAAACCGAGGAGTACGGCTTCGACAAGGTCAAAGTCGAGCAGCAGGAACTGGGTGATCGGGTGCGGGCAATGCTGGAAGGTAAGGGTATCAAGAGTGTTGCCGCGCAAGGTTTCAAAGCTCCGGGGGTCGTTGTCAGCTATACGGACGACGACGCAATCCAATCGGGCCAGAAGTTTCTAGCAGCCGGGTTGCAGATTGCGGCCGGTGTACCGCTGCAATGTGATGAGCGTGACGACTTCAAAACGTTTCGTATCGGGCTTTTTGGGCTGGACAAGCTGCACAACATCGATCGCACCGTAGCGAAGCTGGAGGAGGCATTAAACAAATTGGAATAGCGGACGGGGGAGTCGGCGCGTCTTGCCAAACCGTTGGTCATTCGAACCATCTTAATTGAACATGGCAAAAAGCCATCATTGCGGAGCAAACCAAATGACGAGGAGTTGCGACAGATAGCTCGAGGGGAACCCATGTCATCAAGAGGTGACTATTATGAAACTCGTCAGTTTCTCCCTCCTCTTCCTCGCGTTAGCTCTCGCAGGCTGTGCCGCAACGGAACCCACCTTACTCGCCGCGATGCGGCACCATCAGGTTCGTTCGCTCGCGATGGCCTGTTACCGCGAAAACGATGGATTTCGGCTGGTCTACGCAAGTCACCGGGTGTGGGCGGCCGGTAAGGTACAGGCGGAACGAAAGGTAGGCCGATCGCATGTTGTATGGCTCGATCGACGATCCGGCGATCTGACTCAAATCGGTTATCATCCACCGCTATCCACTATCCCGAGGGCGCCTGGCTGATGAGTTTCAATCGCTTTGTCGGTTTTTGCCTCGCCGTCCTGACAATCAGTCTCAACCTCGCCGTCCGGGCGGAAAGTTTCAATCCGGTAACAGAGCAGATGCTGCGCGACCCTCCGCCGGGCGACTGGCTGAACTGGCGTCGAACCGACAATGCCTGGGGCTATAGCCCCTTGACCCAGATCACTCGAGACAACGTGGGTCAACTACAGCTGGTGTGGTCATGGGCCATGGAAGAAACCGCAGCACAGGAGGCCGCTCCGCTGGTGCACGACGGCATTGTCTACCTGCCTAATGCTCAGGGAGTGATTCAAGCATTGGATGGTGCCAGTGGCGATCTGATCTGGGAATATCGACCGAAGCTAACACCGGCAGCCGGCGAACGGGCGCTTGAAAAGGTCGGTCAAAGTGCTGGTTCGCCACCGCCGCGGTCTCGTTCCGACGCCGTCAGCGGCCCGGGCGTACAGAAAAATATCGCCGTCTTCGGAGACCGGATTTTTGCTGCTACGGGCGATGCGCACATCAAAGCCATCGACGCTCGCAATGGCGAGTTGATTTGGGATGTCGAGGTGGCTGATTCCCGTCTTGGTTATCGCTACACGGCCGGTCCCATCGTCGTCAAAGGCATCCTCATTACCGGAATCTCGGGTTGCAGCCGCTACAAGGACGACGTCTGTTTCATCACCGGCCACGACGCCGATACAGGGAAGGAACTATGGCGTACCTCCACCGTGGCAAGGCCCGGTGAACCAGGGGGTGACACCTGGGGCGAATTGCCGCTGCGCTTTCGTGCGGGCAGCGATGCCTGGATTGCCGGAAGTTACGATGCGGACACCGGCCTCGTTTATTGGGGGACCGCGCAAGCCAAACCCTGGGCCAGCGCCGTGCGTGGCAGCCAGGGAGACGCGTTATATACCAATTCCACCCTGGCACTGGATCCGCAGACCGGCGAGATCGTCTGGTTTTATCAACACCTGCCCGGTGAAACTCACGATATGGACGAGGTTTTCGAGAACATCCTCATCGATTTAGATGGTCGTAAATCGCTGTTCAAAATGGGGAAAATCGGCATTCTCTGGCAATTGGATCGGGTCACGGGTGAATTCATCAAAGCCACAGATCTGGGTTACCAGAATCTGTTGACGGTCGATGCCAACGATGGACGGATTACCTACAACGAGGGCATGGTTCCCGAAATCGGGGTACAAATCGACATGTGTCCCAGCACCTCCGGAATGAAAAGCTGGCGAGCCATGGCATACAGTCCCCGGACTCGAGCGGTGTACATTCCGCTCACGCTGAATTGCGAACTGGCCACCTTTGGTCCTGTCGAGCGCATCTTAGGGGGTGGGGGCGCGGGCCCGGTACGCAGAAAAAATCATTTTCATCCAAGATCCGAAGGTATGTTGGGCGAGTTTCTGGCCATGAGTGTAGAGACGGGCGAGATACTCTGGCGTCATCGTACCGTTACGCCATCGAACACCGCCGCCCTTACGACCGCCGGTGGGGTGGTGTTTGGCGGAGATTGGGACAGGCACGTTTTTGCCTTTGACGAAAGTACGGGCGAGGTACTGTGGCAAACTCGGTTGACCACCTCCGCACAAGGTTTTCCCATCAGTTATCTGGCGGATGGCAAACAGTACATCGCCGTTCCCGCCGGTGTTGGCGGAGCGAGTTGGTCCACCTCGGTACCGCGAGACCTGGTCCCCGACATCAAGCGGCCGAATCACGGCAATTCCTTTTACGTGTTTGCCCTGCCGGAAAAATGAACACACCGACTGTCAGAAAGACGATCCTGTTGTCCGGCTTCCTCTGCGCTCTCCTCGCCGCCGGATTCACGCGCGCCCAAACCAGAGCCAGCGTATGGGATGGTGTCTACTCTGAAGAACAAGCCGGGCGAGGCGCCCTGGTGTTCGGTCAAGTGTGTGCAGCTTGTCATGGAGAAGATTTGCGCGGCGACAGTAATTCGCCTGGTCTGATCGGGGTCAGTTTCATGTTTCTCTGGGAGGGTCGCTCACTGGGGGAGTTATTTACCAGCATTCAATCCGAGATGCCGCCGATGAATCCCAATAGCCTGCTGAGCGAGAGTTACCTGGATGTTCTGACGTACATCATGAAGGTCAACAATTTTCCGGCTGGACAAGACAGGCTCAGGTCCGAATTTGAGCAGTTGGATCAGATACTGATCACACCCAAGCCGTAGCCGCTTGCCGTGGAAAGTGAACTTGGGGGAGAACCTCGCTATTGACAATCGCGCCAGAATTGACAGAGTTGGAACATATTCCTGGGAGGGGCGGTATGAAATATTTGAGTCTTACGCTGGTCATTGCGCTGTTATGGGGTTGTGGTTCGGGTAGTGAGCAAGCGGACACCGCCGGCAAGGCAACGGTAAAAGTACGCGGGGTGACCGACAACGAAATCGTACTCGGCAACCATACCGATCTTTCCGGTCCGGTTGCAATCTGGGGCGTCGGCGCGACCAATGGCGCCCGGCTGCGCTTCGACCGGGCGAACGACGAGGGTGGGATCCACGGGCGTAAAATTCGCTTCATTGTCGAAGACACGCAGTATCAGGTACCACGGTCCATTCAAGCGGTAAACAAGCTGATCAACCGGGACAACATCTTCGCGATGGTGTTGGGTTTGGGAACGCCGATGAACAACGCACTGATGACTACGCAATTTGACTCCAACGTACCGAATCTGTTTCCCATCTCTGGTGCGCGGTCGATGGTTGAGCCTCTGCACCCGATGAAGTTCACCCAACGCGGGATCTACTATGACGAGATGCGCGCCGCGGTAAAATATTTCGTCCAGGAAAAAGGGAAAAAAGCTGTTTGCGCTATCTATCAGGATACTGACTACGGGCAGGAAATCCTGGAAGGCGTCGAAGATCAGCTCGAGTCGATGGGGATGGCGATCGCCGGAGTTTCTGCCCACAAACCGACGGAAAGCGAGTTTACCGCTGCGATATTGAGGCTGCGCAAAGCCGAGTGCGACCTCGTACTCATGGGCACCGTGCATCGCGATACCATTCTCGTGCTCGAAACCGCGCGCAAGATGGGTTGGGAGGGTGTTGCCTGGGTTGGCAACAATGCTGCGTACGGTCAGGTCATCGCCGATCAGAAGAGCGGTGAGGGTTATTACGCATTCGTGCACATTGCCAAACTTTATGCAGATGACGAGATGACCCCGGAAGTAAGGGCCTGGTGGGATGAATATGTAGAGCGCTACGGTGTCGAGCCGGATCTTCCGGCAATGGAAGGTTATCGCGCAGCCGACCTTGTCGTCACCGCGCTCCATGGGGCCGGACGAGAGCTGACAGTGGCCAGTCTGCTTGGGGCTGTTGAAGGTATTTCCGAGTACCACGATATCTTTGGATATCGCGTTTCTTTTTCTGCCAGCAAACACAGTGGTGCGACGGAATCCGTGCTTTCCCAGGTACAAAATGGCCGTTGGGTGAAACTCGAGCAATCCATCGGCTATTGAACGGATGCGCGGGTACGTACCAAGGAGGCATTGAGGATCATGACGCTGGATAAGTCCACCTGGACTCTCGTGGATCTGGCCCGCCGTCAGGCAGAGGCATACGGCGATCGCGAGTTCATGACATTCGAACAGGGCACCCGCCTGACTTTTGCCGGGCTAGACACCGACAGCGATAACCTGGCGAGGATTCTTGCGGGGCTGGGTGTCGTTCCGGGAGATCGAGTGCTGGCGTTGCTCAAGAATCGGGCGGAATTCATGCTCGTGATGCTCGCGACCATGAAGTTGGGTGGCATATTTGTCCCGGTGAATACCGAGCTGAAGGGTGCGTTCCTCCAACATCAGTTGATGAATGCAGAGCCTCGCGTCGTGTTTGTCGATGCGGAACTGAGCAGTGCTTTCGCGGGCATAGAAGGCGGCGCCCTAAACCTATCGGGCACCGTGTATGTCGCCGGAGACGTTGACGACTCACTGCCAACGGTTCTCGCGGGTGCTCCTGCCATGACCTTTGAAACTTTTTCGGCACTGGCTCCTTCGAAGGACGACGTACTCGTCACACCCGGCCCCCAGGACATCGCCTGCATCATCTACACCTCAGGTACGACGGGTCCCGCGAAGGGCGTATTGATGCCCCACGCTCACTGTTACCTGTTCGGGCGTCGGATCGTGGAAAGGCTGTCAATGACACCGGATGATTGTCAGTACATCTGCATGCCGCTGTTTCACACCATGGGGCTGCTGCTGCAGGTTGTGAGTTCCTGGATATCGGGTGGGCGGGTTTATTGCATCGAGCGGTTCAGCCCGAACCGTTGGCTCCAGGACATTCGCACTTGCGAGGCAACGGTAACGAACGCACTTGGCGTCATGCCCGAGTTCATCTTTCGCACGCCCCCAACGGAATACGATCGCGACCACCGCCTCAGAAAGGTTCTTGCCGTGCCCATCGCGGCCGAGTGGGGTAGTGCGTTCGAGGAACGTTTCGGCATCAAGTTCTTTCAGGGGTATGGGATGACTGAAGTCAACTTGATCTGTTATACCGCGGACGACGACCCATTGACCCCGGGCATGGCGGGAAAGATCTCCGATGATTTTTTCGAGGTTAAGATCGTCGACGCCGAAACAGACCAGCCGGTGCCGCCAGGCGAGATCGGCGAGATCGTCGTTCGACCCAAAGAGCCGTTCTGTTTCAGCCAGGGATACTTCCGCATGCCGGAGAAGACCGTCGAGACCTGGCGGAATCTCTGGTTTCATACCGGCGACGCCGGTCGTTTTGACGAGCAGGATCGGCTCTATTTTGTCGACCGAATTCGCGACCGTATCCGCCGCCGCGGTGAGAACATCTCATCGTTCGAGATCGAACAGGTCCTGAACGATTATCCCGAGGTTATCGAGAGTGCGGTCATCGGAATCCGTGTGGACGATGCCGGTGGCGAAGACGAGGTCAAAGCCTGCATCGTGACGGAGGGTGGTGAGGACATCGACAATGTTGCGCTGTTGAACTATTGCGCGGAACGCATGCCGCGTTTTGCCGTACCCCGGTTTGTCGAAGCGATGAAGGAATTGTCTAAAACGGCAACTGGCAAGATCCAGAAGGAACCCCTGCGCAAGATGGGTATTTCAGAACACACCTGGGACCGTGAATCGGTCGGCTACAAACTGGCCCGGCACTAAACCGAAGTAAGCCCGCTACCCCAGCTCCTTCGCCGCCGCGAGATCCTCGCGCAGGGTTCGGGCCGCATACCAGTACAGAATTGCCGCAAACAAGTTGAATACGAGGCTGACCACCAGCGCCCAGCGCAACGAACCCGCGCCAAGATCGGTTGTCGCCTGGAAAACGTCCGAAAGGATTCCGGTGAACTGCGGACCGATGCCCATGCCAAAGATGTTGATCACGAACAGGAGTATTCCTGACGCGAGGGCGCATCCGCACACCTACGAGACCCTGAGTCATGGAAAAGGTAGGAGCGAGCCAGTAGGCGCCGAACAGATAGGGTAGGATAAATCCCCACAGGGCAAAAGTCGGTTCGTCCCACAGATAAGCAAACAACGAAAAACGGCAGTGCTGCCAACGTCGCAATTCCCGGGATCCACATGTACCAGCGTGCGTCGCGCGCGCCGTAACTGATTCCCCTCTTGGTCTTGGAAGGTACTCCATTTTTCTTGCAATCGAATGCACATTCCAACACGGATGACAATCGTCAGCGAATCAGTTTGCCGTTTTTGATTACCACCTGCACGTCTTCAAGAACGGTGATTTTTTCTAACGGATTGCCGGACACAGCAATGAGGTCGGCAAGTTTTCCGGGTTCGATGGTCCCGAGTTCATCCGATCGCTCCAGCAACTCTGCGGCCACAACCGTCGCGGTACGAATCGCATCCATCTCGCTCATGCCCGCGTCCACCATCAGCGCAAATTCTTCGGCGTTTGCACCATGTTTGATTACTCCGGCATCGGTGCCGAAGGCAATTTTCACACCTGCATCGTAAGCGAGCTTCACGCTTGCCTTTGACGCACCGGATGCTTTACGCACCTTCTCCCTGATGGCGGGTGTGAAAAACGGATTCCCTTCCATCGAATTCTTGACGAGATGACCCGGCAACATTGTCGGTACTAAATAGGCACCCTTGCGCTTGAAGAGGCGCACTGACTCATCGTCTAAAAAAGTTCCGTGGTCGATGCTGTCGACGCCGGCACTCAGGGCTGCGTTGATGCCGGTGGTTCCATGGGCGTGGGCGGCAACCCGGCGTCCGAGACCGTGAGCGGTTGCCACGATCTCCTCGAGTTCATCCATAGCCATCTGGAGTTCCAACCCCGTTGCTGAATCGGACAGTACGCCGCCCGTCGCGGTGATTTTGATCCAGTCCGCGCCATGTTTTACCGCATAGCGGGTGGCTCTTCGGCAGTCGTAGGGTCCATCGCAGATCGTCGCGGGAGTCCACAACTTCATTAACTCCGGAGTGATACCGTTCACATCACCGTGTCCACCGGTTGCGGCGAGGGGAGATCCTGCCGCGAAAATTCTCGGGCCGGGAACGTACCCGCGTTTGATCGCTTCGCGCAGCGCATAGATGGCTTCGGGGTCACCGCCAAGATCACGAACCGTCGTGAATCCCGCCATCAATGTGCGCCTGGCAAATTGAGCGCCGCGCATGGCAGCTAAAGAGGCTGTGGTAGTCAACACATCGGTACGGGTACTTGGACCGAGTTCCATCAGCAGGTGGACGTGCATGTCGATCAGGCCGGGGAGCACGAACATGTCTGAGAGATCGATCAGTTCCGCCTTGCTGTCGATGCCGGAAGGGTCGATATAGCCATCGAGCACTCGGGTGATCAGGTTGTCAGTCATGACGATGGTCTGTTGCGACTTTGGCGCTTCACCCGGCACGGCGAGCAGGGTGCCGGCGTGAACGACCGTGATCGTTTTTGCGGGTGTTGTTTGCGGGTAGACAATCGCGTTGAAAGACAATAGACATGCGATGACCCATGAACTCCTGCGAAACATGTATTCCCCCTTTAGATTTTCCGGGCAATTCCGTGAATCATGAAAGCCGCAAATTTTGGACCTGGCTCGTAACCCGAGGCGCAGGTGGTTAAACGGAATCCTGCGTCACCGATCAGTTCGTCGGCACGGCGTGACAGATGGCAACCCCCGCCGATCTTTTTCCACAGCGGCTCCAGGCGATGCTGCCAGCGAATGACATTCGGATCCGGCGCCCGACCGTGTTCGATGAAATACAGACTCCCGCCGGGTTTCAGTACTCGACGCATCTCGCGAAGTGCCGCGTAAACGTTGGGAATGGAGCACAGCGTCCAGGTGCATACGAGGGAATCGTAACGGTTGTCATCGGCGGGAATTTCCTCCCCGGACGCTTCTAGAATGTCCACCGGTGTGGTCAGGGCATCGGCCCGCTCTCGAGCGAGTGCCGCAAGTTCGACTGCCGGGTCGAGCCCGGTAATCGACGTGACCTCCGATGAATAATGGGGGAGATTGAGGCCGCTGCCGATGCCAATCTCGAGTACATCTCCCGTCGCAAGCGACACGTACCGCTCGCGCAAGCGGGTCATCGGCTTCTGGCTGCATGCCGCTTCGATCAGCTTGGGAAGAACGTATTTCCCGTATAATCCCATGTTACGTTCCTGTTCCGGCGGGGCGATCTAGATGCTTCGACCTGCCTCCTTCCAGTACCGGTCGCGCAGGAATCGCTTGTAGAGTTTACCGGTCTCCTGTCTTGGCAGGCTCTCCTCGTAGTCGATCGAGCGCGGCGTCTGGTAACCCGCCAGATGCCGACGACAGTGATCCATGATGGATTGCGATAAGTCGTCATCCGCCGAGACACCGGCCGTCACGGTGACAGCCGCCTTGATCTCTTCACCAAACTCTTCATTCGGAATGCCGAAAACCGCGGCGTCCTCGATGGCCGGATGGGTGAGGAGTACCGCCTCGATCTCCGCCGGATAGATGTTGACCCCGCCGGAGATGATCATGTCGATCTTGCGATCACTCAGATAGAGATAGCCGTCTTCGTCGAGATAGCCGATATCACCGAAGGTGTAAGTGCCTGGCTCGAGATGAACGCTTGCGGTCTTCTCGGGCTCGTTGTGGTATTCAAAATCCGAGCCGGTCAGGCTCTTGACGTAAATCTGACCTGCCTCGCCTGTTGGCAGCACGTTATCCGCATCGTCGCGAATGGTGATCTCGGCGGTAGCCGTCGCTTTCCCGACGGTGCCCGGATGTGCAAGCCAGGCGGGTGAATCTACCGTGGTGACGATTGCGCCCTCGGTTGATCCGTAATACTCACAAATGACCGGTCCCCACCAGTCGATCATCCGACGTTTGACCTCGGGCGGGCAGGGTGCGGCGCCGTGCCAGATGACTTCGAGGCTTGCACCCGAAAACGAGCGCTTCACGTTGTCCTCTAACCTCAACAGGCGATGAAACTGAGTCGGGACCAGATGGCTGTTCGTTACTTTGAATTCGTCGATGAGTTGCAGGCTTTCCGCCGCATCGAATCGATTTCGCATCAGTATCCGGCTTCCGGCGAGAAGCGGCAGGAAGGAAAAAGCCCATTGGGCTGAGTGGTAAACGGGACCGCAAAGGTAGGTCGTGCCGGTATTGGAAATATTCAACATCTGAGACATGCCCGCCCCGATCATTTCCATCATCGCAAGCGAACCGCCTGCGGCAAATGTGCTTCCTTTTACGCCTTTCGGCCGCCCTGTCGTGCCCGAGGTATAGAACATGGGTCCACCGAGGCTCTGATCTGCCGGTTCGTCTTTTGATTGACCGTCAAGCAACGTTTCGTAGTCTTCAAACCTTTGAACTCGGTGGTTGCCGCGTACCACCACGAGATGGGCGAGTTCCGGGGTTTCGTTTCTGTTGACGGCATTCTCGGCCGTGTCGAGAAACTGATCCTCAGTGAGGAGTAACTTCGCGTTCGAGTTGGCGATCACATAGGCGAGCTCTTCCGCGCTGAAGTGCCAGTTCACCGGCACGTAAGTCAAACCGCAGTGGGTGGCGGCCATCATCGCCTCAAAATATTCGCTGCAGTTGCCAGCAAAGATTGCGATGGTATCGCCGCTGCCTAGTCCCAGTGCCCGGAAAGCGTGCGCCAGGCGATTGCAGCGTTCGTTGAACTCACACCAGGTGACGCTGCCGAGTTGATCGATGAGGGCGGTTTCTCCACCGCGTATGGCAGCGATGGGCTGGACCAATTGAGTCAAAGTCGTTTCCTACAAAAAGGGCAAGTAGCTGGGCCAGTATACTCGTGGCGAATAGAGGGGGGCTATGGGCTTGCGGCCGACGAGTAGACGAGCGTTCCTCCGAGGTAGGTTTCAAGTACTTTGAGCTGCAACAGCGTCTATCTAGCCTGGATTATTCATGAACAAGCTACTGCGGTCGCCGATAGCAGCAAAACACCGGGCCTCGCAGGCGGGCGTGCTCCCTCCGG
>JACZXA010000213.1:0-507 GCA_022571865.1 Pseudomonadota bacterium
AAAACACCATTTATCGAGATAACGCAACCAACCGTCTCATTACCAAAAAAGAGGCTGGGCAGCGTGTTCCATCATCTTGGACCGAGGAAGCGTTCACATTCTCCCGTGTTCCGGATTCAGAATTGGCTGACATGACCAAACACCAAGCACGCTCATAACGGCGTGACGGCCCGGAGAGACGGACGTTTTCCTTGAACTATCTCCCCCCTCCCAATGGTCAATGTCTTACAAAACATACTCCTGCACAGGTGTACTATGCAATCGCACACCCAGGGTGCCTACAGAGTAGTTTGTGCCTAACAGGAATGCTCTCGTTGATGTAAAGTAGGGTAAGTCGCTCCTCTACCAGCAGCTAAACTTCATGTTAGGTGTCACCTGCTGTGTTGAGAGATTTGATGGGTGGATTTACGCCTTCTCGTTTAAAGCTGCTGTCGTAACCCTTGCTTTTTGCTTCCGCAATTAGTTTATCGACTTTTGTTTGAAACCCTTCTTCAAATAGCTCTTTAC
>JACZXA010000213.1:517-7797 GCA_022571865.1 Pseudomonadota bacterium
GAAACGTTAGCCACTCATGTATAGCTCTGTTCATCGAGTCGAAAAACAACGTAAGTCGTTACGCTAGTCAAAACACATCACAAGAAAGATGATGCAAGATTTGCCAAAAGGGGTCCGCGTTCGAGGCGGTAACCTCTATCTCTCGTACCAGCACAAAGGCAAGCGTTGGTTCGAGTCCACTGGACTAAAGGCGACGAGATCAAATGTACGCGAAGCCACACAAATTCGTGCTGGTAGAATCCAGGCGCTGAAATATGGTATCGAACACATCGATCAAACCAACGATGATTTCAAGACCGGATCGTTCGCAACAGTAGCTCAGGAATACCTCGACTCAGTCGAAGTTAAGCCATCCACTCGTGCAAGCTACAAGCAACTCCTTCAAAACTACTGGATGCCTGAGCTGCAACGCCGTCAGATCTCGGCCATCCAACTACCCAGGTTACGCAGGATCGTTCGAAACACAAAGTGGACGTCACACAAGGTCAGGAAGAATGCGGTTAGTGTCCTTCGGCAGTTATTTGAATTTGCTCGCGATGACGGATATCGAGACGACAACCCAGCACAAAAACTCGCCATCAAGGTCAAAAGATCCAACCTAACCGATCCCGACCCTTACACAATCGCGGAACGGGATACCCTGTTGAAGTGGCTCGAAGCAAATGCGAGTGCCGAGATTCACGGCTATTTCATCACGGCATTCCTAAGCGGAATGCGCACCGGAGAGTTGCTCGCATTGATTTGGGACGACTACGATGGCGAAACGCTTTCGGTCACCAAGGCTCGCGTGCGCGGTGAGATCACAACCACGAAGACGTACGAGAATCGAGTTGTACTTGTACAGGATCGACTAGCGAAAACACTTAATGCCCTACCCTCGCGCTTTTTGAAAGGCGTCATCTTCACAAATCAATACGGTCGGGAATATCGTGCCGGACACCACCTGAACATGAAGTTTCGGGAAGCACACGCGAAAACCGGCGTGCGTCATCGTGAAGGACCATACCCCTGGAGACACACATATGCTTCCATTGGCTTGACGAGCGGAGCCGATCCAGCATGGTTGGCAGACCAACTCGGACACAGCTTGCAGATGTTCTACAACGTCTACTCGAAATGGATCAAGAGCGAGGAACGCGACCAGCGTGAGTTAGCGAAATTGTTATGAGAACGATTCTCGGGAAAAAACGTGCCATCAGTGTGCCATTTTTGAACAGTTGGCTCGCACTATACCCTAAGTTATTGATTTATATGAAATGAATTGGCGGAGCGGACGGGACTCGAACCCGCGACCCTCGGCGTGACAGGCCGATATTCTAACCAACTGAACTACCGCTCCGTTTCTTAATTGCCCGACGATTGGTGGGTGTTGCAGGGGTCGAACCTGCGACCTACGGCTTGTAAGGCCGTCGCTCTCCCAACTGAGCTAAACACCCTGGGGCAAGTCAAGGGGGCGTATCTTACTCGCTACCTTTTTACTGTCAATGAAGGACCGCCGCACGTGCGGGAAGTTGCAAGATTAAGTCCGCTCAACACCCAGTCCGGCAGGATTCTTCAGTCGGTGAACAGCGGCCGTGTCTTGGTGAAGACCAGACTCGGTTCCAGGGTCTTGAAAACTACTTCCGATTCCGGCACCAAACGAATCCAGCCGTGACGGTCGAACGTTTGCCCTTGCCATTCGATACGTCCGCTCAACACCAATATCTCCCGAATGAACTCCACAACAGGAAGTTCAACTTCTACTCCACCCGCACAGCTAATGCTCTGCACCAGCTCCCCGCCGTATGAATGCAAATCCGACGTTCGCCAGCCGGCTGCTACCGGTTCGTCGTTAATGAGCTCGACGCATTGGCGGTGGTCACCCAGAACAAACTGTCGCAGTTTTACGAAGATGAGACACCCCGGATCGCTGAATGGCGTATGAGAGGTTCCGGGCGGGTTGCGAATGTAACTCATCGGTGGATAGCGTCCATGCTCATCGCCGAACTCTCCATCCAGTACGATGAATTCTTCACCTAGATCGTGTTGATGCGCGGCGAAGCTGGAATGTTCCGCATAACGCACAAAGCTGGTTGCAACGGCTACTTCATCGCCGGTTCGGTCGAGCATCACCCGTTCTACGCCGGCCTGAGGTGACGGCTGCCAATGCCATGTCTCCCGGGCGACGGAAACGGTTTCAGTGAAGTCGGCACGTACCATCATGACCTGTCCTCGAGTGCTTGTTTGGTGACTGTTTTCGCGGGAAGTCCACCATGGCGCGATTCGACGGGCAATACAATGCGAGTACAACACAGTGTATACGCGCCCTGACAGTCTACCATCGAAGGGTCATAATTCGTAGACAAGGGTCAGGACACCCCCTTTCATATGCAAGTAGGACGAGAACTCGAAGCTAAGTTCCTGATTGCGGCATGCAAGCGTCCTAAGCGCGTGCTGCGTCGCGTCATCCAGGAATTAAGCTGGGCAGGCTACCTGATTCGACCTAAAGGCGCAGTGCAAGTCCAGGATCGTTACCTGGACACCAAGAACTGGAGTCTGCACCGCGCTGGCTGGACGTACCGGTTGCGCGATGCAGACGGCAGCATAACCCTGACACTCAAGCAACTGGGTGGCGGTCGGGGTGCGCTCTTCGAACGTCGTGAAATCGAACAAGCAGCCCATGCCAAGGAGGCAAGTCATCCCCATCCGGGACCGGTGGCCGTGCAACTCGATGAGTTATTGGGTAGTCATCGAGGGAAATTCAACGAACTTTTCGTATTGGATAATCATCGCACCCGCTACCTGCTGACACATCCCGCTTATCCGGGAGAGGCCATCGAGCTCTGTTTCGACCGGGTTCGAATCGAGGCGGAATACACCCTGCAATTTTCCGAGCTCGAGTTCGAGTTACAGCTTGGTCGCGACGAATTCCTGATCGATCTTCTAGGTATCCTCCGTGAGCAGCCAGGCCTCATCGCGGCACGCCTTGGTAAGTTCCAGCGCGGCCTGTTTGCGGCGGCGTGCACGCCACAGCAACGTGGCAGGAAAAAGTCGATTCCAAACGCAGATTCACGGTGGCTGGATGTCGGTCGGAGACTTCTGGCAATCCAGCTGGAACTGCTCAAGGCTTTCGAACCATTCGCCTTCGAAGCGATCCACCCTGAAAGCATACATGACCTGAGAGTGGTGACGCGGCGTATACGGGCCGCTCTCGACATTTTTTCGCCCGTGTTACCCAAAACCTCTTTGAGTAAGGATGTACGAAACCTGAGTCGGGTACTCGGCCGCGTTCGGGATATCGACGTACATCTGGATCGTCTTGGAGGGTATCAGAAGAAACTCTCAACCGACGGTTGCCAAGCGCTGAGCGTCTATCGGCGCCACCTGCAAAGGAAAAGGTGGGGAGCGCATCGCCAGCTCATCGACTATCTCGAGAGTTCCAACTACGCCAAGCTTCTCGCTGACTACAAAGCACTGCTCGATGGGAATCGGGATCCGTCTGGACCTCACCAATCGCTGCAGGTGAGAGACGCAGGCCGCGCCTTTGTGAAGCCGCAGCTGAAGAAGGTTCTGCAAGATGGGGCGGCCATCACTGAAGATTCTCCTCCCGAGGCGCTGCATCGCCTGCGCATAGAGATAAAAAGGTTGCGTTATCAGATCGAACATCTGGGCGCGCCTGGCCGTTCCCTCAAACGTGCGGGTAGTTCGCTCACCAAGCTGCAGCAAACCCTTGGCAGCTACCAGGATGCCTGGCTCGCCCGAGATCGGCTCGACAGTTATCGCCACAAGCGCGACCTGCGTCGCGCCGAATCGAAGGCGTTCAAGAAACTCGCTCGATTGGAGAACAACAAGGCCGAACGATGGCGCAGGCGCTTTGGCAAGGACTGGCAGGCATTCGTCACCAATTCGAAGCGATTGAAAAAGGTTTTGCGCTGATTGTCAGGGTAGGCTAGGAGTCTGCGCGGTAGAAAATTCCGTCACGAGAAAGTACCACGGCGAGGACAGTGTTTCGCTCTTTTGAGGCGCTTGAGTGGCTAAGCAACAAAAAAGAGCGCAAATATGGACCGCTGTGGTGCTTTCGTCGTAGGAATCTTTTCTAACAGACTCCCTAGCTCAGTGGTCCCGGCTCATAGTCATGACCGAGAAAGTGCCGCCCTACATATCCATAGTGACTGAGCCGGGCCTGCACATGCTGGGTGATTACATGCATGTCCTGAAAACGGCGCTGTAGCGGGTTTTCCCGATAGATACTCGTCGATCCCGTCACCGTATAGCCGATATCGAGCACCACGGCTGCCTCCCGAATTACATGAGTACCGGCCATGCGCAAGGCAATACGTTGTGTCTTGCTGATGTCATCCTGTGAAGCCAGCCCCTGCCAAACGTCAGCAACGGTTTCGTGCAGAAACGCGTGTGCGGCTCGCCAGCGGATCTCCGCCTCACCCATCATTTTCTGCACATCGCCATCGTCCTTGAGCGAGGTCGAGCGAAACCTGGGAACCTTACCTTGAGCGATGGCGATCGTTGCATCCAGGCCCGCTCGCGCAACGCCGAGGGCCACCGACGCGAAGCCGACCGCAAAAACGAGACCAGTCGGAATTTTGAAAAACTCATTGTCGTGATTCGCGGGTTTGGCAATATTGGCCAACCAACGCCGATCGACCTTGAGATCCTCAACCGAGAACTCGAAGCTTCCTGTGCCTCGTAAACCCTGGACCTGCCAGGTGTCGTGGAAGGCAGGTACATCAACCGGAAAAAACGCCGATACCCAACCGGATTTGTCGTCAAGCGGTGCTACGCCGATCATCCAGGAGGCGTGCCGACAACCGCTGGAAAATCCCCAACGTCCAGTCAACAGGTGATGGTCTCCGCAGTCGGTTGCGACACACTTTCCAGGAGGGCCATTGGCGATCGCCGCATCGGGGTCCTGCCAGATCTCCCGAGCAACCTCGGGTTCCAACCATCCTGTGGTTGTTCCGATGACGGCTCCCTGGGTAATACACCAGGCAGTGCTGGCGTCGGCTTCCGCATAAATCTGTACGGCATCTAAAAAGTCGGGGAGTGGTGTTTCCAACCCGCCAAGGGAGGCGGGAATCAACAGACGAAAGGCACCTGCCTGCTTGAGTGCAGCCACAAGCTCGTCTGGCAACTTCCGCGCTTCATCGATCTCGTCAGCACAGGTCTCGATGTTCGAACGCAGCCCCTCGGCTATGGTCGCAGCCCGGTCAGGCACGCAGTGTCTTGCCCGCGAGTATGCCCGTGGGTTCGCCGTGCTTCATGAAAATCTGCCCGTTGACCAACGTATAATCGTAGCCTGTCGCGGTTTGCACATAGCGGCCGGCCTGCTCTGGAAAATCTAATCGGTATTCCGGTAAGCCAAGGGAAATCTTGTCAAAATCGATGACGTTCACGTCGGCAAACGCACCCGGTCGCAGCACGCCCCGATCGTTGATACCGAAGAGTTCGGCAGTCTCGCTCGTCCAGCCTCGAATTGCCTGCTCGATCGTCATCGAGCCTTTTTCCCTTACCCAGTACGCCAGCAGCCAGCTTGGCGAACTCGCATCCATGATCTGCCCGACGTGGGCGCCGGAATCTCCAAGCCCCATCACCACGGTCGGGTGGTTCAGCATTTCTTCGATTGCCGACATGCTCTGGTTCAGCACCGGGTAGTACAACACCACCCGGCCGTTGTGCTTGCGATTGAGTTCGATGAACGCCTCGGCAACCGTCTGGTGGTGGCGTTCCGCATAACCCAGCAGCGAGTTCTCGCGAATGTGCCCGTAGTGCACGGCGCCGTCGAGCAGAATGTAAGTCTGAGACAGATCGAGCTGTGACGGATGCGCTTCGGCATCGGCAAGAAGTGCCTGGCGCAGCTTTACGTCTTCGAGCACTGCGAGCCTTTCCGGAAACGATTGTTCGGCGAGCGCCTGCCATGCCGGTGCTGCTCGCCAGGGGGTGATGTGATCGAGCGCAAACAACAATCCGACCCCGCGCGAGGTCGTCTGCGGGCGTAAGTGCGCTCCCTCGAGGTTTTCCTGGTCGGCAAACTCAATTACCCGCCGATACAACTCCGGTCGGCGATCGCTCTGCACGAGTCCGAAGGTGACCTTCACATCATTTTCTCTGGAAAGCTGGCCCATCCAGCTCACTTCGCGACGGGTGTTGTCGAGCGCTTCGTTGTCCCGTTCCCCGAGCCGGGCTGCCGCCTCGAAAACGCCCTTGCCATGGCGGCCGAGCACCCTGCCGATAGCGAGGAGTTCATCCGGGTGGGCATAAGTACCGGGAACCGGTCTGCCATCGGGAACCTTGTGCATGAAAGTGCGTGACGTTGAAAAACCGAGGGCGCCTGCGCCGATGGCTTCATCAACCAGGGCGCAGATCTTCTCGATATCTTCGGCGCTGGCCGGTGCCTCGTCCATGCTGCGCGCGCCCATCGCGTGGTAGCGTACTGCGCAGTGGCCCACCATGCCGCCGACGTTTACCCCTTTGGGCATGGCATCGATGGCACAAAGATATTCACCGTAACTTTCCCAATTCCATTCAAGCCCCGAGAGAATGCTGCGTTTTGGAATGTCTTCGACGGATTCCATGAGTTCGGCGAGGTATTCACGATCCTCAGGCTTGCAGGGGGCAAACGTCACCCCGCAATTACCGAGCACCACCGAGGTGACGCCGTGATAACACGACGAAGAAGCAATTGGGTCCCAGGCGATCTGAGCATCGAGGTGGGTGTGAATATCGACAAAACCCGGGGTGACCAGCTTGCCGGTGGCGTCGATTTCCTTGTCGGCGGTTTCGGCCACCTCCCCTATCGCTACTATGCGTTCGCCGGAAATGGCGACATCGCCTCGGTACCCTTTCGCACCGGTTCCATCAATCACGGTGCCGCCCCGAATGATCAGATCTACGCTCATATGGTTCGCCTCCCTTGCGTCACAAGAGCCTAAAGATTCATTCCACCACTAGCAACATTGACACCCCAGAACATAACGAATAGAAAAAAACCTATTCAGAAAAAACGCCCTTAGCAAAAAAACGAACAGAAAAATTGATCTGCTGGCTCAGTCGAGGTGAGCGCTCGCCCGTGCAGGCGGGCTGTTGTGGTAATCTTGCGCGTTTTGTCGTAAACGGCACTTTGAATGGCTCATCCTTTCTGGTTCCAGCGCGCGCTGGATACCCCCTCGACCCCCGGCAATGTTGACGTCAACGGCGTTCGCATCCACTTCGAAACCTGGGGTGAGATCGGCAATCCCGGCATCGCACTGGTACACGGCAGCAGTGCCCATCTGGAATGGTGGCGC
>JACZXA010000029.1 GCA_022571865.1 Pseudomonadota bacterium
TGAGGATGTCGCTACAATCCGTGGTTCCAAGCTCATCGGTATGACGGCTCTGGAACAACCACAACAGGAACCCGATCTGTTGCTCCTGGCCGTTTCCAACGGCGATCAACCGACGCCCGGTTACGGGTTCAACCTGAAAGACGCGTATCTCGACGGCGAAACCGCATTCATCGAGTTCTCATGGACGGTACCTGAAGCGGACGCGATATTGCCCCAGGTGATGACCCACCCCTGCATCGTCGTCGGCCTGGGAACCGGTTCGTTTCGTCTCATACGAGCCATAGACCACACCGGAAAACTGATTGGCGAACTCTCGCTTTAGCGAGCTGTCCCTCTCGTCAGTCATCCGAAGAACCGTTCGTCAGCAGACTTAGCGCCGACACGGCCCGTTGCCGCACACTTTCTTTGTAGATGTCCAGGTCCATGCCTTTGTTGTCACCCATTGCCCCCACCAGGTACCGTTTGTAGACCCCCTGGCCGATAGCAGCCAGACGCCAATGGGAGAAAGCCTGGTAATAGTTGATTCCTGCCAAACTGCGCCCGGTTGCCGATTCATATCGAGCGGTGATCTCCGCCCGGCTTGGAAAACCGCCCGCCGCGGTCGGCACAACATCCTGAATGCCTTCACCCGGCTCGACCCAGTTGTTCAATAGATATCCTACATCCGCCAACGGATCTCCCAAGGTGCATAACTCCCAATCCAACAGCGCCTTGATTTTTCCATCTCGGACGATCATGTTGCCCAGCCGATAGTCACCATGCACGATGGTCGCGCCAATCTGCTCCGGCATCGTCTCCTCCAGCAACCGCGAGGTTTCCTCCATCTCGGGTATTTCGTGCGTCTTCGACGCCGCCCATTGTTTGTTCCAGCGTTTCAACTGGCGTGCAAGATAGGCTTCCTTGCGGCCGAGTTCACCGAGACCTACGTCATCGGGATTGATTTCGTGCAGTTTCACCAGCACGTCGATCACGTTCAGCCCGAGAGTTCGCCGTTCTGAATTCGGGAGTGCCTGCGCAAAAGCTGTGTCATGCAGAACCGGACCCTCCACGAACTCCATGACGTAAAACGGCGCCCCGTTGACTTCCACGTCTTCACATAATCCGTAGGTTGCTGCAACGGGTACCGCCGAATCGCAAAGGGCCGAAACAATACGATGCTCACGCCCCATATCGTGAGCACTCTCCAATACCTGTCCGAGTGGGGGGCGGCGTAACACGAAGGCTGCACCAAGGCTATCGACAAAACGGAAGGTTAAGTTGGAATGACCGCCCGCAATCAGGGAAAATTCGAGCGGCGGTACAAGATCGGGTAGCTGCCCCTCAAGCCATGCGGTTACCGAATCACGCTCGATACCTTTGACCATCGTTACATCCAGTTTGTGTTCTTCTCGATACTCTACCCAAACCCTTTGAGTTTTGTCATAAGATCGTTTTACATAACGACCTCAAGGACTTTCCCATCGAGACTCGCGGTTATTGACCATGGCACTCATCCGCTTTCCGGTCATCTGGTTACCCCTGCTGCTCTGGGGTTGCGCGACCCCTCAGATAGGCGGTCCCGCGGCCCCGAAAAACGATCCTGCCGCGGGTCGTCTTTACCTCGAAAAAACAACAAGAACAATCTGGGTTTATCCAAGGGAGCTTGCCTACAGCGGCGAAGCAAGATACGAATGGCCGAACGGCCGCAGTTATCAGGGTGGATGGCAAGACGGTCTGCCTCACGGACCCGGATCCGAAACGTTACCGAATGGAGATCATTATCATGGCATGTGGCTGAAGGGAACTCGACACGGCCACGGTGAGTTGACCCGCGCCGATGGGAGTCACTACCTCGGTGATTTCGAAGCCGGTGTCCGTCACGGAGTAGGTGTCGAGCGGTCTGAGGCCGGCTTCTATGAGGGTAACTGGCTGAGGGATCTGCCAAATGGCAAGGGTGCGTACCACAGCTCCGACGGCGCGCGCTACGACGGCGAGTGGTTCAACGGCAAACGGCAGGGCGTCGGTGCCTATACCGATCCTGAACACAACCACTACGACGGCGACTGGTTCGATGACAATCCCCACGGTTTTGGGACCATGACGTCGCCTGACGACTCCAGCTACGAGGGCGAATGGGATGCGGGGAACCGCGTTGGCTACGGTCGCCTGGTAGATGCTTCCGGACTCGTTTACGAAGGCACCTGGGTTGCCGGCAAGCGACACGGCTTTGGTCGCGAAAGCCGCCCCGACGGAAGCGGCTATCAAGGCGAGTGGCTGAACGGGAAAAGCCATGGGCAAGGCAAAGAAACCCATGCCGATGGCAGCTTCCACGATGGACAATGGGTAAACAACGTCGTGTTGGGACCCGGAACCCGTCACAACCCTACCGGAATAGAGATCAGCGGTATCTGGAACGGAGACAACGTCTCGACGGGGCTGCTGACGTTACCAACGGGACATCAATACGCGGGGCTTCTGTTCAAACATCGCAACACCGAGGTTAGCGCCTCTCTCATCGATTGGCTCATTGGTATGGCCAGGCTCGGTGATCCGTATGCGCAACTACTTATCGGAACCGTTTACAGTGATTTTGCGAAACCGCCCAGAAACCAAGAAAGAGCTCGAGGCTATTTCAACAAAGCGGCTCAGTCGGGCCTTGCCGAAGCTCAATTCCGCTTAGCGGGCATCGAGATCAAAAACAATGTCTCGCACGCGATCGAAATGCTGGCAAACGCCGCGAATCAGAATCATCCGAGAGCGAACAACCTCCTGGGTGAGTACTACCGCCTCGGTACACACGTGCCCGAAAACCAGGTGCGAGCGATTGACTATTACGAGCGCGCGATGGAAGGTGGCAGCCTGGCCGCCCGCAACAACCTGGCCTGGCTTCTGGCAACCTGCACAGACGCCGAGGTGCGCGATGGCGCCCGCGCCGTTGCGTTGATAAGGCCCATCGCCTTGTTGTACGGCAACTGGCAACACCTGGATACTCTGGCCGCGGCCTACGCGGAACAAGGTCACTTTGCAGACGCCGTGAAAGCTCAACGAGAAGCACTGGATGAGATCGAGTTGGACGATGCCGAAGACGATAGCTCGGTATCGACCAGCGAGATGTTATTGCGTCTGGAACAATTCAAGACAGGAACACCCTTTCATGAGTGAGCGCCTCAACTGGCCTTTTCTCCCTGGCCGGAACATTGAAATCGAGCGTGCTGACGGCATGCACCTCATAACCCGGCAGGGCCAATCGATAATGGATGCCGCCGGTGGTGCGATCGTCGCCAACATCGGTCACGGTCGCGAGCGCGTCGCAAACAAAGTGGCTGAAGCCACTCGCAATTACAGCTATGTAGTACCACCCTGGATCACACCATCTCGGCGAGCGCTCATCGACTCTCTCGAGAGGGATTGGCTGCCAGACAACCTCCGGCGCATCCATATCACCTCGGGGGGCTCCGAAGCGGTGGATACCGCGATGAAGATGGCGCTGCAATACCATTTCGCGAACGGTGCCGAGAGTCGCACGAAGATCATCTGCCGCGATGTCTCCTATCATGGCACGACTCTGGCGACGGTCGGCGTTAGTGGTCATCCGGCGCGCAGGCGAGGTCTCGAACACGCCCTCGGATATTATCCGCGCATCCCAACCCCCTACCCGCTTCGTTGTCCATTGGGTGCCCATCACCCAGAAGCCGGAGCCTATTACGCCGGCTGCCTGCGCGAATCAATCGAAGTCGAAGGGCCGGAAACCATCGCCGCATTCCTGGCTGAGCCGATCACCGGTTCGAGTGGTGGTGCCATCGTTCCGCCCGAAGACTATTGGCCAGAGGTGCGGGCAATCTGTGATGAATACGGTGTGCTGCTGATTCTCGATGAAGTGATGACGGGTTTCGGCCGAACCGGAACAACCTTCGGTTTCCAACACTGGGACATCACTCCAGATATTCTGGTGGGGGGTAAAGGACTGGCCGGCGGTTATGCACCGCTTGGTGGGGTTTTCACCAACGAGACCATCGGAAGCACGATCGGTGACGCCGGTATGAACGTCATGTTCAACACCTTCGGTGCCCACCCCGCAGCGTGCGCGGCCGGAGCCGAGGTGCTGGACATCATGGTGGAAGAGAACCTGGTGGAAAGGTCGGCGCGCATGGGAGCGCTGCTGCACAAACGGCTGATAGACACCTTCTCCAATCACCCGTTCGTTGCCGAAGTGCGCGGTCGCGGCTTGTTGCAGGCAATAGAAATCGTCAAAGAACGCGACACGCTCACCCCGTATGATGTGGAAGACAACGTATCCAACCGCATCGTCGGCAAAGCGCTCGACAAAGGCGTTTTCTTTTATGGCGGCGGGACGGGTGAGGTTCGCGATATCGTCTGCATGGGTCCGCCTTTCATCATCGAGGAAGGGCATATCGAAACCATGGTCGAGGTGTTGCTGGATTCGCTGAACGAAGTCACCGGGTGAGCCCATTTCACGGCGTTCAGCAGTTTGTTCATGGCGCACGCATTGCCCGCAACCCCCAGCTCGCGCGTTACAGTTGGGCCCCGGCACTTTCGAGTGCGATCATCATCGGCCTTGGACTCGCGCTAGCGGCCAGTTGGGTCAACGAATTTTCAACCTGGCTGGTTGCCCAACTTCCGGACTGGCTCGGTTTTCTCGAGCAGATACTAACGCCGTTACTGTACTTGTTTGGTTTGCTCTTCGGAGCATGGACGTTCGGGTTTCTCGCGGTCATCATCGCGGGTCCATTTTTGGGTAACCTGTCCCGCAAAGTCGAAGCGCTGGAGACTCGAGAAGCGCCAGTCGACCCCCGTTCATTTACGCAAGGTCTACTCAACGGAATCAAACGCGAATTCCGCAAACTCGGTTATTACCTGCCCCGGTTGTTGCTGGTCCTGTTGATAACCTTGATACCCGTGATCAACATCATTGCACCGATCATCTGGTTCGGGTTCGGCGCCTGGATCATGGCAGTTCAGTTCTGCGACTACCCGACGGAAAATCGTAATCTTCCTTTCGCCGACACGCTCGAGCGGCTGCGACGGCACCGGGGTGCCGCGTTGGGGTTCGGTGGCTGTGTCACGCTGATGCTCGCCATCCCTCTAGTGAACTTCCTCGTGATTCCCATCGCCGTCGCCGGGGGTACTTTGTTGTGGCACACGCTCGAGGAAAGCGCAGCGCCTGTCCCGAAACTCGAGGAAGAAAACGAACCACACAAGCGGTAGTATTGACTGTTATGGGGAGGGCCGCACTGTCGATTCTACTGGTGTTGGATTCGCAAGTTGCGGATATTGAGGAAACGTTTGCGCTTCGAAGCCCTGCCAGCACGTTGAACACCGTCCGGAACCTCGCCCGGGCAAAGACCTTTTTAGCGCACAACACACCCGATATTGCTCTTGTGGCTTATCGGTTATCCGATGGGCAGGGAGCCGAACTGGTCGGCGGCCGAGATAGTTCGTTTCCCATTATCCTGCTCATTGAAGACGGGCAACAGGCCGGCGCCGAGCGGGAAGTCCTCAAAGGTTTTTTCGCTTACCTCCTGTCAACCAAAACGACCCTTGCCTGTTTAACCGACCTGCTGCCCTTACTCAGACAATCGTGGCAAAAGCAGAACAGGCTGGAGGATGAGCGGACACGAACTTTCCGAAAAATTTACCCTGATCCGACCCGATATGGCTGTCCTGTATATCTCGGGTTACAACGAAGAATTCGTGAATGATCAAGGTCCAGAAGACCTTGACAGACAATACCTTCAAAAGCCGTTCGGGCCCAACGCCGTTGCCCGGAAAATCCGCACTATCCTGGACAAACCTGTTTTTGCCGGTAACCCAAGCTAACCCGCCCAGCCTTCGGGGAACTTGATATGGCAGACATCCTCACCGTCCTGAGCGAACGCCACCCCGATAAAATTGCGGTAATCGACGATCGTGCCGACGGCACACTCACTCAATGGACCTTCGAAGAACTGGAACTCCGGTCTAACAAACTGGCACACATGCTTGTCGCTTTTGACTTGGAGCCTCAATCCCGTGTGCTCTGGTGCGGTCAAAACTCTGCGCAGCTCGTCGCTTTCGCGAACGCCTGCCGGAAGGTCGCGGTAACCGCCGTACCGATGAACTACCGTCTGTCAGCCGAAGAAGCGGCTTATATCGTTGACGACTCCGACGCGATAGTGGTTTTTGCCGATGCCCCCTTCGCAAAACTGTTTGCGGAGATCGGCGATCAGATCCCTCAGGTACGGGAAGTAGTGATATTCGACGGACCCGCCTTGCCGGGCCAGCACGAAGCTGAAGCGCTCACCGCGCTTTCACCACAGACACCTCCTGAGAGCGCAGTTGCCGGCACCATCGAGCATACGATGATCTATACATCCGGTACCACCGGCCGTCCGAAAGGTGCGGTGCGCAAAGGGAGAGATGATGGCGTGACCGAGCAGATGCTGAAGGTTTTCGGCAGCGTCGCAGAAGACGTGTATCTAACAACCGGACCCATTTACCACTCCGGTCCGGGTGGATTTCTCAACATCTGTCAGGCACTCGGTAACACGGTGGTTTTACAGTATAAGTTTGATGCGGAACACTGGCTGAGGCTGGTAGACAACTATCGCGTGACCTGTACGTTTGCCGCGCCCACGCCGATCCGCCTTGTCACTCAACTTCCCGACTCGGTGCTTCGCAGGTACGACACATCGAGCATGCGCCGGATGATCGCAAACGCGGCCCCCTGGTCTTACACCTTGAAAAAAGCTTACCTCGAACGTTTTCCCGAAGACTCACTATTCGAGGTTTACGGTTCAACGGAGCTTGGGGTAAATACCATCCTCGAGCCCCACGACCAACTGCGTAAACCCGGTTCCTGTGGCAAACCATCGCCTGGGGTGGACCTCGAGCTCATCGACGAAGACGGCAATGAGGTTACGACACCCAATACACCCGGCGAGATATACATTCGCAGCAAGAGTGTCTTCACCACCTACCACAAAGCCCAGGACAAGTACGACGAAGATACTCGCGGCGATTTCCACACGGTGGGCGACATCGCCTATTTCGATAGCGAAGGCTACTACTACATATGTGACCGCAAGACGGACATGATCATCTCTGGCGGGGTGAACATCTATCCAGCCGAAATCGAAGCCGCACTCGAACAACATCCCGATATTCTCGACGTCGCCGTGTTCGGGATTCCCAGCGAACAATGGGGCGAAAACGTACACGCCGTGATCAAAGTGGATCCAGGTGTGTGGTTGGAGGACTCCGACGTGCAATCGTTCGCACGCAAACATCTCGCCGGGTACAAAGTTCCACGTTCGATCGACTTCGTCGATGAGATTCCTCGAACCGGCTCCGGCAAGATTCTGAAACGGACCCTGCGTGCGCCCTACTGGCGAAACCAGCACAAGAACGTTTAGCCGAACCGACGTTCGGTCGCGCGATGGTTGGGATCCCGTTGCGCTGGACCGAATCGATTTCATCCCGAAACCATCATCCCGTACCCAAGTTGAAATGAGCGCCTACTTTAAGCGACTATCCGCGCGAAGGGGAAACACTCATGAATAAAATACTCCTGCTGCTAGTCAGCCTGCTCACGATTCCCGCCCTTGGCGCCGATCCCGCCCCTGGCGGCGATTACTGGAGCCACCGTTTACGTATCGCCATCGACGTCCCTTACGGTGAAGATGCAGCGCAAGTTGCAGACGTGTACACCCAGGGACAGCGCGTCGGAGAGCCCACATGGTTCGAGCCGAGCGAGAAACCCCGACCCACGTTGTTGTGGATTCACGGGGGCGGCTGGGTGGGTGGTGACAAGCGCAGCCAGTTTCCCCAGGCGATACACTTTCTCGAGCGAGGCTGGGACGTCGTCAACATCAACTACCGGCAGGGCCCGGGGACCGCGCCGCTTGCGGTCGATGACGCCTTGTGTGCTTACAAATGGACAGTTGAGCGTGCCCGCGAAATCGGCGCATCGCCTGAGCACATCGTCGTGAGTGGCGCATCTGCCGGCGGTCACCTGGCGTTGATGGTGGGGTTGTTGAACAGTACCGGCAATCACCCCTGCCGGGTAAGTGTGCAACCACAAGCGATCGTGAACTGGTTTGGTATTACCGATATCGAAGCGGTGGAGTCCTACCTCGCGCAAAAGCGCCCCGCAGGCAACTACGCGTTGTCCTGGGTTGGTCAGAAAAGTCGCGTAGCACAAATTTCAGCCGACTACTCGCCCCTGTCGTTCATCACCGACGACACGCCGCCCATCATCACCATTCACGGCACCGCCGATAGTGTGGTGCCCTACGATCAAGCGGAGGCACTCCACTTCGCCCTGAGCACACCGAATCGCCTCGTCACGCTCAACGGCGGGAAACACGGCGGTTTCAGCGATGCTCAGTATCAGGAAGCAATGGCGGCGATCTTCGAATTTATCTCTGAAAACAACTGAATTGCAGATAAGATACGGGATGAGAAATTAGCCGGGAAAGGTTGATGTGCCGTAACCTCCTACTCATCTTTCTGTTCAGCGCCTTGGCAGCGTCAAGTTTTTCGGCTGAGGCGGTTCCCGTGGACAACTTCGTGCTGCTGGACCATCAGGGCAACGCGCACGAACTCTACTACCAGTCCGACGCCAAGGCCGTGGTATTCATGGTCCAGGGCAACGGTTGTGCCACTGTGCAAAACGCATTAACCGATTTCAAAAATCTGCGCGACCGATACGCTTCCCGGGGTGTGCGGTTCTTCATGATCAACTCGAACCTGAATGATGACCGCGCAAGCATCCGGAAAGAAGCCGAGCAATGGTCCATCGACATTCCGATACTCAACGACGATACCCAGATAATCGGTGAATCCTTAAACCTCACCCGCGCAGCCGAGGTACTCCTGCTGGATCCGAAAAACTGGGAGGTGATTTATCGCGGCGCGATGAACGATCGATACGACGCCAACGTTCAGAGCGATCGGCTCCAAGCAGAAGCGACAGAACACTATCTGGCCAATGCACTGGATGTGGTGCTCGCCGGAGGTAAAGTCGAGGTCGGTCGACGCGACCACGCCGGGTGCCCGATTGACTTTGCACTGGCAAACCAACAACACGCCAACATCAGCTACAGCAAAACCATCGCGCCATTACTGCAAGAAAACTGCGTCCACTGTCACAGTCCCGGCGGCATCGGCCCGTGGGCGATGACCAATTATATGATGATTCGTGGCTTCGCCCCGATGATCCGCGAAGTGGTGCGTACGAAACGCATGCCCCCCTGGCATGCCGATCCACATATCGGTCAGTGGCAGGGCGATCGCAGCCTCGCAATCGAGGAGGTCCAGACTTTAGTACATTGGATCGAAGCTGGCGCTCCACGGGGTGACGGCCCGGACCCGCTCGAATCGGTGCAGCCCCTATCGAGCAAATGGCCGATGGGCGAACCCGATCTGGTTCTCGACATTCCAGGTTTCGAGGTTCCCGCAACCGGCGTTGTGAATTATCAGTTTCCGTACGTTAAAAATCCGCTGGATCATGGGATCTGGATCAAGGCAACCACAATTCTACCGGGAGACCGTAGCGTGGTTCATCACGTGCTCGCAGGGTCAACCGAAAGTAACGAATTACCCGGTCGTGAAGATAACCTGTTCGAAAACTACATCATCGGCTACGCCCCGGGAGCCGAGTCCTATGTCATGCCGGAGGGCACGGGCGTCTACGTACCCCCGGGCGGTTATTATCTATTCCAGCTGCACTACACCCCCACCGGCAGGGCTGTCGTAGATGAGAGCAAGATGGGCCTCTACTTCGCCGACGAGAAGCCGGGAAACTTCCTGCGCCACAACGCTGCCATCAACCCGGCGATAAAAATACCCGCGAACTCCAAGAATCACGAAGAGGTGGCTTACTTCGAATTCTACCAAGACGCCACGCTCTACACGGTCTTTCCACACTCGCACTACCGCGGTAAAAGTTCGACCTTCGAAGTTCTATATCCCGACGGTCGCCTCGAGATGATTCTTTCGGTGCCTAACTACAACTTCAACTGGCAACGCGGTTACGACTTCATCGAACCAATGATGCTGCCGGCGGGGACTAAGTTGATTCACCGCACGGTGTACGACAACTCCGCTGAAAACCCGGCCAATCCGGATGCCGGGAAGGAAATCACCTGGGGTCTGCAGTCCTGGGAAGAAATGCTGTACGGCTCTTTCAGCTACAGTTGGGTAAATGAAACCTCCGACGCCCCAATCCACGATCGGCACCGAGCCAGAACGACTCAGTGGGTCGGTTTCCTCGATAAAAACATGGACGGCAAATTGATGTGGAGCGAATTGCCGAGGAACTTGAAAAAACGCCTGGTGCAGGGATTCAAGATGGTCGACAAAGACGGCGACGGTGGGCTGAACGTCGTTGAACTGATGGACCTCACCCGCAAACGCATGAAAGACAACGACTGACGCCGAACCCGGGAGTTAGTCAAAGTAGGTAGGCAGGCCGATATCTCTCAGGTGCTGGTCCAACAACGTGATATCAGCCTTGAGCGTCCGCCCGAGGCTGAGGGTCGGTAAGGCATCCAACGCAAAAAACGCAACCTCGGTCGTTTCAATGCCTGGTTGGGCTTCTCCCCCTGAAAGCTCGCACAAAAAGAACAGCTTGTAGATCCGCTCCAGCCTCCTGGGCGTGTACGGGTGCAGATGGCGATCTTTGACGCTCACAAGCTTCACCGCATTGACCCGGTAACCGGATTCCTCCAACACCTCTCGTTCGATACACCCCTTAGGCGAATCGTGCTCATCGCCCCAACCTCCTGGCAAAGACCAACAACCATCACTCGTCTCCCTGACGAGCAATACCTCGCCATGACGAAACACGCCCGCTCGGACGTCTATCTTGGGGGTCGGATAACCTTTCTCCGGAAGATATATGCCGGTAATTCGCTCGAGTGACTCGTCAAGCTGCTGAGCCAACAGATTCAGCGCCAGCTGATGCAACTCAACTATACCGTTCCCGATCGTATGGGTCCGTGGTGTACGTCAGACCGGTTTGGGCGATGGCGCGGATTCGTTGAATGGATTCGAGCGCCTCGGTAGAGCTTGAAGTGCTCAAGTTACTCCCCCAAACCTTCAACTTCTTTATTAACCTCGGCTTTTACCTCGGCCAGCCGCTCGATCGTTGCCAACGCTTCGTTCTGATCGGAGCTGAGGTTACGCATGATTACGTCGGTGTAACCAAGCTTCGCGAAGGTCGCCAACTCCTCCGCCACTTCCGTAACCGATCCGAACATCAGCGCCTCTTCGGCAAAACCCCGATAACCCTTCTGGATGTAGGGTTGAACCACCTTGAAAGCATCTTCGCTCGACGAGCCAACATAGACATCTCTGCGAATTGCCACTGCGCTCGGCTTCCGCTGGTGTTCCGCACAAGCCTGGCGGTAGCGATTCAAACTGTCGGTGGCTTGTTTATACGTCAGGCCGGGAGATGCCAACCAACCGTCCCCCATACGCGCGGTACGCTCGATGGCTTTTGGTACCGCAGAACCCACCCACACATCGATCGGTTCCGGCGGCAACGGGGAGATACGGGCTCGCGAAACGTTCCAGTACTTCGTTTCCGTCACCTCTTCACCCGCCCACAAACTTCGCAATATTTCCAGGCTCGCTTCGAACATCTTTCCCCGCTGGTGTAGGTCGATACCCATCCCCGCACTCTGGCGCTTTTCCCCACCCAGACCGCATTGCATGATGAAACGCCCCTGTGCAATCGACGCGAGCGTTGCCGTCTGTTCCGCCAGCAACACCGGATTCCACAATGGCAGCAGGTAAAGTGCACCGCAGGGTTTGTCGCCCCACTCGGCAAGCATCCTTGCGATGATGGCCGTGTTCTGGAAATAGGGGCTTGCGGTAACGTGATGATCACCGACAAACAGCGAATCCAGATCCGCCTGGCGGGCGGCCGCGGCGCGCTCCACCATGAACCGCGCGCCTTCCCGGGGGTCTTCCACTGAGTAGCTCGAACAAACCGAAATTCCAATGCGCATGTTTGATTCTCAATTCGATGAACAGACCACAAGCGAGACAGTTTGTGCCCAGTCGGACCTGCCGTCGCCTGGTAACCATGATAACGCCTGCGTGGGAAACGCGGGACGCCGGGTCAATACGTGGTAGTAAGCCGATGCGCCCGAAGGCGGCCCCGGGTAAACAGGAAATCACCTTCCACCATTGCGCCGTCAAGCACCTGGGGTAACCAGAGCCGGTCATCCTCCCACATCTCGGCATAAGGAATTTCATCCAGCGCAAACCACAGAGGGATTGCCTCATCGGTTTCACGCGGCTCACCGTAAAAAGTCTCGGCGATGAAAACATAACCCCGCCATTGCGGATCTACGGTATCGATGAACTTCATTACCCCATGCAGCTTCGCGTCAATCGCTTCGATGCCCACTTCTTCATGTGCTTCCCGAAGGGCACACTCCAATGGTGTCTCTACACCCTCGGGTTTGCCTCCCGGCGCATTGATTTTCCCAGCCCCGTGCCCACGTTTCTTGCGGATGAGCAACACCTTCCCATCCCGCACGACAAACATCAGCGTACCGGTGAGTTCTGGCTGCCAACCCGGGAGCATGGCGGTGAGTTCACTTGCTGCATCCAGATCTTTGTCCATACGAAGAACTGCGGTGCCCGATGACTCACATTCGCCACGGGGAAAATACCCAGCGTCCTGATAAAAACGCGGTAGATATCGACTTCGCGCAACACAGTCGAGGCGGACACCCGAACAATTGAGTGTTCGAGCGTAATCTTCCAACGCATCAAGCACGCTGCGACGAAGGCTCGCACTGCTACGATTCGGGTCGACTACCATCTTGTGAATATACGCTTGGGTTCCGGAATTCGAGGTAGGCACGTCGGCCCACAACTGTTCGAGTTCAATGGAGGGTGCTTGTGACACAAGCGCCCCAGCAATCGGTATCCCGTCATCTATCGTCATGACGAGTTCATTCCTGCGCCAGGCTTTTTCGAGGAAGGTTTTCTGGAGGGCTGTTGTATCATCCGTCCACGGCTCGATTCCCTGCCTCTCCATCCGCGAGGCAGTTTTCTCAAGCCAGCGAACGTACAGCCGCAACTCCGTTTCTGTAGCTGCTCTAACTTGCATGTGTCGATTCTGCGACATGAGGCTTGCCGTTGTTAAGATCCCGAAGGGTTTTCAAAAGGTCAACGGTATCTCGACCGAAAAGGAGGTTCCACGTGGTTTTCGAGGCTGTATCTCGATGGTGCCATTGTGTGCCTGCACAATGCGCTGGCATAGGTTCAAACCAAGACCGTAACCACTACGGTGCCCGCGTGACGGGTCCAGTTTGACGAACGGCTCCAGCACGCGTTCGGTCATGTCCTCGGGAATGCCACGACCGTCGTCTGCTATGGTGCTGGTTACGGATTACCGCAACCAGCAAGCTGACCACCGTACCTGAGATTCTCGAACCAACGTTAACCTCGGCGCCTGTCACCGGCCGAATCGCTCCGGTCGTTATCACTGTCTCGTTCAACGTCCCAAGGCTAACCGTGGCGGTTCGGCGTGGATCAGGGTTTGATTCGGCTTCGTTGCCGGGCAATGCGTATAGACCCACCGCTGTAGTTATCGCCAAAAGAGTAGATCCGACGGACCAGTAGCGTTTCTTCACTTAGTAATCTCCCGACATCGTTGCAGGGACTTTACCGGGCAGATGTGAACCCCGAATAATGGAATTGTCACAATATGTCACAGCGCGGCCATTACATTGCGTGATCATTGCGTCAAACGGGGTCAATATTTGCCGCTTAGTCTGCGTCGAGATGAAAACGACAACACTGATATTGAATCTAGCCCTGCTTGCGGCATTGCCGGTTGCAGGCAATGAACACACGCTGCGTTACCACCTCTCCGGCGGTATGCAGCTGAACATGGTGCAGGAAATCTATGTCGGAGATCGTAGCGAAGCCATCGCGACGAGAAACTTCTCGATGACCTTAGATCTGGGTGATACCCAGGGTAATGACGAACTGCTGGTCGAGTTGGCATCGATCAACGGGAACTACACCGCACATGGTATGAACCAGCGCCTGACTACCTCACACCTTACCGGTAGTGAGTTCACGCTGCTCGGTGATGGTCGCTCGTTCAAATCACAAGAAGGCGGCGGCGAGGTGAACCTGGGTACGATAACTGACGGCGGTCTGCGACCATCCGAGCTGCTGGCGGGCTTGTTGCCGACACTACCAGATGGACCGGTGTCTATCGGTACCACCTGGAATACCAATAGAACCGTTCTCAGCCTTGCAGCCTGGGCTTGGGCAAGCGGTAAAATGCAGCACCATCACACAGTTACCGATATCCGACTGGCGAACGGGGGCAGGGTGGTTTACGTCAAGACTCATGGCGAAACCGAGATTGAATCGTCCGATGGCCACGACGGTTTTCTCGGATCGGGCGCACTTTCCCAAGACATTGAATGGGTATTTGATGCCAACGCCGGCCAGTTGTTGTCTCTTTCGGTCAAACGGAAAACCAATGGCACGAATCAATTACCACAAGGCGAGGTCTCGGTACGACAGATCGCACGCTTTGAATTGCAGTCGCTAGATGGCGCCTCCCGATAGCTGTCACTCAATCCATGTCTTGATTCTGCGACATGAGGCTTGCTGTTGTTAAGATAGCCTCGGGGATAACGCGCGCTGTTCATATGACTGTCTTAGAGGCCAAACAAGGAGATATCACTGAAGAACGTGTGGACGTGATCGTCAACGCGGCAAACGCTTCGCTGCTGGGTGGCGGCGGTGTAGACGGAGCTATTCACCGCGCAGCGGGCCCTGAGTTGTTAGCCGAATGTCGAACGTTGAAGGGTTGCGAGACGGGGCAGGCAAAAATCACTGGCGGCTACCTTCTGCCCGCCAAATACGTTATTCACACGGTCGGTCCGATCTGGCATGGCGGTGACATGGACGAAGCGAAGCTCCTCGCGTCATGTTATGAGCGCTCGCTGGAACTTGCCGAAGCTCATGCGTTGAGGAGCATCTCTTTTCCGGCAATAAGCACTGGCGTTTACGGCTATCCGCTGGAAGCTGCGAGCGTTATTGCCGTCAATACCGTCACCTCATTCGATAGCGCAGACCTCGAGGTGGTGAGGTTCACCTGCTTCGATGCAACGACGCTGGCGGTTTATCAAGCATTGCTTTCCCAACGCTGACCGCTTGCTCGGAAGAAGACTGATAAAATTGCCCCGGCACCCAGGCACAGACGATTTCTGGATATGGCCTTTACCCTTACCCACCAGAATCGCTCAGCAATCAGTCGTCGATGATGGACCTTACGCATGGCTCCAAGACACGCTCGACATCACGTTGACCAGGAGTTGATCGACTATCTTCCGGTCGGCCGTAATCTTCAGTGCCGCTCGCGGTGGTTGCTCGGGTCTGTCGCGCGCCGGCCTGATGGTTGCGCGTACTGAGCCAACACCCAGGCGATATGCCCGCAATCGGGCGGCCGCCAGTCCATATCGGGCGTCAGGCTCCTGGCGTGCAAAGACGCTTCCGCGGAAACGTATTGGATTAGCTCGTCGACATTACCGGCGGAAAGATCATCGAGGGATGATCGACTTCTTGGGGCGTTTGCACTACACCGTCGAGTTCGAAAACCGGAGGTCCTGCCGCTACCCCGGATAACGCGCACTGAGCTCACCATATAGCGCTTGCGGTACCTCGTCGGCGGCACAGTCGAGTTGTTCGAGAATTTCGATCAGATGCTCGTTATCTTCCCGACCCGACCACAGTTTCCGATACTCGCCGGTTTTATAACCGTGATCCTGGCGAAAGTTGTTGAGTACATTTTTGCCGATGTAGAGCCTGAACAGTTCGGACAGAGACATCGGAAGGGTTTCGAGTACGCGTTGAAAGGGTTCGATCTGGAACAACTGCAGGGAGAGGCTCGATTCGGCGAGCGCTTCAACCGCGGCGCGAAACCGAACTGCATCGCCCGGGTTCAAATCGTTGGTTGTTGCGTCTTCGACGGCAAGCAATACCGAACCCACCGACTCGTCCAACTTGTCCGCGCGCATGAGGTCACTCAGTCCGAAGTGCCAGATATCGACAATTTCGAGCTTTACCTGATCGAGATCCGGAACCTGCTTTTTCCACCACTTCCAACCGAAATGCTCTAACAACTCTGCACACTCGACCCAGATGGCTCGATAATATTCATAACCCTGACTGCGCCACTCGGGGTGTACCTGGACATTGTGGGCATTCTGCATTTCCGCCATGGTCCTCACCATGGCCATCGCTTCATCTTGAGTCATGTCTGGTTGGGTCATCTTGGCTGTTTTTATCGAAGCACTCTATCATTGTATCGTGAACGACCCTCTTACTCGCTTAGTCGCCGCTCGAGAATGCCATTGGAGAGGATTCCTTTTATTTCAGCAACTTAGAGGAATATTGCAGGGAATGGGGTATTCTTGACGGATGGCTAAAAGCCCCACCGCCGCTTTGGTGATGCATCCCGTCGTTCGCGAAGAGCTCGTGCGTGACGACCACCTGCAACGACTGGAACGCGCTGTCCGGTTAATCAGTGCCACGCCGTTCCGCGACCCTCAGGAAATCGGCGACGACATGGCGCACACCGAAGTGCTGATTACCAGTTGGGGCTGCCCCCGCATCGACGCCGAGATCATCGATCAACTGCCCCGATTGAAGCTCATCGCGCACATCGCGGGTAGCGTAAAGGGGTTCCTGGACGACAGCGTGTGGCGGCGCGGCATCCTGGTCACCAACGCGGTGGCTGCAAACGCCGTCCCCGTTGCGGAATACACGCTCGGTGCGATCCTGTTCGCCAACAAACAGGTGTTCCAGCTCAACCGGTTCTATGTCGATCATCACGAGAACCGTGCCCCCTGGAGCAAAGAAGCACCTAACGTCGGCAACTACGGTAAAACCGTCGGAATCGTAGGCGCCTCTCATGTTGGTCAAATTGTCATGGATCATTTACGCCGGTTTGACTTGCAGGTGCTTCTTTACGATCCGTATGTGACGCCACTTGCCAGCCGCGACCTGGGCGCGTCCAAGGTGGGGCTGTCCGAGCTTGTGTCGAGGTCCGATGTGGTGAGTCTGCATGCGCCGTTGCTGTCTGACAATCGACACATGATTGGGGTGCGGGAACTCGCACTCATGCGAGATGGCGCAACTTTGATCAACACGGCTCGAGGGGGTCTGGTGGATCAGGAAGCGTTGGTGAGTGAACTCGAACGAGGGCGTCTTTTCGCCATTCTCGACACGACCGAACCCGAAGTGCTGCCTGACGAGTCTCCTCTTTACACACTGCCCAATGTGTTTCTGACTCCCCACATCGCTGGATCTCTAGGCAACGAAACTCAACGACTCGCCGATTACATCGTGGCCGAGATCGAACGTTTCGCCAAGGGTGCCGCGCTCAAGCACCTCGTCAAGCGGGAGCAGCTCGCTCACCTCGCCTGACGGCCACCAACGTTCTGCGGTTACCCGCTAAGTTGACGAAAAGCAGGCGGACAGGTCAAATCGCCGGAATTCGCTCGTATATCGCACTTTTACGGGCGGCGTCTCATCCAGGGTAGCCGGGCACTACTGGCGGAATTGGTGCATTCGTCACAAAAATGGCTATCGAGGTGCGCGGTGGCATGGGTTTCACCAGACGGCTGGCAAACGACGCCCCGCACGCGCATCATCTCGTGCCTGCGAGAAGTATCAGGTGACACTTGAGTAAGACCGACATGCCTCACATCCTCCCCGTCCTTCCGCTGAAGAACGCCGTGGTCTACCCACAGATCATTCTTCCACTGAGGGTCGGCAGAACCAAGTCGTTGGCGGCAGTACACGCTGCAGTGGAACATGGTCGGCAGTTGCTTACAGTGGCGCAACTCGATGGCGAGCAGGAAGATCCCGAGCGCAAAGACCTGCAGAACATCGGCACGATCGTGAAGATCAGTCGCATCGAAAAAAGTAACAACAGCGCTCAGGTCATCGTACAGGGCATACGGCGAGTGAAGCTCCTCGATGCCACTTCCGAGACGAGCTACATGGCACTCGAATACGAGCCGCTACCCGTTCTCAGCATCGACGATGCGAGTGAGGATGCGCCCGCCGTCGATGCGCTCCTGCGGGAAAATCTGCAGGTCGCGCAACGAATCGCCGAACTCATGGACCACGACAATGGCGCCCAGGCCTACCACACCATGGTCGGCTCCATCCCGGATCCCATTACCCAGATGTACCGCATCGCTTCGTTTGCCCAGCTGACTCTCTCTCAAGAGCAGGAGGTACTGGAGTGCGATTCCACTCATGCACTCATGCAGAAGATCCATGATCTGCTGGGCCACGAACTTCAAGTCACGGAGTTACGGCGACAGATTGCCAAACAGGCCCGTGACGATATGGACGATCAACAGCGCGAACATGTGTTGCGTCAACAGAAGAGAGCCATCGAGCATGCCCTCGGGGAAACAGAAGACGATGAGGACATCACGGAGTTAAAGGGGCAGCTGGACGACGCAAAACTTCCGGAAACGGTACAGAAGGAAGTGGATCGCGAACTCAAGCGGCTGGCGCGCATGTCGACCAATGCCGCCGACTATCAGGTCGCTCGGGCGTACCTGGAACTCGTTGCCGAGTTGCCCTGGCATGAGCAGACCGAAGACCAGCTCGATCTCGGTCACGCCCAGAGTATTCTCGACGAGGACCACTACGGCCTTACGGACGTCAAAGAGCGCATTCTCGAATCTCTCGCAGTCATGCAGCTCAACCCCGAGGCCAAAGCGCCTATTTTGTGTTTTGTCGGCCCACCGGGAACCGGCAAAACCTCCCTCGGACAATCCATCGCACGCGCCATGGGCCGCAAGTTCGAACGTCTTTCGCTCGGAGGTCTGCATGACGAGGCGGAGCTGCGCGGCCATCGCCGAACCTATATCGGTGCCATGCCCGGCCGCATCCTGCAAAGCGTGCGCCGAGCCGGTGTATCCAACCCGATTCTGATGTTGGACGAGATCGACAAGCTCGGCCAGGATTATCGCGGCGACCCGTCAGCGGCATTGATGGAGATTCTCGATCCTGCCCAGAACAAAGAATTTCGCGATAACTATCTGAACCTTCCCTACGATCTTTCACACGTGCTGTTCATTACGACCGCCAACACATTAGATGGCATACCCAAGCCACTACTCGATCGCATGGAAGTACTCGAGCTTTCCGGCTACAGCGACATGGAAAAACAAGCTATCGCACGTCAATACCTTGTGCCCCGACAACAAAAAGAGAGCGGATTAACCGAAGCACAACTCAACATCAGCGACGATGCGCTTCATGCCATGATTCGCCGTTACACGCGCGAAGCCGGGGTCCGCGAACTGGAACGTGTCATCGGCCGGCTGGCTCGCAAGCGCGCACGCCTGGTGGTTGGAGATAAGATCGAAGAAAAGGTAGGGGAAAAAGCCGATAAAGAGGGTGAGCAAAATCGCAACGAAGATCTGATCGACCAATCCTTACTCGCGGAGTTGCTCGGACCAGAGAAGTTCAAATCCGATAAAGGTCGGGAAAACCTGCCTGCGGGAGTCGCCGCAGGACTCGCCTGGACCGAGGCGGGAGGCGACGTGTTGTACGTGGAAGCTACCTTCACCCACAAGGACGACAAGGTGATCCTGACCGGCCACCTCGGTCAGGTCATGCAGGAATCCGCAAAAGCCGCTCGCAGCTACATCTGGGCCCACGCCGACCAGCTGGGTGTCGATCGCAAGCAAATCGAGGAACGAGGCGTGCATATTCACGTACCGGCGGGGGCAGTACCGAAAGATGGTCCTTCGGCCGGTGTGACAATGGCAACCGCGCTGATTTCGGCTTACAGCGATCGCATCGTGCGCGACGATCTGGCGATGACCGGAGAACTCACGTTATCAGGGCTCGTGTTACCCGTGGGCGGTATCAAGGAGAAACTGCTCGCCGCACATCGGGCGGGTATGCGGCACATTATTCTTCCTCAGGACAACGAAGCGGATCTCGCCAAGTTGCCGGACGCTGTGCGGGAGGATTTGCAGATCACCCTAGCGGCACATCTCGACGATGTGCTGGAGGTCGCATTCGAATGACTTAAACCGCCAGGTTCAGTTCGTCCAGAAGCGCTTCGAACTGATCCACGCGCGATTCAAGTGAACCGACGGTCTCCTGCCAGAAATCGGGCATGCTCAGATCGATGAGCAGATGTTTCTGAGCGAGATCCTCCGCTGTCATACGGCCGGTGTCTCGTAACAGGGCAACGTAGCGGTCGTAGAAACCGGCGCCGAATTCTTTACGTTTTGCGTACACGCCTGAGCTGAACAAGTAACCGAACAGGTAGGGGAAATTGTAGAAGCTGAGACCCGAAATATAGAAGTGGAGTTTATTGGCCCAGAAAAGCGGATCGGGTTCGGCAAGTGTATCGCCATACCATGTCTGCCACGCTTCGCTCATCATGTCGTTGAGTTCCTGCGGTCGCAGGGGGCGTTCCTGGCGGGCTTCGTAAAAGCGCCGTTCGAACTCGAAGCGGGTCGGGATGTTGAGAATAAATGCCACCAACGCCGACATCTCTTCCCAGGCGATGTCGAGCCGTGCAATCGCCGTATCGGCACGTTGCATCAGGGCGTCACGCACCAGGGTTTCACCGAAGGTGCTGGCAGTTTCAGCGAGCGACATACCATATGAACGTTGGCTCTCCGGCAAATCTCTCATCACCCAGCTATGCAGGCCGTGGCCGAGTTCGTGGGCAAGCGTGATCATATCGCTTGCACTCCCTGTGTACGTCATATACACGCGCGGCGTGCGGGACTTGGGAAACCCCGTACAGAATGCACCCGGGCGTTTATTATCCCCTACCGTGCCTTCCACCCAGCGTTCAGCCACCATCATCCGCACGAACTCACCCATGGACGGATGCACTTCGCCATAGGCATCGGCGATGATATCGACGGCACTCGAGAATGGCGTACCGACACTCGAGCTTTGACCGAGATCCGGCGCGGGAGCGCGCTGGTCCCATGGCCCGATGGTGGTTTTTCCATAGGCTCGCGCCTGGAGTCTTGCGGCTCGCTGCGCAAGCGGTCGAGCGTCTTTTGCAACGCCTAACAACGTATCCAACGTTTTCCGGGTGATCCGATTCATGTGCACAGGCGCATCCAGAAAATGTACGGGCTTCCGCCTGCCTCGTTTACGACCCAATTCGAGTCGCCAACCAGCGATGGCGTTGATCGCCGCCGCACAGGATTCTTCATGGGTTCGCCAGGCGTCGTTGATACCCTTCCACGCGTTCTGGCGCAGCTGAACATCGGGTTTCATCATGAGTCCGCTCGCTTGCGCGATGCCCATGCTCTGCACCTCGTTGCCAATGAGCACATCGCACGACAGCGTGCCCGAGAGCCGATCGTAGAGATCACCCCAGGCGTGAATTCCGTCCAGGCCGAGTCCATTGATCAGGTTTTCTTCGGCCAGGCTCAATATCTCGTGGCGCCGCTTGCGGGAATGACGAACCTGAAACTCGCTGGCCTGCACCTCTTCGTCTGCAAGGTAGGAATCGATGGTCTCATCGTTCGCAAGATCGGTGAACTGGGACAAGGGTTCGAGCAAATCGGAAAAACGCTTCTGGTAAGCCTGCAAACGTCCATACAAAGTCTGGGCAGCGTCATCGCGGCTATTCACGGCCAACAGGCAGTTCGCGAAGCAATAGGGATTCTCGAGCATTATCACGGCTTGCTCAGACAACTTGTAGATGGCTTGCGCCGCAGCTATACCTGTGACCCCTCCAGCATCACCGCCTCCGTCAAGATCCTCGTTCAACTTTTCGATTTGAGTGAGCAGCTCGCTCAACCTATCGAGATCGGCCTGCAACTCCGGTGCCTCGGGGTTTAGGTATTCGCTGGTCAGATCCCAGGCGGGACCCTGTAGCGGTTCGTCGATCATGAGCATTCCTCAGGGTTGCCGCCTACACGGTAAACTCACCGTTCGCGAAACGTCCAGTAACTGTTGGCGAAATAATTCACCAAGCCTGCCGGTAAGACGCTCAGTAGTTGGTGCAGCATAGGTGAACCCTGCGAATTGACCACAGACAACGACACGAATGTGGCTAAGCTGATCGCCAGCGTCGCCAACGAGACAACATTGTATTTGAGGCCACGAATCCGTTTTCGAGTCGGAATGTCGCGATAACCAAACGTCCAGTAATTGTTGATCAGAAAATTCGAGATGATCGAAAGTTCGACCGCGCAAGCCGACGCGAGATACTGGTGCATCCCCACCGAGAGCAATGCCGCAAAGGTTCCTAAGTTGACAAATACCCCACTCAATCCGGTGAGCATGAACTTGGAAAAAGTATTACGACCTTGAAGGCGCAGCCACCACACGTGGATAGAAAACTCCAGCAGATCTTTCACCCCGAGCTTGGTGGCTCCTCGAGATCGCTCATGAAAACAGATGGGTATCTCGGTTACACGGGCGCCCGCAACGACCAGGCTATGCAACAACGCCACTTGAAATACGTATCCCTGAATCCTGAAGCGTTGTGGTTTGGCTTCGTTGAGCGCTGTTACCCGCGTTGCCTTGAATCCAGCCGTACAATCGCGCACCGAGTAGAGTCTCGCGACATAACGGGCGAGAAAGTTGCCGCCGCGGGACAGCCAACGACGTAACACATGCCAGTCGGCATCGATCCGCCCACCGGATACGTAACGACTGCCAATGACCAAATCCGTTTTGTCATCCAGTGCATCGAGCAGACGCGGACAATCCGCCGGCGCATGGGAGAAATCCGCATCCATCTGCACCAGCACATCGGGATCGAACTCACTCAACGCACGCTCGAAACCCCGCAGATAGGCATCACCAAGACCACGTTTACTACCGGTCAAAAGATGCACTCGCGGTTCGGTCGCCATAAATGTTCGAACACGGGCACCCGTGCCATCCGGGGAATCATCATCCACCACCAGTACGGTCACCTCCCAACCGGCATGGGTGTCCATCGATTCGAGGACTTGCGTCAACAGCAGCGTAATGTTGTCTGCCTCGTTATAGGTCGGAATAACGAAACAGGCTCGAGGTAATGCCATAGCAAATTCTAACCATTTTCTTCTGTCTAGCCCGTATATTGCGAGGATATTGCAAGAGCACGGGGAGTTTTGGGTGAGAGATCGGGATCGTCATGACGGCCGCGAGATCCAGCCAAAAACTGCACAGGCGCATCAACGACACTTCGAGCATATTCGATATATATAAAATTTATAATAATTTCAATATGTTAACCATCATATGCGCCGAACTCGTGCAATATTCGGGTTAGGAGAACTGTGGAGAGTGATTCGGCATAATCCCCCTATATGTTATTCAACTCCCAGGCGTTCCTGCTTGCGTTTCTACCGCTCTCGTTACTGATCTATTACGCGTGTTTCCGACAGTTCGGCCAACGCGCGTCGTTGGCCGCGTTGGTTTCTGCATCGCTGTTTTTTTACGCCTGGTGGAACCCCGTATTTCTTCCACTGCTGCTGGGTTCCATGGTGGTCAACTATGCCATCGGCAACGCCCTTGGCCGGTCGATGAGCCATTCGGCAAAACGAGGCAACAACCTCGTGCTGATACTGGGGCTTGTTTTTAATCTCGGCCTGCTCGGTTATTTCAAATACGCCGGTTTTCTCGTTAGTACGGCTAATACCATCGCCGGGAAACAGGACATCGTCCTGAACATCGTGTTGCCCCTCGGGATCTCGTTTTTCACCTTTCAGCAGATTTCCTACCTGGTCGACGCCTGGCGCCGCAAGGCTCCTGGATACGACCTACTGCAGTACAGCGCTTACGTATCGTTTTTCCCTCAGCTGATTTCCGGACCGATCGTGCGCCATAGAGAACTGATACCTCAGTTCGAGCAAAGCCCGACGAGAGACGGTCTGTTCGAACGTATCGGTAGCGGTGCGGTGTTATTTGCAATCGGCCTCTTCAAGAAAGTCGTCATTGCGGATTCGTTAGGGAAGTTCGTCGATCCTATATTTGCGAGTGTTTCGGTCGGCCAGGAGATCACCGCCTACGCCGCCTGGATGGCGTCGGCCGCATTCAGCCTGCAGGTTTACTTCGATTTTTCCGGATACTCCGACATGGCACTGGGATTGGCCCTGTTTTTCGGCTTCCGACTACCGTTCAACTTCAACGCCCCATTCGCAGCAACGGACCTGCGGGAATTCTGGCAGCGGTGGCACATGACACTCACCCGATTCCTGCGCGATTATCTGTTCGTACCCATCGCACGCCACCGAGAAATTCCCTTGAGCAGGTTCCTTGCGATCACGATAACCATGTTGCTTTGTGGTCTGTGGCACGGGGCGTCCTGGACGTTCGTGGTGTGGGGCGGTTTGCATGGCTTGGGTCTTGCGATAAACACCGTATTTTCGAAGAGTCGACTCCAACTCCCTGACACGGTGGGCTGGATACTCACCATCGGTTTTTTTGTGGTTTGCGCGACTCTCTTCAGAGCCGACAGCTTTGCGGTAGCGGTTGATGTCTGGCAAGGCATGCTGACTTTCGAAATACCGGTTGACGCCATTCGCGGTGGGGATGTTCTGCTGGTTTTCCTGGCCGGTCTCATTGCAGTAAAAGGACCAACCAGTCAATCGTTCGTGTTCGACCGGCTGCAACCCACGCGATGGATGGCTATCGCCACCGGTTTGGTTTTAACGGCACTCGTGTTATTTGTCGGTGCCAACCACACTCAGGAGTTTGTGTATTTCCAGTTCTAAGCCAGCGACCTGGCGCACCTTCGTAATCTACTTCGCAGCGAGCGTGCTCGGTTCAGCGATAGCCGTGTACGGGCTTGTTCTCATTGTGGATCCCTACGACAGCGTCGCATTCTCGCCCGATTGGGAACGTCATCCACTTCAATCATCCGGGCGGTATTACAACCCGTCGATCGCGAAGCGACCCGAGTTTGAAAGTTTCGTGATCGGCACTTCGACAGCCATGATGCTGCGGCCAGAACAACTCGATGGTTTGTTCAACGAAACGTTCGCCAACGTAGCAGCCAAGTCCTTATCACCGTATGAGCAGATCAAGATGCTCGACGTCATTCGCAATTACCACACAAACATCAAAACACTGATCTTCGGCATCGACACCGTCTGGTGCCAACCGAGCGGTAGCGACCAATTTGTGGGGGCCGGCGCCAACGTCGAGTTTCCTGCCTGGCTCTATGACGACAATCTCTGGAACGACCTGCCACCGTTCAATTCAACATCCGCCCAGGACGCATGGCGGCAGTTTAGATCGCTCATTGGCTGGCGGGTGCGCTATCCAGTGCGACCTGATGGTTTTCTGGATGTCGTGGAAGATCTCTATGGTCCCTACGATCCGGAACAATCGCGCCTGCGCCTGTACAGCCAGACCCCGATACTGTTAGGGAGAACAACGCAGCCTGAAGATCCTGTCTTCCCTGATCTGTCACATCTATATGAGGAGTTAGGACACTTGTCTCGCGAAACACGTAAGATTCTGTTCTTCGCCCCTTACCATCATCGTTACCAACCTGCCTCAGGTACCCGGGAGGCACGGTACTGGCTAACCTGCAAAGATAGAGTGGCGGCGTTCGGCGCGACTCTCGAGAATTATCACGTGGTGGACTTTTTCTTCGAATCGCCCTTGACGCTGGCCGACAGCAATTTTGCCGACGGTTATCACTACGTCGCCAATGTCGCCAGTGAAATTGCCGAGGCCCTCCGCGTCGTTTCTCGGGGAGATACAGCGACCACATCCAACTACCGGATACTGAACGTTGAGTAATCGAGAGACCGCGCTTATCGGTCTCGTGCTGGGACTTTTCTGGCTCTATATCGCTGCCGATCTGGCCACTCTCAGCATGGGGCTCGACGGTGTCATTTACGCCACCATCGCGAAGTTAGGCGCCGCGGGACAAGGCAGTTTCTGGTTTCCGGCATATTTTGACCTGGATGTCGAATGGTTCAGCGACAGTCCACCACTCGGTGTCTGGCTTCAGTCGCAGTACTTCACCTTGCTTGGAGATGCGTTCTGGGTGGAAAAAACGTTCTGCGGTTTGATGGTCGTGATCATCGCAGCACTCATGGTGGGGCTGTGCCGGGAAACCGCGCCTTCGCAGCCTGCCTGGTGGTCACTGGCAATCTTCTTTGCCATGCCCGTCACCAGTCATGCGCTGAAGAACAACTCCCTCGAATCCATGGTGACAGTCGCTGCACTGTTCTCGGTCTGGGCCGCGTGGCTCGGTCGCGACAGGTTATGGATGAATGTGCTGGTTGCAGTTGGATGTCTCGCCGGTCTGATGATCAAAGGCCCGGTCGGTCTGTTCCCCCTTGCCGCCCCTGCCCTGTTTGCACTCGTCATCGACAGCAACCCGCGTAAAGCGGTTCTCGCGACGGTTATCTGTCTCGGCAGTTTGCTGTTGGCGATCTTCGCGATTCTTTCTATCGATGCGGCGCAACTGAGTACCGGGCACTATCTCAAGACCCAGCTATTGGCGAGCCTGGCGGGTGAACGTCACATCGACCACGGCCGGGTGTATCAACTCGGCCAGTTGTTGAATAACTTGAGTATTGCCGGAATCTTCATCGGGGTTGCATGGCTGAGTAATCGTAAATTCCACTTTTCCCGACCCTCCTGGGCATTCTTGAGTTTAGGATTGGCGGCTTCGCTCCCGTTGCTGATCAGCCCGCGTCAATACAAACACTACCTTTTACCGTGCCTGCCCTTCTTCGCAATCTGGGCGAATATGGTCGTTTCCCCTTACCTCGCCCGTTGGTCCGCTAAATACATCTGGATGACAACGGCGTTCGTGCTCATGTTGTCTTCCGGACGAACTTACTGGTATTTCGGATCACCCGGTAAGGACGCCGATCAACTGAGCGACGTTGCCGCGATCGCCGCCGTCGTGGCATCAGCGGACGTGCCGGTCGATCACGTGGAATTCTGCGCATCCAACTACCCTCGTCGTGCCTATCTGGCCCGCCATCATGGCTTCACGACTTCAAACCACGTCACGACAACTGATAACGCCAACTATGTCGTCTGTGCTTCGAGCCAACCCGATGACCGACTGGGCCGGGTACTGGAACTCAACGATGAACTGGCCCTTTGGATTCGGGTACCATTACCGGATGAATAACCACACCATGAATAATATCTACCAGTCCCTCGGCAGGCTTCTCGGCTGCATTATCGCGCTAGGCATCGCGCTCGATGTATCGGCAGACTCTTTATACGTGGCTGCCAAGATTTCCGGCGGCTACGCGACGATCGACGACATCACCGACAAAGGCAGCATCGGTACGGGGTTACCCGTAAACGGCATCATCGATGGCAACATCGTCGAGAATGAATTCACCGACTACGTTTACGGGGTCGGGTTCTCCATCGGCCGACGGGTCGATTATTGGGCTTTCGAAGCTGAATTGATCTGGCGTTACCGCAGTGACTGGGATCTCACCAGCCCGACACCGGTAATTCAAACCATTACCAACGTTTTCACCAATATCGAGACGACCACCATACTCATAAATGCCATCCGCCGTGGCCCCATAAACCAGCACTGGTCCTGGGAAGCTGGCGCCGGAATAGGCATCGCACGCAATGTTCTGGAAAGCGACTACATCGAACGTGAAGTGCCCGGCGTTACGCCCGAACTGGTTTTCAAAGACACCTCCAAGAGCGTCGAATTCACCTGGAACGTGTTGGCTGGCGTGACCAGAGAACTTGGCGGGCCCTGGACGTTTAACGCCCGATACCGCTACATCGACTTCGGAGATCTGGAAGCGGGCCCGTACCCATCGCGAAATTCCAAGGTGTTCGGTACCTGGTCTTCACACGAAGTGCTGTTTTCGATAGAACGGGATCTTTGAGAAGCTAGCCCGGATATTGCACGAGGACGCAGAGTTTTGGGTGAGAGATCGTGGTCGTCATGACGGCTCGTGACCGAAAGCGTAGCCGTAGCTACGGAATTGAGGCTTCGCATAGCGAACGCGCTGAACATCCGGCGTCTTGGCGGGTCGCGAGATCCAGCCAAAAACTGCACAGGCGCCCCGGAATTTCAAATAATTTCAAAATGTTAACCATCATATGCGCCGTACTCGAGCAAACTCCTTACCTAGCCTGGATTATTCATGAACAAGCTACTGCGGCCGCCGATAGCAACAAAACGCCGGGCCTCGCAGGCGGGCGTGCTCCCTCCGGGTGCTCGGCAGTTTGCAAGGCAAACTGCAAAGCAACTCGCAAGCGAGTTGCCACGTTGTCGATGCACGCGCCCGTCCCAATGGGACGGGACCCGCTCCACTCCAGTCCGCGCACCCAGCCTGCGAGGCCCGGCGTCTTACTACTCTGGCAGTTTGCTTCGCAAACTGCTTAGCAATTCGCTTG